>NZ_JAZDQV010000005.1:0-202706 GCF_036324225.1 Altererythrobacter litoralis
GCCCACACGTTCATGTCCGCCATCTGCGTCGCCGCAACCGTCATCTTCTGGCTGCCGCAATGAGTCCTGAGCCTAGGCAGGCCCGCTTATCGCAGGGTTAGTTGCGACCGCTTGAGCAAATCTGACAGGTAGGCGCGCGTGTGGTTGGCCTTGGCGATCGACTGGACGGCATCGGCATCGGTAATGTTGCCGCGCATCGAAGCCTCAAGTCCGTCGAGATATTTGTCATAATCGCGAGCCGCGGCGCGCCGGACAATCTCACCTGCATCATTGTCCGCGTGCTCTGAAGGTTCGCGCGAAACGCTATTCCTTGAGTGCTTCCCCTATCGCCGCCAGCGCCTCTTCGCTGTCCCAGTGATAGCCGCCCGCCACGCGAAACACTTCTTCGCCGGAAGCATTGTAGAGCACCGTCAGCGGCATGACCCCGCCGCCTTCATAGCTCGCACCTAGATCGTTCTTCGGGTCAAGCCATGGTTCGAGATGGGCGAACTGACGCGCTTCGAAGAAAGGCACCACCACATCGGCCCCGCGCATGTCCTGGCTCACGGTGATCACGCGCAGTTCACCCTGCTTGGTGCCGGCAAGCTGGTCCAGCATCGGCATCTCGACCACGCAGGGCGCGCACCAGGTCGCCCACAGGTTGAGCAGCACTGGCTGGCCTTGCAGCGCACCCAGATTGAGCTGCTTGCCCGACGGGTCAGTGACCGTCACCGCGGGCATCAATTCGCCTTCAAAGCTGCGATCGATCTCCCCCGCCAATTCCTGCTTGGCATCGGCCAATTGCTCCTGCTGTTGCGCCGCGTCGCCTGCGCCACTATCGCAGGCGGCAAGAAAAAGTGCCGAGGCGAGAATAGTGAACGATAGCCGTAAGGACATGTCGAGCTCCAATCAGATGTGGGGCGGCAGATTTGCCGAAGGCCCTAGCGCGATCATGCGCGAAATCAACGCCTCGATCCCGTTCGACAAGGCGCTGTGGCGACAGGACATCGCCGCATCCAAGGCGCATGTCGCCATGCTCGGCGCGCAGGGTATCGTCAGTGCAGAGGACGCTGCGACGATTGCGGAGGGCCTCGACAAGGTCGCGGCCGAATATGAGCGCGACGGCGTGCCCGAGAACTGGGACCTCGAAGACATCCACATGACCACCGAAGCGAGGCTGGCCGAGATGGTGGGTCCTGTGGCCGGCCGACTCCATACAGCGCGCAGCCGAAATGACCAGGTCGCGACCGATTTCCGCCTCTGGGTGCGCGATGCGATGGACCAGGCCGACGAAGGGCTTGCCGCCCTTCAGCGCTCCTTGGTGACCCGCGCCGGGGAGCATTCCGCCAGCATCATGCCCGGCTTCACGCATCTCCAGACCGCGCAGCCGGTGACGCTCGGCCACCATTTGATGGCCTATTACGAGATGCTGCGGCGCGATCGCAGCCGCTTCGCCGATGCACGCAGTCGCCTCAATGAGTGCCCGCTCGGCAGCGCCGCACTGGCCGGGACCGGTTTTCCGATAGATCGGGCGACAACGGCGCAGGCGCTCGGTTTCGAGCGGCCCACGGCCAACAGCCTTGACGCCGTGTCCGATCGCGACTTCGCGCTCGATTACCTGATGGCGGCGAGCCAATGCGCGCTCCACCTCTCGCGCCTCGCGGAAGAATTCATCGTCTGGGCAAGCCAGCCGTTCGGCTTCGTGCGCCTGCCTGACAGCCTTTCGACCGGCAGTTCGATCATGCCGCAGAAGAAGAACCCCGATGCAGCCGAGCTGGTGCGCGGCCACACCGGGCGAGTGATCGGCTGCGCCACTGCGCTGATGGTGACGATGAAGGGGCTGCCGCTGGCCTATTCGAAGGACATGCAGGACGACAAGCCGCCGGTCTTCGAAGCGGCGGGCCTGCTTGCGCTCAGCATAGCGGCAATGACCGGCATGGTGGCCGAAAGCGAATTCCGCACCGACCGCATGCGACAGGCGGCCGAGCTGGGCTATGCCACCGCGACCGACCTTGCCGACTGGCTGGTGCGCGAAGCGGACATTCCGTTCCGCGAAGCGCATCACATCACCGGCGCGGCCGTCAAACGCGCAGAGGCAGACGGCGTGGCGCTCGACCAGCTGCCGCTCGACGTGCTGCAGGCGATCGACAGCCGCATCGACGATCGCGTCTACAAGGCGCTGTCGGTCGATGCCTCGGTCGCTTCGCGCGCCTCCTATGGCGGGACCGCGCCGAAGGAGGTAGAACGGCGCGTGACCGAAGCGCGACAGGCATTGGGGATGACTGGCAGATGAAGACAAGACTGATCCTTGCCGCCAGCCTGCTGCTTGCCGCCTGCGGGCAAAAAACCGATCTTGAGCCGCTCGCCAACCAGGAATTGCCTCCTGCGCCATACGGTGCAACCGAGCAGCCCAAGGCCGAAGAACTGCTCGAAATCGAGACTCTAGCTGCACCTCAGCGCAGCGTGGAGCTGAGGCGCCGCTCGGAAGAGCGCGCCGACGATCCTTTCGATCTCCCGCCGGAATAGGCCACAACGGGACACACATGGACCATTTCGCTCTGAAGAATGGCGTGCTGCACGCTGAAGACGTGCCCTTGACGCGGATCGCCGAAGAAGTCGGCACGCCGGTCTATGTCTATTCGCGCGCCACGTTGGAACGGCATGCCCGGGTATTCCGCGAAGGCCTTGAAGGTGTGCCTCACAAGCTGATCGCCTTTGCGGTAAAAGCCAACCCCAACCTCGCGGTGTTGAAAGTATTGCAGCAGCAGGGTTTCGGCGCAGACGTCGTATCGGGCGGCGAACTCATCCGCGCCTTGGCTGCGGGCATGGCGCCGGAGATGATCGTGTTCTCGGGCGTCGGCAAGACCCGGGCCGAACTCGAACTCGGGCTCGACAAGGGCATCGGGCAATTCAACATCGAATCGCGCGAAGAGGGGCGAGAGTTGGCCGAGCTGGCCGCCGCGCGCGGCGAGAGGGCACCCGCCTGCCTGCGAATCAACCCAGATGTCGACGCCAAAACGCATGAAAAGATTTCGACCGGCAAGGCAGAAAACAAGTTCGGCATTCCGATGGTTCATGCGCGCGAAGCCTATGACGAACTGGCTGCGCTCGAAGGACTGAACCTGCGCGGTGTGGCGGTCCATATCGGCAGCCAATTGCTCGATCTTGAACCGCTCGAAACTGCTTTCGCGAAGGTCGGCACGCTGGTCGAGGACCTGCGCGCCGCTGGCCACACGATTACCCATGTCGATCTGGGCGGCGGGCTTGGCGTGCCCTACAGGGCTGGCGAGAACCCGCCCTCCCCCGCCGGATATGGCGCGATGGTCGCGCGGGTGACCAAGGATTGGGGTGTTCACCTCACCTTTGAACCGGGTCGCGTGATTGCGGGCAATGCCGGGGTCCTTCTTACGCAGGTCGTGCGCGTGAAGCGCGGCGGCAACGGCCCACCGTTCGTGATCGTCGATGCGGCGATGAACGATCTCGCGCGCCCGGCGCTCTATGGCGCTTGGCACGATTTCATCGCAGTGGAACCCAGCGGCGAGCGGATGACGGCGAATATCGTCGGCCCGATCTGCGAGACCGGCGACACCTTCGCGCGTGACCGCGAATGCGACGCGCTGGTCGCTGGCGATCTGGCGGTGTTCCGTACCGGCGGAGCTTATGGCGCGACTATGGCCAGCTCATACAATTCGCGCGGTTTCGTGCCCGAAGCGCTGGTGGACGGCGATCGCTTTGCCGTGGTGGCTGACCGCATTCCCGCTGCAGCGATCATGGACGCCGAGCGCGTTCCCGACTGGCTCTGATCGGGGTCGGCCGGCATGATCCATTCGCTGCCGCTGTTCCACCGGATCAATGGCCAGAAGGTTCTGGTTCTGGGCGATGGCGCCGCCGCTGAACCGAAGCGGCGGCTGGTCGAGCGTGCGGGCGGGATCGTCGAAGCCGATATGCAGCGCGCGATAGACGAAGGCGTGCGATTGGCCTTTGTCGCCTATGAGGATTCGCGGGCCTGCGAGAATGCCGCGATCAATTTGCGCTGCGCCGGAATGCTAGTGAATGTGGTCGACATGCCCGATCTGTGCGACTTCACCACTCCCAGCATCCTCGATCGCGACCCTGTCCTTGTCGCGGTCGGCACTGGCAGTGCGTCGGCGGGGCTGGCCAAGCACTTGCGGTTACGGCTCGAAGCGATCCTGCCGCAAACATTGGGCCTGTTGGCAACCGCTCTTCATAACCTTCGCGAACGATTGCGCATGCGCTTCCCGGACAGCGCCGAGCGACGGCGCGCACTCGACGCGGCTCTGGCCGAGGACGGCGTGCTCGATCCGTTCGATCCGGCTGCGTACGAACGGGTCGAAAGCTGGCTGGATAGTGCTGATCGCCCGAACGCCTCTCAGGCCGAGACGATCGATCTCTCGAGCGATGATCCTGAAGATTTGACCCTTCGGCAGGCGCGCCTGCTAGGCGAAGCAGACACACTGCTGCTCGACGGCGCCATCCCCGATGCGATCCTCAACCGCTCCCGTGCGGATGCCAGCCGGCTGCCTTTCAACGAAGAGGAGCGCGATAAGGAACGCGAAGGGCTCACGGTGGTCCTGCATTATGCGCCCGGCTAGGATCAGGCTGCGCAAGCCAGCGCCGGCTCGCCGATCTCCGCAAAATAGCACGCCATGGCATCGCGCGCCGTGTCGCTGAGAGAAATGAACGCACGGCGCTTGTCCGCCACATCCTCCACCCGCTCAAACAGCCCGGCCTCGGTCATTTGGCGCACCCAGCGCAGCGCCGTCGTCGGCGGCACGCCTGAAGCGATGCAAAGCGAGGTGACCGACACCCGAAGCTTTTCGGCATAAGCAGCGGTGAGATCGAGCAGCATGTCCCATGCCGGATCGCCAAACAGTGCCGCATCGAAGAACTTCGCGCGCGCGTGGCGATGGCGGATGATCTCGCGAACAAGCCGGGCATCGGGCAGGCCCGGCTTGGCCAGCTTCTCAACCCGCGAGCTATCGGCAAAGCCGCGAAACGCGCTGCGCGGATCGCCCAACCGCTTCGGATCGCTCTCATCGTCGCCGAGCCGCGATCTAAGGCCTTCAAGCTGGCGCGCGATCGCATCGACCTGTTGCGTTAGCTGAAGAAGGGCAGCACGATCTTCGCGAGAGAGCTCTCGTACCCGCCCGCCGGCCAAATGGCCGAGAATGCGCCCCACCGCCACCACCCGCTCCGCACGGCCCGGGTCGACCAATATCTGCGGCCGCGACTGGTCGAAGCAGGCGAACACATCATCCAGCGCCTCAAGTGAAGTGGAAACGATCAGCTGAGCGCCGGATCGCGCCACGCGCATGTCGAGCCGCGCCAGTGCCGCCATCGTGCCCGCATCTACGGCAGGGCAATCGAGCAGCACCACATCACCAAGCGCGGCGAGCTCTCCATCGAGCAGTGCGGCCACTTCGCCTGCCTTGATCAAACGGAATCCGGCATCGGCCAGATCCTCTGCCATCTGGTCGCGCAACGCAGGACGATCCGCAAAGACCGAGACGCTCGCAGCCAATCCCGCTCCATCGCTTGCCGGCCAATGCCGGAATTCGTCCGATCCGTTCATACAAATACGTTCCTGAATTACGATAGATCGCGAACAGGGTAAGAACAAAGATAGATCAGGTCAAGAATTCAGGGAAGTTCTCATAGCCAGCGATCAATCCATGAAGGGATCCCGCACCAGGATCGTGTCATCCCGCTCGGGGCTGGTCGAAACCAGCGCCACGGGCGTTTCGATCAGTTCCTGCACGCGCTGGATATATTTGATCGCATTGGCCGGGAGGTCAGCCCAGCTGCGCGCGCCGGCGGTGGTTTCGTGCCAGCCGTCCATTTCCTCATAGATCGGCTCGACCCCGGCCTGGTCGCCAGCATGGCTGGGAAAATAGTCCATGATCTTGCCGTTGAGGCGATAGCCAGTGCAGATCTTCACCTTGTCGAAGCCGTCGAGCACGTCGAGCTTGGTGAGCGCGATTCCCGTCACACCCGAGATGGCGCAGCTCTGGCGCACCAGCACCGCATCGAACCAGCCGCAGCGGCGCTTGCGCCCAGTGACGGTGCCGAATTCGTGCCCGCGCTCGCCCAGTCGTTGGCCAACCTCATCGTCGAGCTCGGTCGGGAACGGGCCGCTGCCGACGCGCGTGGTGTAAGCCTTTACGATACCCAGCACGAAGCCGGTCGAATTGGGGCCAAGGCCCGAACCCGACGCCGCGGTGCCGCTGACCGTGTTCGAACTGGTGACGAAGGGATAGGTGCCATGGTCGATATCGAGCAGAACGCCTTGCGCACCTTCGAACAGGATGCGCGCACCGGCCTTGCGCACCTTCTTCAGCCGCTTCCACACCGGCTGGGCGAAACGCAAAACGAAGGGCGCAATCTCAGCGAGGTCGGCGAGCAAGCGCTCGCGATCGACCGGCGGCTGGTCGCACCCGGCGCGCAGCGCGTCATGGTGCGCGCAAAGCCGGTCGAGCTGCGGTTCGAGGCTGTCGAGATGCGCCAAATCGCACACGCGGATCGCGCGGCGACCGACCTTGTCTTCATAGGCCGGGCCGATGCCGCGCCCGGTAGTGCCGATCTTGCCACTGCCCGCTGCGGTTTCGCGCAAGGCGTCGAGATCGCGATGGATCGGCAGGATCAGCGGGCAATTGTCGGCAATCGCGAAATTGTCGTCCGTGATGGTGACGCCCTGTCCTTCGAGCTTTTCGATCTCGGCCTTCAGCGCCCACGGGTCGAGCACCACGCCATTGCCGATGATCGATAGCGTACCGGTAACGATGCCCGAGGGGAGCAGGCTCAACTTGTAGGTGGTGTTACCCACCACCAGCGTGTGACCGGCATTGTGGCCGCCCTGGAAGCGAACGACGGCATCGGCGCGGCTGGCGAGCCAGTCGACGATCTTGCCCTTGCCCTCATCGCCCCATTGGGCCCCGATCACGGTTACGTTGGCCATGCTTACACCTTACCCCCTGCCAGGGGGATCCTCATGGTCCTTCGACAGGACTCGACCAAGGGACGGAAATGGAGGGAGCCTTGCGGCTCCGGATGCGCCGCGCGGGTTAGAGCGTGGGGCATAGGCAAGTCAAGCGGCGCGGCGTGTATGGTGCGGGCGGTTGCGACAGCTTGCGACAAATCGCGACTGGCATTCGCGGACGCGCAGCCTAGCCTTGGCGCGATTACAGGGAGATAGAAGATGCGCACAACTCGCATGATCATCGCCGGGCTTGCCGTATGTGGCGCAGTCACCGCCATGGCCCAAGAGCGCACACGCCTCCCTGCGGAATGTCGACAGGAGATCGTGCGACTTTGCGGTACCGACCGCAGCGAGATGCGCAGTTGCATGATCGAAAAACGCGAAAACCTCAGTGCACCGTGCCGTCAGAGCCTGCGGGACCGCGTACAGGCGAGTCGCGGTGATGCTCAGGGGGAAGCGCGCCAGTCGCTCCGCCGAGGCGCCCAAGAGATCGCCTATGGTAGCGACCCGCTGCAGAAGCTCGATTTCCATCCGGTATCGACGGATCGCCCTTCCCCGCTGGTGCTTTTCGTCCATGGTGGCGGCTGGAAGCGCGGCGACAAGCGCAATGCCACGGGTGGGTTCAAGGCCCCGCACTACAACGGGCAAGGCTATCACTTCGCATCGATCAATTATCGGCTGGTGCCCGAAGCCACGGTTGAACAGCAGGCAGCCGACGTTGCCGCCGCGCTCGCCAAGCTGCTGGCTGAGGCGGACCGGCTGAAGATCGACCGCCGCCGAGTGGTGCTCATGGGCCATAGCGCTGGGGCGCATCTGGTCGCACTGGTCGGCACCGATCCGCAATATCTGCGCGGCGCTGGCCTTTCCTATCGCGATGTCAAAGGTGTGATCCCGCTCGACGGCGCGGCCTATGACGTACCCGCACAGATGGACGAGAACGCGCGGCTGATGGGCGATACCTACAAGCAGGCGTTCGGCACCGATCCGGCGCGGCAGAAGGCGCTTTCGCCAACCCATCACGCCGCCGCGCCCAATGCCCCCGCCTTCCTTATCCTGCACGTCCAGCGCAGGGACGGGACCGCACAAAGCAAGGGACTGGGCGAAGCGTTACGCAAGGGCGACACCGACGCGACAGTGCAAGGCTTCGAAGGCCGCGGATTGCAAGGCCATGCGGAGATCAACCGCAGGCTGGGCGATCCCGACTATCCGGCGACGCCCGTGGTCGATGCCTGGCTCAAGAAGGCATTTGACGAATAGCCGCGCAGGATGAAGCAAACGCACCGATTGCAGACGTCGGCTAGTCCACCTTCGCCGGAATGCCCTCTGCCTGCGGCTGCTCATGGATGATTTCGGCGACTGCCTCACCGCGCCTTGGGAAGAGTACCGTAAGCATCAGGAATACGACGCACATCCAGGCGATCGCGCCAGACCAATAGAGCCATTGCGGATACCCGTTTCCGGCCGTCTCTGTGGCAAGCCATGCCCCGATCGGACGACCAAAGTTGCCGACGGCCATGTAGATCGTGAACTGGGTCGCTGCGACCACGGGCGAACACATCCGCATGCAAATCGGGATGATCGCAATAATGTAGAGCAATGCAAAGATGTCGACGATGACCGTGAAGGAAATCAGCAGCCAGCTTTGCGACCACAATGGTTGAGCAAACCCCATTGCCAGCAACATGGTCGCGCCTCCGCCGGCACCTATGATCAAGCCTTTTCGCGAGCCGATCTTGTCGATGAACCAGCCGCCTAGGATCAACCCCAATGCACCACTGATCAAATTCGAGCTCGATATCATGTTGGTGTAATCACTTATCTGCCAGCCTGCGGTTGAGTGAAGAGCTCGGGATGGAACGCTTCGAAGGCACCGTAGGGAACCGAACGAAGCAGCAAAACCGGCACGGCGGCGAGCGTCAGAGGGACATAGAGGGCCTTGAAAGAACCACGTAATAGCGGCCACCATGCATCGACCTTGATTTTCGCATTCAGCGGATGACTCGCACCGGCCGTCCAGGGCAGCAAACGTTCGCCTGATCTTTCGCGAATACAGATTCCGTAAATCATGACCAGCAAGGGGAACATCGACAGGCCAAGCAGGCCAACGGTAATGCCCCATTTCTGGAACATGTATCCGCCTAAGGCTGTGGCCGCCGACATGCCCAGCAATTGCGCTCCGAACATGATGCCGGCTGCCTTTGCCCGTTCGTTGTCGGGCATGATATCGACCGCCAGGCTGTCTATCCCTACATCCTGAAAGGTAACTGCCGTGTTGGCGCAAAAGCTCAGTGCTGAGAGCAGGAAAATGTAAGCGGAAGCAGGGGACACTATTGCCCCGGTCAGGAAAACCGCAACGATCACTGCTTGCGCCCCAATGATCCATGATCGCCGTCGTCCCATCGGCAAGAACGTGTAACGATCGATCAGGAAGCCATTTATGAGTTTGAAAGACCAGGGGAGCGCGGAGGCGGCAACGACAGAGGCGATTTCAGCTGTGCTTGAACCGTTCGCGCTCATCCAGGCAGGCAAGGCGTAGTAGAATAAGCCCAGCGGGAAGCCTTGCGTGAAATAGAAAAGAAGCAGCGTGAACAAACGCAGAGGCTTGCTTCGGCTCAAGATCAAGCCACTTGAGCCAGTCGAGGCGACGGTCGCCATTATTACCCCCAGTCCCAATCAAGGGGCGACCCGGGACCAGAAGAACAAACCAGCCTGAAAAGAGATTGTAAAAAAACGACATTCTGGCTCGTTTTACGAAGCCGATGTGGATCAAACCTCTTGCCGTAAGTGAAGCTGGCTGATGATAGCGGGCCGACCGCTCCATTCCGAAGCGGCCGCCAGCCCGGCCTAAATCGCGAGCGGCTTTGCGCCGTCAAGCACGTGGGTGCAACCCAACGCGCGGGGGTCTTCGCCGTCGCCGATCTGCGCGATCGTCCGCCATCCATCGGCGCGCAGCTGTGCCGCAGCCGCTGCATCGTGGCCCGAAGGCAGGTAGAGCGTGTTGCATAACGCAGCATCTCCTAGTGCCTGGGCAAGCTGGTCGACATAGAGCGAGAAGCCGGTCGCGGCTTCTTCGCTCCCCTTTATCAGATAGGTGCCGCCCCGGCCCAGCGTCCCGCGCAGCCCCTCGGCAAAGAGGGTGAAGCCGAACCAGCTCTGGTATTCGAAGCCGTGCCGCTCGGTCGGGTCAAGCGTGATGCGTGCACGGGCGCCAATTCTTGCCGCAATCGCCTTGAGCCCGGTAATCCTGCTCGCAAGCGCCCCGCCCGCATCGATCGCCTGCAGCTTGGCCACCGCTTCGTCGAATGCACCGGTGGCATAGAGCAGCGGCAAATAGGCTTCTCCGCCCGCTTCCTTGAGCCCACCCGCATCCTTCATGTCCAATTCGCGGCGCACGGCATCGACTTGATCCGGCGCCAGCGGCATTGCCTCGACCGCGAGCGTGTCGACTAGGTCCGGCAAAGTGAAATCGACCGAAATGCCCGTCAGCCCTGCAACCGCCAGCGCCTCGACCGCGATCGCCACGACTTCGCCAGCCGCGGCGACAGTATCCGCCCCGATCAGCTCGGCACCAAGCTGCAACCGCTCACGCGCAGGCTCGAGTTGGTCTGCCTTGATCAGCGTGGTCTCGCCGCAATAGGCGAGGCGCAGCGGACGCGGCGCGGCAGCCAGGCTGGTCGCTGCAATCCGCCCGATTTGCGGCGTGATGTCGCTGCGCAAGGCGAGCGTGCGCAGACTGGACGGATCGACGAAGCGGAACATGCGGCGCGGCTGCACCCCGTCCATCCGCCCTGCGAGCGACTTCTCGAATTCGACCAGCGGCGGGCGGACCCGCGCATAGCCATGGCTCGCCAGCACATCCAGGCAGGCGCGCATGGCACGGGTAATCCGCTCCGCTTCTTGCGGCAGCCGGTCTTCGAGCCCCTCGGGCAGCAGGTCGTCAGCTTCGGTCATGACAAACGCGCGCTTGCCCGATCGGCGATCAAAACTCCAGCGCCTTCACCATTTTGACGCCTTCGATCTTGGCCGCCTGTTGGACCAATTCCTCGTTGATCGGCTGGTCGACACTCAACAGCAGCACCGCTTCGCCGCCAGCCTGGCGTCGACCAAGGTGGAAAGTCCCGATGTTGATGCCGGCCTGGCCGAGCAGGGTCCCGATGCGCCCGATAAAGCCCGGCGCGTCTTCATTGACGATGTAGAGCATGTGGCCGGCAAGGTCCGCTTCGATACCGATGCCAAAGATCTCGACCAGCCGCGGCGCAGCATCGCCGAACAGCGTGCCCGCGACCGAACGCGGCCCTTGGCTGGTCTCGACCGTCACGCGCACCAGCGTGTGGTACACGCCCTCGCGGTCGTGCCGGACCTCGCGCACGTCGAGCCCGCGCTCCCTTGCGAGATAGGGCGCATTGACCATGTTCACGCTGTCCGAATAGCGGCGCATGAACCCGGCCAGTACTGCACCGGTAATCGGCTTGCCGTTGAGGCTGGCAGCGGCGCCTTCGCGCTCGATGCTGATCTTCTCGAGATTGCCATGCGACAGCTGGCCCACCAGGCTGCCGAGCTTTTCGGCGAGCGCCATATAGGGCTTGAGCTTGGGCGCTTCCTCCGCGCTAAGCGAAGGCATGTTGAGGGCATTGGTCACGCCGCCGTTGACGAGGAAATCGCTGATCTGCTCGGCAACCTGCAACGCGACATTGACCTGCGCTTCAGTGGTCGAAGCACCGAGGTGCGGAGTGCAGATGAAGCCGGGCGTGCCAAACAGCGGGTGATCGGGCGCGGGCGGCTCCTTTTCGAACACGTCGAGCGCAGCGCCGGCAACCTGCCCGCTTAGCAACAGGTCCTTCAGCGCGACTTCGTCGATCAACCCGCCGCGCGCGCAATTGACGATGCGAATGCCCGGCTTGGCATTCTCGAGCCGCTCGCGGCTCAGTATGTTGCGCGTCTGGTCGGTCAACGGGGTGTGCAGGCTGACGAAATCGGCGCGGCTCAACAGCGTATCGAGATCGACCTTCTCGATACCCATTTCGATCGCGCGGTCTTCGGTCAGGAAGGGATCGTATGCGATCACCTTCATCTTGAGCCCCTGCGCGCGGCTGGCCACGATCGAACCGATATTGCCCGCACCGATCAGGCCCAGCGTCTTGCCGGTCACTTCGATGCCCATGAAGTCGTTCTTGGGCCATTCGCCTGCCTGCGTGCGGCGGTCAGCCTCGGGAATCTGGCGGGCCAGCGCCATGATCATCGCAATCGCATGTTCAGCGGTCGTGATCGAATTGCCGAACGGCGTGTTCATCACCACGACGCCCTTCGAACTGGCGTAGGGGATGTCGACATTGTCGACGCCGATGCCAGCGCGACCGATCACCTTGAGGTTGGGCGCGGCGTCGAGGATTTCCTTCGTCACCTTGGTAGCCGAACGGATCGCCAGGCCGTCATACTGGCCGATGATCGCCTTGAGCTCTTCCGGCGTCTTGCCGGTGATGACGTCAACGTCGCAGCCGCGCTCGGCAAAGATCTTGGCTGCGTTGGGGTCCATCTTGTCAGAGATGAGGACTTTGGGTTTGGTCATAATCTGTCTCTTTTCGTCATGCTGAACTTGCTTCAGCATCCATCGAGCCTTCTCGTACGCAGCCCGATGTGGAGAAATGGACCCTGAAACAAGTTCAGGGTGACGGAATTCATTGGCTTTGGAGAGTCGCCCAGGCCCAGTCGAACCAGGGGCCCAGCGCTTCGATATCGGCGGTATCGACCGTCGCCCCGCACCAGATGCGCAGGCCCGGCGGGGCGTCGCGATATCCGGCGATGTCATAGGCCGCGTGATGCTCCTCGAGCAGGCCTGCGAACTTCTTGATGAAGTCCGCATCGGCGCCATCGACGGTAAGGCAAACGCTGGTGTTCGAGCGACTGGCAGGGTCTGATGCGAGGTGGCCGAGCCAGTTGCGCTCCCGCACGATCGCATCGAGCGCAGCGGCGTTGGCGTTGGCGCGGGCCTTCATACCTTCGAGCCCGCCAACCGATTTCGCCCATTCGAGCGCGAAGATCGCGTCCTCGACCGCGAGCATGGACGGAGTGTTGATCGTCTCGCCCTTGAAAACGCCTTCGGCGAGCGCACCCTTGCTCATCAGGCGGAACACCTTCGGCAGCGGCCATGCGGGCGTGTAAGTCTCGAGCCGCTCGACGGCGCGGGGACCAAGGATAAGCACACCGTGTGCGCCCTCGCCGCCCAACACCTTCTGCCAGCTGAAGGTCAGCACATCGACCTTGTCCCAGGCAATGTCCTGCGCGAACACGGCGCTGGTTGCGTCGGCAATGCACAGCCCTTCGCGCTCTGCAGCGATCCAGTCACCGTTGGGTACACGCACACCCGATGTGGTGCCGTTCCAGGTGAAGATCACATCATTCGACCAGTCGACCTGCGAAAGGTCGGGCAATTCGCCATAATCGGCGCGGATAACGGTGGGATCGAGCTTGAGCTGCTTCGCGGCATCGGTCACCCAGCCTTCTCCGAAGCTCTCCCACGCCAGAGTGGTGAGCGGGAGCGCACCGAGCATGGTCCACATCGCCATTTCGACCGCGCCGGTGTCAGAACCGGGAACGATCCCGATGCGGTGCGTTGCCGGCACCTCGAGCACTTCGCGGATCAGGTCGATGCAATAGCCAAGCCGCGCCTTGCCGATCTTCGCGCGATGCGAACGGCCGAGCGATTCGGTGGCCAGCTTGTCAGGGGACCAGCCCGGCGGCTTCGCGCAGGGACCGGAAGAAAAAAACGGACGCACAGGCTTGCGCGTCGGAAGCGTATTCTCAGTCATGTAGACTCTCCTTGCAGAGAGCACGCGCGGCGTTGGGACCGCGTGGCCCGGCGGCCGCATTAGTGGCGCGATGCAACTAGTCAAGCCGGATTCCACGCAAGCGTTTCGACCATTTGCGATCGGTTTCAGATCGATTCGTCGCGCCTCAGCCTCGGCCTATCGGTTGACGTTACGTAAACCGAGCCTGTGGAAAAGACTGTGGGTATGCTTATTTACTATTTATTATCAATTGTTTGCTGCGCAGCATGGAAATTTGATAGTGCAGCATTGCAAAGGCTAAGATCGCAGCCCTCCATGATAAGAAACTTGGGGGGAGAGAAAATGCAGAAAATTGGTGGAATCGCATCAACGCTGGCAATCCTGCTCGCGATTGTTGCCGGAGTGGTCAACATTCCGGGCCTGGATGTCGCATTGGTAATCCTGGTACTCGCGATCATTGCGGGTATCTGGGCAGATCAGGACAACGCAGTCAGAATGTTCCTTGCGGTACTGGTGCTGCCTGTAGTCGCAGCGGCGCTGGCAAGTATCCCTGCCGTCGGCGGCTATTTGAGTGCGATATTCGGCAATGTTGCCATCGCCGCAGCAGGCGTCTCGGCCAGCCTCATCGCTCGTCGGATCTACGAGATGGTGATGGGCACGATTACCGGACTTACGTCCGGCAATAGTTAAGCAGGCCTCTGGCCTAGTTTGGGGGGCGGCGCGCCAATGGCGCGCCGCTTTTCTTTTGCGCGAAGCAAATTGCGTTACAGAACGGCAGCATAGCCAGAATTGCGTTCTCGCTCTCGCCAATCGCCGCGGGCTTCTTTATGGCGCTTGGCACCATGCAGACGAGCGATCTTCGCATTGCCCTGTTCAGCGGCAACTACAATTACACGCGCGACGGCGCGAACCAGGCCTTGAACCGGTTGGTGGAGTACCTCCTCCGGCAAGGCGCGGCCGTGCGCGTCTACGCTCCGAAGGTGCCCAATCCCGATTTCGAGCCGACCGGCGACCTGGTAGGGCTACCCAACGTCCGGATGCCCGTGAAGGGGCGCGGCGAGTATCGCCTCCCCACTGGCCTCGGCAAGGCGGTTAAGCGCGAACTCGAGCGGTTCCAGCCCAATATCGTTCATCTCTCTTCGCCCGATCCGGCAGGGCACGCTGCGCTGCGCTGGGCGCAGGACTATGACATTCCTGTGCTCGCTTCGGTCCACACCCGCTTCGAAACCTACCCGCGTTACTATGGAATGGCTTTTCTTGAGCCGGTTATCGAATGGATCCTGCGGCGGTTGTACAATCGCTGCGACGCGCTCGTCGCGCCTTCGCAAAGCCTGGTCGACACCCTTATCGAACAGGACATGCATGACGATATCGCTATCTGGTCACGCGGGGTCGATCGCACGATCTTCGATCCGAGCAAGCGCGACCTGGAATGGCGCCGCGCGCACGGACTTGCGGATGACGATGTCGCGGTCGTGTTCCTGGGCCGACTGGTCATGGAAAAGGGGCTCGACGTCTTCACCGACACGATCGTGCAACTGCGCAAGCGGCAGATCACGCACAAGGTGCTGGTGATCGGCGACGGCCCCGCGCGCGGCTGGTTCGAGGCGAACTTGCCCGGCGGGAGCTTCGCCGGTTTCAAGACTGGCGCGGCGCTGGGCGCGGCACTGGCGAGTGGTGACATATTCTTCAACCCATCCGTCACCGAAGCCTTTGGCAACGTCACGCTTGAGGCAATGGCGAGCGGCCTCCCCGTCGTTGCCGCCGGAGCGACTGGCAGCGCAAGCATCGTGGTGGACGGTGTTACAGGCAAGCTGGTGCCGTTGGCCGGCCAGTCGGCCGATGTAAATCGATGCGCAGACGCGCTAGCTGAATATTGCACCGATCCGGTCCTGCGTGCGGCACACGGCGCGGCGGGCGAACGCAAGGCGCGCGAATACAGCTGGGATGCAATCAACCAGGTCGTCGCCGACACCTACATTAGACTGGTCGAGCGGCGCCGGGCCGAGCAGGATGCCGACGCCGCCAAGCTCAAGGCCGCGCTTGACCTAGCGTAGGACGCCTGCCGCCTTCATCCGGTGCGCATAGTAAAGCAATGCGGCCGCGATCCCGATGATCACAAGCGAGAACACCTTTGCTGCGGAGGACTGCATGATCGCAGGCGGTTCGACGACAAACGGGTAAAGGTTAGACAATACTGCACCCGCCAGCGAAAGTGCGTAAGCGGTCACGGCAAAGTGGTTCCGCAGAAGTAGCAGGATCGATCCAGCCAGAGCACCCCAAACGCCAAATGCCCAGGCGATATCCGCCCAGATCGGGAAGTTATCGATGTAAGCCAAGGCTTCCTCGGTGAAGCCCATCCCTTCAAGGTACTCCATGTTGCGCATGCGGGTTTGCGTGTAATCATAGGCGCCAACCGAGTTCCACAGCAGGCTGACCAAACCTATCGCCCACAGGTGCCAGGGCGTCTTTGCGGCATCGTTCATAGCGATCCTCCCCCTCATTCCCCGCATAGCGCGGAGTCGATGAGGGAGAGACTATGCTGCAAGCTGCGCAAGCGCAAACCGGTTAAGAGTCAGAGCCGCTCGATCCGCTTGGCGACCTCGTCGATGATGTCGACGATCTCGTCCATCGCCGCCTTGTTGAGCTTGCCGGCCCGTGCCCGGTTCTTGATCACGCTGGCGAGGTTGCCCATCGCACGGAACAGGTCGGGCGAACGGACCTTCGAGCGCCTTTCACCCATGCGGGCCAGGCGCCGCATCAGCTCCTCGACTTCGTCGGCACGCGCGTTGAGTTCGGCGATGCCATCAACCGTAGCTTCGAACGGCTTCTTTGCGCCCTTCGCTTCCACTTCGGCGATCATGCCTTCGTCCTCAAGCATCTGCAGCGTGGGATAGACCGCACCGGGGCTCGGCGCATATTCGCCGCCGGTCAGTTCCGCGATCGCCTTGATCAGCTCGTAGCCATGGCGCGGTTCGTCGCGCACAAGCGCCAACAGGGCGAGCCGCAGTACGCCATGGCCGAACATGCGCCGACGGCGGCGGTGCCGCCCGCCAGCCCATTCCTCGCCTTCGTCTTCTTCCCACCTGCTGCCGCCCCAGCTCGCGCTCCAATTGCCGCCATTGCCCGCCATCATGGCGAGAAACGGCAAGGCGTCGGAACGGCTGAAGCGGCGGTGTTTGTTCCAGGTCATGGGGGTTCTCCTGATATGTTTTGACAGCTCTATGATATATCTTAGATGTAACTTTACGAGGAGGCTATGCAACTATCCTGCGAACGGCCTATTGGTTCCGACCAATGGCAGACTTGTTCGCAGATGATCCCCCGCCGCCCGTTTCCGGGCAGGATGAGCCGCGCGCCGATGCGCCGCTGGCCGATCGCCTGCGCCCGCGCGATTTGACCGAGGTCATCGGGCAGGAGCATCTGACCGGGCCCGAAGGCGCGATCGGGCGGATGGTCGCAGCAGGCCGACTGTCCAGCATGATCCTTTGGGGGCCGCCCGGCACGGGCAAGACCAGCATCGCGCGCCTCCTTGCCGATGCCGTGGGCATGCGCTTTGTAGCGGTGAGCGCGGTGTTCTCGGGCGTTGCCGATCTCAAGAAGGCCTTTTCCGAGGCCGATCGCGCCGCGCAGGCGGGGCAGAAGACGCTGTTGTTAGTGGACGAGATCCATCGCTTCAACCGTGCGCAGCAGGACGGTTTTCTGCCCTTCGTCGAACGCGGCACGGTGACTCTCGTCGGCGCGACCACCGAGAATCCCAGCTTCGAGCTCAACGCGGCACTGCTCAGCCGCGCACAGGTACTGGTGCTCAACCGGCTTGGCGAAGATGCACTCGACAAGCTGCTCGACCGAGCCGAACAACTCGAAGGCCCCTTACCGCTCACGCCCGAGGCACGTGCCGCGCTGGTCGCGACTGCAGATGGAGACGGGCGCTTCCTGCTCAACCAGGCCGAAACTCTCTACAATGCCCGGATCGCCGAACCGCTCGATCCCGCCGCGCTCGGCGCCTTCCTACAGCGCAGGGTCGCAGTCTACGACAAGGATCGCGAAGGGCATTACAACCTCATCAGCGCATTGCATAAATCGCTGCGCGGTTCCGATCCGCAAGCCGCGCTTTATTACCTCGCACGGATGCTGGTGGCGGGCGAAGAGCCGCTCTTCGTGTTGCGGCGGCTGGTTCGGTTTGCCAGCGAAGATATCGGCCTCGCCGATCCGCAAGCGCTCGTCCAGTGCCTCGCAGCCAAGGACGCCTATGACTTCCTCGGCAGCCCCGAAGGCGAGCTCGCGGTGGTGCAGGCCTGCCTTTACTGCGCGACCGCGCCCAAATCGAACGCCGCCTATAAGGCGCAGAAGGCGGCTTGGGCCAGCGCCCGTGAAACCGGCAGCATCATGCCTCCGCAGAACATCCTCAATGCGCCCACCAAGCTGATGAAGGACATCGGCTATGGCGCGGGTTACCAATACGACCACGAGGCCGAGAGCGGTTTTTCGGGCGCGAACTATTGGCCCGAAGGAATGGAGCCGCAAACATACTACACCCCGGTCGAGCGCGGTTTCGAACGCAAGGTGCGCGAACGCATCGCCTATTGGGAGCACCTTCGCGCGCAACGCCACAATGCGTGAATTCTCGCATTTCCTCGCGATCGACTGGTCCGGCGCTCGTGGCGAACGGCAAATGGGAATCGCCCTCTCGCTGGCACATGGCGACGGCGGGTCGCCGGTGCTGGTCGATCCGGGCCGCGGGTGGAGCCGCGAAGATGTGCTGGCCCTGTTGCGCGAAGATTTGCCCGAGGGAACGCTGGTGGGCATGGACCTGGGCATTTCGTTGCCCTTTGCCGATGCCGGTGCGTTCTTCCCGGGTTGGAGCGAAAGCCCCGCCGACGCGCAATCTCTATGGGCGCTGATCGACGAGATCTGCGCAGCCGACCCGCATCTCGAGGCCGGGAGCTTCGTGAGCCACGCCGAGGCCTCGCGCTATTTCCGGCATTCGAAAGAGCATGTCGGCGATCGCTTCCACCTGCCCGATGCACCAACCCGCGAAGGCCGTTTCCGCCGCGCGGAGCAGGCTCAGCGCGAGCAGGGTGTGCGCCCGGTTAGCAATTTCAACCTCGTCGGCGCGGCGCAAGTCGGTAAATCGAGCCTCACCGGCATGCGCATGCTCAACCGGCTGCGTGGTCGCGTCTCGGTCTGGCCGATCGATCCCTTGCCCGAAAGCGGCCCGGTGGTTGTCGAAATGTACACCTCCATCGCAGCGCGCAGGGGTGGAGCCGGCATGGGCAAGACCAAGCTGCGGACCTTTGAAGACCTCAACGCCGCACTAGCGAAGTTGAGTAGCCCGCCGGTTCGCGGAAGCGGGGCGATCGACGACCATTCATCCGATGCGCTGGTTACCGCCGCTTGGCTTCGCAAAATCGCGCACGACCCGGCCTATTGGAGCCCGGCGGGTCTTTCGCCCGAGGTCGCACGCACAGAAGGCTGGACTTTCGGCGCGGTTTGAGTGTTTTTCAGGCCTATCGCTTCGATACTTGAGGCTTTCTTGTCGGCCTATCGCTTCGCTACTTGAGGCCAGGGGCGCTTTGCCCTAGTGGACCGCGTCCTCAAGAAGGCACGCCGGCTTAGCTCAGTTGGTAGAGCAGTTGATTTGTAATCATCAGGTCGCGGGTTCGATTCCTGCAGCCGGCACCATTCTAGATTGGCCTCAAGCGCCGGCGTTCGCGTTCGCTCACTTGGCTTTCCTCGCTCCCTTTCGGTCGCTGTGGACGGGCGGTCGCCCTTGCGGCGCTCTGCGCCGTTTCAGCGCCAGCCCGCCCACATCCCGTCAGCCGCGGCCGCGATAGCTGGCGACGCCCTGGTCGGGCACCCACAGCCCTTCGGGTGGAGGGCCGCTTTGCCAGAATACATCGATCGGAATGCCCCCGCGCGGATACCAATAGCCGCCGATGCGGAGCCATTGCGGCTTCATTTCCGCGGTCAGCCGCTGGCCAATCCCAACGGTCACATCCTCATGGAATCCGGCGTGGTTGCGGAAGCTGCCGAGGAACAGCTTGAGGCTTTTCGATTCGACGATGGATTTTCCCGGCGCATAGTCGATCGCGAGATGCGCAAAATCCGGCTGCCCAGTCACCGGGCACAGCGAAGTGAACTCCGGCGCGGCGAAGCGCACAAGGTAAAGCGTGTCGGGCCGCGGATTGGGCACATAATCGAGTTGCGCCTGCTCGGGCGAGGCAGGCAAGGCGGTCTGCTTGCCGAGGAACTGCGGGTTGGGTGTGTCGCTCATGCCGCGCTGTTGCCGCGAAGTGACGCTGAGTGCAAGAGACTGGCTGGATCGCGCCGGGTTAAGTGCCTATTCAGCCCCGCTCCCGCTTGACCCTGAAGCGCAGCCATGATGACCCGTTTTGCCCTGTCCTGTTCCCTTATCGCGCTGGCGATTGCGAGCGCGCCGCTCGCCGCGCAGCAGCGCCCGCAGGACTACACCCTGCCGTCGAACCCATCGCCAACTCCCACGCCCATAGTGGAGGGCCCAGCGGACGATAGCGGCCCGGTGCCCGTCGGTCCGCGCGCGATCCCCACGGCAACCCCAACGCCCTCGCCCACACAGGCTCCGCCGCCGCTCGCAACGCCGAGCCTACAGTCAGGAGGGGTGCCCGCCGCCAACCCCTTGCGACCGGCGGCCAGCCCCTCGCAAAGCCCGAATTCGACGCCCACGCCTCGCCCGTCAGGCACTCCAAGGCCCGCCGTCGATCCACTGACGCCACCACTTTTCGAACTGGGCTCGCCCGGCGCCACGATCGACCAGCCGACCGGCTTCATTCCGGAGCCGATCGTCCCGCCTGCTGCCACTTCCGAAGCGACGCTGGAATCTGCACCGGCATCGCCCTTGCCCGATTGGTGGGGCTGGGCGGCCGGGCTGCTGGGCGCGCTTTTTGCGGGCGGACTGGGCGGCTGGCTGATCGCGCGCCGTCGCACTCCGCGCCAGCCGCCGCAAATCGAGCCGCCTATCGTTCCTGATCGCCCCACTCCGCAGCCGGAAGAGATCGGCGCGCCGGACATTCACATCGCACTCGAAGTCGAACAGCTGATGCGCAGCCTGATGATGCTGACGGTCAACTATCGCATCACGATTTCCAACCGCTCGAACCGTGCCCTGCGCGATATTGCGATTTCGGCCGATTTGATCACTTCGAGCCGCGCCTTGCCGATGGAGCAGCAGCTGGCTTCGGCAACAACCCAGCTCCCGCCAGGTGGCGCGCTCGACCGGATCGGCCCGCACCAGAACGCGAGCGTTGCCGGCAGGCTGCAGCTTCCGGTCTCCGAGATCGAAGTGTTTGCGCAGGGCCAGCTGCCGATCTGCATGCCGCTGATCCGCCTGCGCGTCGAAGGCAGCGACTTCGGGCCAGAGCTGCGCACATTCCTGGTCGGGCCGGGATCGCCCAATGCCGGTGGCAGGGTCCATCCGCTCCCGCTTTCGGGCCCGCCGGGCGGCTATGACAATATCCGTGCCCGCGCGCTGGAAACCATGGGCTGACAAGCGCCCACTCGACGCGAGCGCGCTGCCCCGCTAGTCCCTTGAATATGGACAGCCTTGTTTCGACCGAGTGGCTCGCTAGCAATCTGGGCGCAACCGATTTGGTGGTGCTCGACGCTTCGCGCCACCTGCCCGCCGCCGAACGCGATGCACGAGCCGAATTCTCCACCGCGCACATTCCCGGAGCGCGCTTTTTCGACCTTGCCGCGCTGGTCGACGACACTTCCGATGTGCCGCAGGCGCTGCCGCGGCCCGAACAGCTGGCGATCGAGCTGGCGCGCTGCGGCGCGGGGCCGGCCAGCCGGATCGTATTCTATGACGATTCGGCGGTGAAGACCGCGGCGCGCGCCTGGTTCCTGTGCCGGGCGCACGGCCTGAACAATGTCGCCATCCTTGATGGTGGCCTCGCCAAATGGAAGGCGGAGGGTCGCGCGCTCGAAAGCGGCGAACCGCAGGTGCAACGCGCCCAGCCCTTCTCGCTGCCAGCACCGGATCGGATCCGCTTCAAGCGCGACATGATGGAGAACCTCAACAGCTGTGCAGAACAGGTGCTCGACGCCCGCGACGCGGGTCGCTTCACCGGTACCACCGTCGACACGATCCACGGGCAGCCAACGGGCCACATCCCCGGATCGTGCAACCTCCCGTTCGGGCAGCTGTTTCGCGAAGACGGAACCTACAAATCGCCCGACGAGCTTCGCAACGCGCTCGCCGATGCCGGGATCGATGCCGACCGGCCGATCGTCACCACTTGCGGCAGCGGCGTGACCGCCTGTGTGCTGCTGTTCGCGCTGCACCTGACCGGCCGCGAGGATACCGCGCTCTATGACGGGAGCTGGCTCGACTGGGGCAGCGATCCCGCAACCCCGAAGGCCACGGTTTCGCTGTGAGCGGCGAGCGCCCGCCCCGCAGGCCCGCGACGCGGCTGGTCGAGGCCGGGCGCAGGCCCGAATGGACCGGCCCGGTGGTCAATCCGCCCGTGTGGCGCGCCAGCACGCATCTTTACGCCAGCGAAGGCGAGCGCAAGGCCGCGCTGGGCGGGAATGAAGACGGCACTTTCTATTACGGGCGGCGCGGCGCACCGACGCAATGGGCGCTGGCCGAAGCGCTGACCGAGCTCGAGCCCGGCGCGCATGGCACGGTGCTCTATCCCAGCGGCGTGGCGGCGATCGCGGGCGCGCTGATGGCAGTGCTCCATCCCGGCGACGTACTGCTGGTGAACGACAATTCCTACGAGCCGAGCCGCAATATCGCGCGCGGCCTGCTCAAGCGCTGGGGGGTCGAGCATCGCTTTTTCGACCCGCTCGACCTGGACGCCTATCGCGACGCTTTCTGCGAGCGGACCCGCGCCGTGTGGCTCGAAAGCCCGGGCAGCCTGACGATGGAAGTCTGCGACATACCCGCGCTGGCTGCGATCGCGCGCGAAAAGGGCGCGACGAGCCTGCTCGACAATACCTGGGCCACGTCGCTCGGTTTTGCCGCGCTCGATCATGGCTGCGACATCAGCGTGATGAGCCTGACCAAACATGTCGGCGGGCATTCGGACCTGATTATGGGTTCCGCCAGCGCGGGCGAACGCTGGTACCGCGCTTTGCGGCTGACCGCACAGCAGCTGGGGCAAGTGGTTTCGCCCGACGATGCCTCGCTGGCGCTGCGGGGCCTCAGGACCATGGGCATACGGCTCGAGAAATCGACTGCCAGCGCGCTCGCGATCGCCGATTGGCTCGCCACCCGGCCTGAAGTCGCGCATGTCCTGTGCCCGATGCTGCCCGGCAATCCGGGCCATACGCTGTGGCAGCGCGATTTCACCGGCGGCTGCGGGCTATTCAGCTTCGTGCTCAAGGGCGGCGACGATGCGGCGCGGGCGCGGCTGGTCGATTCGCTCGGACTGTTCGGGATCGGCTATAGCTGGGGCGGCTTCGAAAGCCTGGCCCTGCCATTCGACCCTGCGTCGATCCGCGACGCCAGCCCATGGCCGCGCACGGGATGGAATGAGAACGACCGGTTGGGCATAAGGCTGTCGATCGGCTTGGAAGACCCGGCCGATTTGATTGCCGACCTGGAACGCGGCTTTGCCGCAATGAAAGACCTATGACCGCAACCGCCACGCCCTCACCCGCCGCAACGGAAACGCCGGCCCCGAGCCAGGCCTGGAGCCTGGCCGAACAGGCGCCACCCGAAGCGCAGGAAGCGGTGGTCGCCGCGCAAGGCGCCAAGGAAGCCATCGCTTCCAAGAGCGAGATCGCGGGCAGCGTCGTGGAAACGCTCGATTCCTGGGCGCTAAACCTCGGAGAGACGAGAATCTCCGTCTGGGACAGCATCGTGGTGATTGGCGTGATCATGTTGGTGCTGGCCGCCGCATGGGCGTTGACGCGAATAAACGCGCGTCTGCTCAAGCGCGCAACCCGGCTGGACGAGACCCAGCGGCTGCTGACGCAGAAGATTTCGACGATCCTGATCTGGGCTGTCGCCTTCATGTTCGGGATCGACATGCTGGGGATCGACCTGACGGCGCTGGCCGTCTTCTCGGGCGCTTTCGGCCTCGCCATCGGTTTCGGCCTGCAGAAAACCTTCGGCAACCTCATCGCGGGAATCATCCTGCTGATGGACAAGTCGATCAAGCCGGGGGACGTGATCGCGGTTACCGATGCCGCGGGCCGCGAATCCTTTGGCCAGATCCGCAAGATCGGCATCCGCGCGGTGTCGATCACGACTCGCGACCAGAAGGAATATCTGATCCCGAACGAAAACCTGATGATCAATCAGGTCGAAAACTGGTCCTATTCCAGCCGAAGGGTCCGGATGCAGGTGCCTGTCGGCGTGAGTTACGATGCCGACATGAACAAGGCCGAGGAATTGATGCTGGAGGCGGCCCGGTCTTGCTCGCGCGTACTGAAGAATCCGCCCCCCACCATCTGGATGGCGGAATATGGCGAGAGTTCGGTCAATTTCGTGATTCACTGCTGGATCACGGACCCGGAAGAAGGTGTCGGGAATATCCGATCCGAGGTTCTCAAGAACCTGTGGCGACTGTTCAAAGAGAACAATGTCGAGATCCCTTTCCCGCAGCGAGACATCAACCTGCGCGGCAATGCGCAGTTCGAGCGGCTCATCGAAGCACTCGCGGCGCGCGAGGAAAATCGCTCTAAATCATAGGGTTGGCTGTAGTCGCGGGAGCCTGGCATAGCTTTGCTACGCGATTGGAAATCCATTCTCGCTGGCGGGTGCGCAGCCGATTGGCCATTTCGCCCGCATGGCAAAGACCGGCACCATCTATCTCGTTGGCGCAGGCCCGGGCGATCCGGACCTGCTGACCCTGCGCGCTGCGCGGCTGATCAACCGCGCGCAAATCATTGTCCATGACGGGTTGGTAGAACCTGCGATCCTGGCGCTTGCCGGGCGCGATACGCGCTTCATTTCGGTCGCCAAGCGCCGCTCGCAGCACACCATGCCGCAGGACGACATCAATGCATTGCTGGTGCGCGAAGCGCGCGCCGGGCGCGATGTGGTGCGGCTCAAGGGCGGCGACCCGCTGGTCTTCGGGCGCGGCGGCGAAGAAGCCGAAGCCGCGCGCGCTGCCGGCGTGCCGGTTGAGATCGTTCCCGGCATCAGCGCCGCCAATGGCGCGGCGGCAGCGGCACAGATCGCGCTGACCCACCGCGACGCCTCTTCCATGGTCACTTTCGTAGCCGGCCAGTGCAAGGGCCTGACCGAACAGGATTGGTCGGGCCTTGCCGGAAAGGGCCGAACACTGGTGATCTACATGGGCGTGAAGACCGCGCCGCAGATCGCCGAAAAGCTGATGGCCGAAGGGCTCGCGCCCGACATGCCGGTGGCCGTGATCGAGAATGCCGCCCGCCCCCAGATGCGCGTGCTACGCGGGCTGCTGGCGGGCCTGCCCGAACTGGTCACACGGCAAAGGGTCAAAAGCCCGGCGCTGATCGTGATCGGCGAAGTCACCGCGCGCGAAGATCAATCGGTCGCGCAACTCGCGGCGGAGGCAGTGCTGTGAAGATCCTCACCGGCAACGATTTGAAATCGGGCGCGGTCGTGTGGTGGGACGGCACCAGCTGGTCGGTCTATGTCAACGACGCCGTGGATGTGGGCGAACGCGCCGACGAAATCCTCGCGCGCGAGCAATCCGCCCGGCGCGTCAATGCCGCCTATGCGATCGAAGCGAGCCGCGATGCCAATGGCGTTCGCCCGGCGCATATCAAGGACCGCGTGCGCGCGCTCGGCCCCACTGTACGCCCCGACCTCACGCTCAAGCCGGCCGATCCTGAAATCGGCAACTGGGTGATCTGATGTATCTCTATGACCAATATGACCAGGCGATGGTCGATGCCCGTGTCGAGGAATTCCGCGACCAGACCCGCCGCCGGCTCGAAGGCAAGCTGAGCGAAGACCAGTTCAAGCCAGTGCGGCTGATGAACGGGCTCTACCTGCAATTGCACGCCTATATGCTGCGCGTCGCGATCCCCTATGGCACGCTCAATTCGCGGCAGATGCACATGCTGGCCGACATCGCGGACAAGTATGACCGCGGATACGGCCATTTCACCACGCGCCAGAATATCCAGTACAACTGGATCAAGCTGGAGGAAGCGCCCGACCTGCTGGCCGACCTCGCCAGCGTGGAGATGCATGCGATCCAGACCAGCGGCAATTGCATCCGCAACATCAGTTCCGATCATTTCGCGGGCGCTGCGGCGGATGAGCTGGTCGATCCCCGCCCCTATGCCGAATTGCTGCGGCAGTGGTCGAGCTTCCATCCGGAATTCAATTTCCTGCCGCGCAAGTTCAAGATCGCGGTGATCGCCAGCGACACCGATCGCGCGGCGATGAAGCTGCACGACATCGGCATCCAGATCGTCGAGCGGGACGGCGCACTCGGCGCGGCCTTCTATGTCGGCGGCGGCATGGGCCGCACCCCGATGGTCGCGCCCCGCATCCGCGAATTCGTGCCGCTAGACCAGCTGGTGACCTACGCCGAGGCGTGCCTGCGCGTCTACAATCGCTACGGACGGCGCGACAACAAGTACAAGGCGCGGATCAAGATCCTCGTCCATGAGCTGGGCAAGGAAGAATACGCCCGCCAGGTCGAAGAGGAATTCGCACACCTTCTTTCGCAAGGGATCGAGCCTCCGCTTGCCGAACTTGAGCGGATCAAGGCCTATTTCGCGGACCCGGCGTTCGAAGCGGGCCTGCCGACCGGGATCGACCGTTCGGACCCCGATTTCGCGCTGTGGGTGGATCGCAACACGGTGCCGCACAAGGCGCCGGGCTATGTTTCGGCTGTGATCAGCCTCAAACCAGTCGGCGGCATTCCCGGCGATGCTTCGGCGGCGCAGATGCACGAGATGGCCGAGCTGACGAAGCAATACAGCTTCGACGAATGCCGCGTTACCCACACGCAAAACATCGTGCTGCCGCATGTGAGGATAGCGGACCTCCACGCGCTCTGGACCCGGCTCGACGCAGCCGCACTCGCCAATCCCAATCTCGACACGATTGAGGACATCATCGCTTGCCCGGGGCTCGATTACTGCAGCCTCGCCAATGCGCGTTCGATCCCGGTCGCGCAGAAGATTTCGCAGCGCTTCGCCGCGAATGGCCGCACGGCCGAACTGGGCGAGCTCAAGCTCAAGATTTCGGGCTGCATCAATGCCTGCGGGCACCACCATGCCGGCCATATCGGCATCCTCGGCGTCGACAAGAAGGGCGTCGAGAACTACCAGCTGCTGCTCGGCGGCAGCGAAGCGCAGGACACGTCGCTCGCCCGCATCACCGGCCCGGGCTTCGACGAGGCAGGCATCGTCGATGCCGTCGAAACCGTCACCGATGTCTACCTGCGCGAACGCGACGCGGGCGAACGCTTCCTCGATACCTATCGCCGGATCGGCATGGAGCCGTTCAAGGAGGCGCTTTATGGCTGAGCAACTGGGCGTGAGCCCCGACGAGGTGCAGTTCCGTTTCCGCGACGACGAGCCTGTCGATCACGGCACGGTCACGGTCGACAGTTTCCTCGACCAGTCGAATGCCAGTGCGGTTCGGATCGAACCCGGCGACGATGCGCGCGCGCTGCTGCCGCATCTGGGCCGGCTGCGGCTGGTCGAAGTGAACTTCCCCGTCTTCGGCGACGGGCGCGGCTATTCGGCGGCGCGAGTGCTGCGCGAAGCAGGCTATGCGGGCGAATTGCGAGCGGTGGGCGATGTGCTGATCGACCAGCTCGCTTTCCTGCGGCGCTGCGGCTTCGACGCCTTTGCGCCTGACCAGCGGCTGGACGAAGCGGATGCCGCAGCGGCTTTCGCGCGCTGGGAGAATGTCTACCAGCACGCGGCCGATCGCCGCAGGCCGATCCCAGAGCTGCGCCATGGATAGGCCAGCCACAAGCATGCGCGCAGTCGACCGGATCGACACCGGTCCGCGCTTTTGCGACCACGACGCAGTGCGGCTCAACCGCATGTTCCGCGGCTCCTCGACCGAGGAAATGCTCGAAGCGGTGATCCGCGACGGCCTGGCGGGCGATCTCGCCGTGGTCTCGAGTTTCGGTGCGGAAAGCGCGGTTTTGCTCCACCTGATCGCCAGCATAGATCCCGGCGTGCCCGTGCTGTTCCTCGAAACCGGCAAGCATTTCCCCGAAACGCCGGAATATCGCGACACGCTGATCGAGCGGCTCGGCCTGACCAACCTGGTCAATGTCACGCCCGACGCAGCCGAGCTCGCCGCGCGCGACGAGACGGGGCTGCGCTGGTCCTATGACCCCGATGGCTGCTGCGAAATCCGCAAGGTCAAGCCGCTGGCCAAGGCTTTGGCGCAGTTCGACGCCAGCTTCACCGGGCGCAAGTCCTTCCAGTCTTCGACCCGCGCCAATCTGCCGCGCTTCGAGATCGACAAGTCGGATGCGCAAGGCCGTTTGAAGATCAATCCGCTGATCGATTGGGATGCGAGCCAGATCGAGGGCCATTTCATCGCGCACGATTTGCCGCGCCATCCGCTGGTGGCACGCGGTTTCCCCTCGATCGGCTGCAGCCCCTGCACGCACAAGGTCGAACCCGGCGAAGACCCGCGCTCGGGCCGCTGGAAAGGCTGGGACAAGACCGAATGCGGCATCCATACGACGCTGACCGACGACGGCGAACTGCCCCCGGGCTACGAACCCTTCCTGTAACCGGAAAAGCAAAGGGCACCGGAACGCGCTGCGCCACCGGTGCCCCTCAAATCAGGCTGGAAAATCAGCTTTGGACGCGCTCGACCGTCGAAACATCGCCCGTGTTGGGATTTTTCGAAACGTAGACGCCGTTCTCGTCGATCTTTTCCTCGTAACAGACCTGCGTCGATCCTTCCGCATCAGACGTTTCGCAATACTGTTCGGGGGACTTTTGCTCCCATTTGCCTGAGTCGACCATGTTGCCGTCGGCATCGGTTGCAGCGAAGGTGCCATCTTCCTTCACATCGACCGTTAAGACTGTGCCATCCGGCTGGGTGACCTTATAGACGCCCACCGTCGGGAGTCCGTCCGCCGCAATGTTTGCGGGCGCAGCCGCTTCTTCAGTGGTCGCCTCTTCGGCTGGCGCTTCAGGCTGCGAACAGGCGGCGAGTGCCGCAAATGCGGCTACAACTATGATCTTTTTCATGATTTTCCCCTCATCGTAAATGAATCGAACGGCAATTTGCCGCCACTTCGATGCGAGCCCTGCCCGATCCTATTCCGAAATCCCGATGCTGCCAATTCGAAAGCATGGCCAGCTGTTCCGCCGAACCGAATCGAAAGGGCACCGGAACGCGCTGCGCCGCCGGTGCCCTCAAAATCATGTGCTGGAGTATCAGCCTTCGACGCGTTCGACGGTAACCGTCTGGCCTTCGGGATCGACCGAGACCCACACGCCGTTCTCGTCGATCGACTCGGTGTGGCACCGCTCGACCGCGCCTTCCGCGTCCAGGGTCGTGCAATATTGGTTGCCCTTTTGCACCCAGGTGCCGGTTTCGACGTCGCCCGATGCCGAGGTGGAAGTGAAGGTGCCGTCTTCGCGCACTTCCTCGGTCTGGACCGTACCATCGGCCAGCGTGACCTTGAAATTGCCATATGGCACGCCGCCATCGGCTGCTGCGTCGAAGGTGGGCGCGGCTGCTTCTTCAGTCGTCGCCTCTTCGGCAGGCGCTTCGGGCTGCGAACAGGCGGCAACCGCCGCAAATGCGGCTACAAGTATGATCTTTCTCATGATTTCCCCTTATCGTGACTCGTTGAGGCGGCTGTTACCGCCATTGCGACTCGCGATCCCGGTCGCAGGATAGGCTGGCAACCGACAGCCCGGCAAAGGGAAAATCAGAGCCAGCCCTGCTGGCGATACCAGTCCGCCGTGGCCTTGAACCCGGCCTCGCCCGCGATCTGCGGCTGCCACACCTCCTCGGGGACCTTGCGGTCGGACCGTACGACCCAATTGGGATGGCACATGTAGCCAACCCGGTCCTGCGTCAGCTTTGCTCCGGCTCCGCGCAGCAAGCGGTCGACGCCGGCCGCGCCTTGCAGCACGGCGCGCGGCAGATGCGGCGCGAACACCCGCCTGCCCACCGCCTGCCCAATCGCTGCGGCCAGTTCCTTGTGGCTCCACCCGCCTTCGCGCGCATCGTCGGGCTCGAAGGTGCGGTTGCGCACCAGCGCGGGCTGCGCATCGACCAGGTCGACCAGCAGCCGCGCAAGGTCATGCGCGTGGATGATCGAGGTCGCGCCGCCCGGCGGCAACGGCACAAAGCCGAAGCTGGCGCTGCGGAACAATTCGAACATGTCACGGTCGCGCGGGCCATAGACGGCGGGCGGCCGAACGATGGTCCAGTCGAGCCCGCTGTCCTCGACCAGCTTCTCCGCCTTTGCCTTCGACGCGCCATAGGCCGAGAGTTCGGGCTCGCGCGCGGAGAGCGAGGAGACGAAGACGAAGCGCTTCGCGCCTGCCTGTTTCGCCGCCGCGATCAGTTGGGCAGTCCCTTCGACATTCGCGGCCTCGAATTCCGCGGGATCGGGCGCGTTGGTAAGCCCGGCGACGTGGATCACGCCTCGCGCCCCGGCGACCAGATGGTCGAGTGCGCGCTTGTTGTGGAGGTCGCCAGTCACCCATTCGACCCGGCTGTGATCGTGCTCGGTCACTCGCCGCACCAGCGCCCCGGCTGGTTCGTTGCGATCGCCCAGCACGTCGAGCACCGCCTGCCCGACGAAGCCGGAGCCTCCGGTAAGCGCGAACGGCACTTCGCCGCTCACAACAGCACCATATGGTCGCGGTGGACCACCGCCGCACGCGGCGCATAGCCCAGCCGGTTTGCCTGGTCCTCTGCGCGCTTGCCCGCAATCGCCTGGATTTCATGTGCTTCGTATTCGGCGAGCCCCTGCGCCAATTCCTCGCCGCGCATCGTCACGATCTTGACCAGATCGCCACGCCGGAAAGCGCCCGAAATGCCGACGATCCCGGCTGCGAGCAGGCTCGCCCCGCCCCTGAGGGCGTTGGCGCAGCCTTCATCCACGCGCAGCGTGCCCATCGGCGCCAGTCGCCCGCCAAGCCATGCCTTGCGCGCGCCATCGCTACGCTGGGGCAGGAACAAAGTGCCGCGATTGGCGGACAGCGCGGTGGCGATCGGCGCTTCGTGCGTGCCGTTGATGATCGCCAGCGCGATCCCTGCACGTTCGGCGATCTGCGCCGCCTGCAGCTTGGACGTCATCCCGCCCGAGCCCATGCCGGAGGATGACGCCCCGCTCGCCATCGCCAGCACTTCGGGCGTGATCCCTTCGATCCGTTCGACCAGCTGTGCACCATCTTCGCGCGGGTCGCGATCATACAGCCCGTCGACATCGCTCAGCAGCAGCACCATGTCGGCCCCGGCAGCCTGCGCCACGCGCGCGGCGAGCCGGTCGTTATCGCCGAAGCGGATTTCCTCGGTCGCGACGCTGTCGTTCTCATTCACGACCGGCACCGCGCCCGCCTCGAGCAGGCGCGCAAGCGTGGCCGAGGCATTGAGGTAGCGGCGGCGATCCTCGAGATCCTCGAGCGTCAGCAGCATCTGCGCCGCGGTGAGGCCATGCTGGCCGAGCTTCTCCGCCCAAAGGCCAGCCAGCGCGATCTGACCCACCGAAGCCGCCGCCTGAGCATCGGCTAGGCTGGCCCGCCCGCCCTTGGCAAGCCCGAGCTTGGCGGCACCCAGCGCAATCGCGCCCGAGCTGACCACGATCAATTCGGGGCCCTGCGCCCTCAGCGCTGCAAGTTCCTGCGCAAGCGAGGCAAGCCACGCGCTGCGCGGTGCGCCAGCCTCGACCAGCAGCGAAGAACCGACCTTGACGACGACGCGGCGGCAAGCGCCCAGATCGGCTAGCTCGGCGGGGCGGCTCATCGGGTTACAGCGGCGACCATTCGCCGCCCTCCTCCCCGTCCATGTCCTCTACCTCGACGCCCTTGGTCTCGGTCGCCGTGCGATCGGGCAGGTAACCCAGCACCGCGTCGAGCAGTTCGGACACACCTTCACCGGTTGCGCCCGAAATCGGGAACACGTCATCTGCCCCGGCGGCCTTGAGTTCGGCGGCGAATTCCTCCGCCAGTTCACGATCGGCGAGGTCCACCTTGTTGAGCGCCACCAGCCGCGGCTTGTCTTCGAGCCCTTCGCCATAGGCGGCGAGTTCATCTTCGACGATCCGCATCGCTTCGACCGGGTCCTGGTCGCCAGTGCCCGAAATGTCGATCAGGTGGATCAGCACGCGGCAGCGTTCGATATGGCCCAGGAAGCGGTCGCCGATCCCGGCGCCGTCTGCCGCGCCTTCGATCAGGCCCGGAATGTCCGCCAGCACGAATTCGCGCCCTTTGTGCCGCACCACGCCCAGCTTGGGCACGAGCGTGGTGAAGGCATAATCGCCGACCTTGGCCTTGGCGTTGGAAACCTGGTTGATGAAGGTCGATTTGCCGGCATTGGGCAAGCCCACCAGCCCGACATCGGCGAGCAGTTTCAGCCGCAGCCACACCCACATTTCCTCGCCCGGCAGCCCCGGCTGGTGCTGGCGCGGAGCGCGATTGGTGGCGGTCTTGTAGCTGGCGTTGCCGCGCCCGCCGAGCCCGCCCTCGAGCAGCGTAATCCGCTGCCCGACTTCGGTGAAATCGGCCAGAACGGTCTCGCGGTCCTCATCGGAGATGATCTGTGTGCCCACCGGCACCTTGATTACCAACGGCTTTGCGCTCGCGCCGGTGCGATCCTTGCCCATGCCGTGGCCGCCGCGCGGAGCCTTGAAATGCTGCGTGTAGCGGAAGTCGATCAGCGTATTGAGGCCCTGTACGGCCTCGAACACGATATCCCCGCCGCGCCCGCCGTCACCGCCGTCGGGGCCGCCATACTCGATATACTTCTCGCGCCGGAAACTGACGGCGCCGGGGCCACCGGCACCCGATTTCACATAGATCTTGGCTTGGTCGAGGAAATGCATGGGCTCCCCCTATGCATTTCCCGTCCAGATTGCGAGCGATTTGGCGAGTGTTTCGGCGAGGCTAGAGCGTGACGCGCAGCCCCGCGATGACCGAGCGGCCCGGCGAGACGAAGCTGAACACCTGCTCGTATGTCTCATCCAGCAGGTTCTCGACCCGCCCGAACGCGCGAATGCGGCTCGTCACCCGCGCCTCGGCGGCGAGATTGACCAGCGTATAGGCGTGGAGCCGCACCGTAATGGGCACGTAGCTGGGATCGGTGAAGGCCAGATCGTCAGTCGCACCGTTATGACGCACGATCAGCGTGGCCGAACCCGCATCGCCTGGCGCGCGCCAGGTGAGCACGGCGGAGGCGATATTGCCGGGGCGCCGAACCTCCTCGATCCCGTCCTCCTCGGCATCGAGCCAGCTATAGGCCGCATCCAGCGTCACTTGCGGCCCAATCCGCGCGTGAGCGCTCAGCTCGACGCCTTTCTGCTTGGACATGGCTTCACGATTGGCCGGGCTCGCCAGATAGTCGGGCGCCGGATAGTCGGTGAAAATCTCGTGTTCGAGTTCGCTGTCGAACCAGGTCGCGGACAGGCGCAAGGCTCCACCCAGCGACTGGTCGATCCCCGCTTCCCAGCCGGTCGATTTCTCCGGCTTCAGATCCGCATTGCCGATGAAGCGCCCGTCGACATAGCCGTAAAGCTCGTAAAAGCCGGGGTTCTTGATTCCCGTGCCATAGGCGGCCCGGATGCGCGTGGCGGGCGCGGCCTGGATCGCTCCGGCGACGCGAAATGTCGTCGCATCGGCAAAGCGGTTGTTGAGATCGTGCCGGATCGCCGCCGAGAAATCGAACAGCTCGCTCGCGGCGCGATATTCGCCCACCAGCCCGACATTGCGCGCGCTGCGCCAGCCGGTGAAGGCAAAGCCGAACGGATCGGTGTTGCGGAAGCTCTCGCGCTCGACATCGGCGGCGAATGTCAGGCTGCGCGCGAAGGCGGGCCCGCCAAGCTCGTATGAAGAGACGTAGGAGGCCTTGAGCCGTTGCCCCTCATGTCCGAAGCTGCGCCCGAACGGGCCGAAGCTGTCGCGCCTGATATCGGCCAGCTGGCCCGAGAAATCATGCGTCCAGCGCCCGTCCAGCGCTGCGACATTAAGCCCGGCCAGCGCATAGATCGCGTCCTGTTCGAACCGCGTATCCGGCGAGTCGATCACATAACCGAAGGTCGGGCTGGACGAGTCGAAATCCTGGTCGTTGAACTGGCCTTCGCTGCGGACATAGCGCCCTGCAAAGCGCAGCCGCACCCCGGCGGCAGGATCGACCGAACCCCTGGCGGAGAGCGTCAGTCCGTCGCGCCCGATATCGCGCGTGCCGCCGCGTGCGTTGGGTACGCCATCGGTCGAGACCAGCGTGGCACCCAGCGCGAACTCATGCGCACCGCCTGCGAATCCCGCGCGAGCCGCAGCGTTGACCGTGCCGAAGCTCCCTGCCTCCAATCGCGCCGAAACCCCCGGCGCTTCGCGGCCCGAAGCGCTGCAATAAGCAATCACGCCGCCGATCGCGTCGGAGCCATAAAGCGCGCTTTGCGGGCCGCGCAGCACTTCAATGCTCGACCCGATCTCAGCCTGAAGCGAACCGATCTCGAATTCGCCCGCAAAAGGATCCGACACTTCGATCCCGTCGACCAGCACCAGCACATGATTGGCTTCGCTCCCGCGCAGCCGCAGCTGCGTTTGCCCCGCTACGCCGCTCACGGCCACGCCCGGCACGTCGCGCAGCACATCGGCCACATCGCGCACCTGCCGGAGAGCGATGTCCTCGCTGGAGATGACGGAAACCGAACCGGGATAATCTTCGGTGGCCAGCGGTTCGCTCGAACGGCTGGCATTGACCAGTATTGCGCGCGCCGCATCGTCGGCTTCGGCCGAATGCGCCATCAAGGGCAATGGCACGCCAAGCGCGATTGCGCTCGCGCCAAGAACATAACTTCGCATGGAATTTCATATCCCTTTCGCGCCAGAGCGATTGCCGGGCCGAGATCTCCGCCTTGCGGCGGTCGGATTTGCATCAAGGGGCCAGCGCGTGCCCCCTTTGCCCCTCCGATGCGGCCCCGGCCGCTGCTCGTCGCTCAGACGAAAGGCTTCGCGCCGGGCCAATCCCTGGACCAGGCAAGAGCGACTGCGCAGCCGGTCGGTCTCCTGGCTTGCGGGTCATCGCCCCCGCTTCCCCTTCCCAGGCCCGATATGACCCAGTGGGTGCACCCGAAATTCGGGCGCATGAAACGGATGCTCGCCGCTTACAGTTGCAGGGACAGCCGCGGAATTGGGCGTATCGCCGCCCGCACCGCGTTCCCGTTACCGGCACGCATGTCATGGAAAGCCATGGCGGTCGCCACGTCCCTCCACGGGCGTAGCATTAAGCGCGGCGCAGGGCGCAATCAAGCCAAAGAGGTTGAGGAAATCAGGGGACACCTGGTGGAGCCGAGCGGGATCGAACCGCTGACCTCGTCATTGCGAACGACGCGCTCTCCCAACTGAGCTACGGCCCCGTTCAGGTGTGGCTGGCAGCCTTCCGGCCGCCGGGCGTGCGCATTAGCGAAACGCCGTGGCGCCTGCAAAGAAAAATTGCACCGGAATTGGCTCGCCTTACCGGCGACCCGCAGGCCGCCGGCTTAAAGGCATGGCCTTCCGAAAGCGTCTATTCTGAAGTGAGGTTCGAGCTGGTCGCAACCTGGTTGTAGGTCGCTTCCAGGGTCCGGCCTCCACCGGCGCCATAGCGCGCGTCCCACGCAGCGAGATCGACGCGATACTTCTCATAAGCGCTGAAGAACTGCTCGTAGACCGCTTCGAGGCGCGGCAGCGCCTGTTCGGCAAAGACGTCCAGCTGGCCCGGCTTCACCTGCACCGCTTCATGGCTGACTTGCAGCGCGACATTGCAGAAATCGGGCAGCACGGGCGGCAGCGCGAAGTAATTATAGACGCGCGTCATATACGCGTCCTGGTGATCGCGGAACGACTTGCCGTGCTTGTCGCGATATTGCTTGGTGAGCGCGTTATTGGTGGCTGCCAACTGGCGCGAATGCTGCTTCAGCAGCGTACGGTAATTCTCGACCAGCCCGGCGTGCTCGGCGCGGAGGCAGTTGAGCGCGGCGACATTGAGGCCCGAGCGCAGGTTCCACAGCTTCTGCTCGGACGAGATGCCGGTGTTGACCGTCTGGCGGACACCGTTGGCAGACATTTGCGGGATCGCCATGGTGGCGAACGCGCCTGCGGGCGGCGTGGGCCGCGGCGGAATTACGACCCGGGGCGGCGGCGGGGGCGGCGCATAAGCGACCGGTGCGGGAGGTGGCGGAGGAGCCGCACAAGCGGCCAGTGCCGCGATGCCAGCGGCAGTTATTGCAAGCTTAGTCTTCGCCAGAATTCCTCGACCCATTTCGGTGCCCTCTCGTTGCGACCGGTGGAAGCTATTCGCCCCATCCCTAACTTCGGCTGAACTCCGAAGGTTAATGCGCATTGGGTATACCCGATCCCGAACAAAGAAAATGCCCGAGATGCACTGGGCACCTCGGGCATCGGTGAAACGAGTCGTGCGTGCGACCGAGCGCGTTGCGATTACTCGCGCTGGCCCATGAACTGCAGCAGGAACTGGAACATGTTGATGAAGTCCAGATACAGGCTCAGCGCGCCGAGGATGATCGCCTTTCCAGCGAACTCCGTGCCGCGGTAATAGCTGTATTCGCGCTTCAGCCGCTGCGTGTCGTAAGCCGTGAGGCCTGCGAAGATCAGCACGCCGATGAAGCTCACCGCCCACATCAGCGCGGGCGACTGCAGCCAGATGTTCAGCAGCATGGCGACCAGCAGGCCAACAACGCCCATGATCAGGAAGCTGCCCCAGCCGCTGAGATCCTTCTTGGTGGTGTAGCCGAACAGGCTCAACCCGGCGAAGGCCGCCGCGGTGGCGAAGAAAGTCGCCGCGATCGAACCGCCGGTGAAGACCAGGAAGATCGTCGACATCGACAGGCCCATCAGCGTGGCGAAGGACCAGAACAGCACTTGCAGCGTGCCCTTGCTGAACCGGTTGGCGCCGAAGCTCATCGCGAACACGATCGCCAGCGGCGACAGTGCGACCAGCCACATCAGCGGACCAGAAGCGAACACAAGCGTCAGGCCCGAGCGCGCAGCAAGCAGCGCCACGATACCCGTCAGCAATACGCCCGAGGTCATGTAGTTGTAGATCGAGAGCATGTGCTTGCGCAGGCCCTCATCAAAGGTGACGCCACTGGCGAGTTCACCACCAGTGCGCGGAACCGAGCCGAAGCCCTGCTGCGTGCGCTGGGTTTCGTTCCAATCAGCCATTGTAAACTCCTCTCCGGCGCCGAGCGACGACAAGCCGGTTCGCGCAATATCGCAATCCCGGTACTGATTTTCAAGGAAAAACGGCTTGCATTCGGCGCAACAGCTTAACTCTGTTTGCGCGCCTGCCTGGCCAGTTCGCCGCCCTTCTCTGCAGTCGCGCGCAGCGTCGCAATCAGCAGCGATTTGAGCGCATTACCATCGTCGAGCACATTCAGCCCTTCGCGCGTCATTCCGCCGGGGCTCGCCACCCGGTCGGCCAGTTCGGCGGGCGAAGCATCCGCCGCCGCCGCAAGGCTCGCTGCGCCTTCGACCATCGCCAGCGAAAGCTGGTCTGCCAGCGCACGGTCGAGGCCCAGTTCGGCCCCGGCCGCCGCCAGCGCGTCGATGAAGCGATAGACGAAGCCCGGCCCGGAACCCGCGAGCGCAGTCACGAGGTCGAATTGCGCTTCATCCTCCAGCCACAGGGCGGTACCCAGCTGGCCGAACAGCGCCTGTGCGGCATCGCGCTGCGGTTCAGTGATGCCAGTCTCGGCGAGGATCACCGGCGATTTGCCTATCCGCGCGGCAAGATTGGGCATCACCCGCACATGCGCTGCCGCCGAAGGGAACACGCCCGCCAGCATCGAAAGGTCGATCCCCGCAAGCAAGGAGAATACCGTCACCCCTTCGCTCGCGAGCCCTTGCAGCCCCGGTGCCAGCGCGGGCAGTTGCTGCGGCTTGAAGCCGAGCAACACCGCATCGTGGTCTGGGTTCGCAGGAGCCGCGCGATGGAGCGCAACCCCTGCGGGTGCCGATTCGAGCGCCGGGTCGAGCACTTCGAAGCGTGCCGGATCCTCGCCCGCCGCCAGCCAACCGGCCAGCATCGCGCCGCCCATATTGCCGCAACCGACGATCAGCAGCTTTTCGAATTCGGCCATTCCCGCACCTCAGCCCTGGCTATTTCGACGCAGGACTAGGCTTCCCCCGCCGCATCGACAAGCGCGCTTTCGAGTGCGCTGCGCGGGCTCTTGTCGCCCCAAAGCACGAATTGGAACGCGGGGTAGAAGCGATCGCATTCATCGATCGCGGTCTCGACCAGCGCCTGCGCCTGGTCGATGCTGAGCAGCCCCTCGTCGCCCAGCAAGGCGCCATGGCGATAAAGCAGCACGCTGCCATTAGACCAGATATCGAAATGGCCGAGCCACATCTGCTCATTGACGAGCGCCAGCAGCTCGTAGGCCTGCTGCCGCTTGTCCTGCGTCACGCGGATATCGGGCAGGCACAAGAGCTGGAGGACATTGTCCTCGCTGCGCCAGATCGCCTTGAGCTGGTACTTCGCCCAGCTGCCAAGCACTTCGCCTGCCAGCTCGTCCTCGGCGGTGATCTCGAACGCCCAGCCACGCGCCTCGAACAGCGCGGCCAGCATTTCCACCGGCGCGGCATCGTCCGATTCGCGATATTCGACTTCGCGCGGTCTCATACGAGGGGGTTCTTCGATTGCATCGTTGCGCTGATTGCCTTGGCCGGGTGGGCAAAGGCAATGGCTGGCAAGCGAGCGGCTGGGGAGAACAAAATTCGCCTGTTCAAAGCCTGTGCAAAGAAACCGGCGAATTCAGGATTCGTCATTTCAGTTCAATGATTTTCTCACCGGCCGGGCTGGTATAGGTAAAGCTGTCGAACCCTTGCTGACGCAAGGCCCGAACCATCTCCCTCGCCGCATCCTGCGTCGGGAACGGCCCGGCCAGCAACCGGTTGGCCTGGCCCCAGCGCACGACGTAGGGCGAACGCTCGCCGAGCAGGTCGGGCGCCTTGCGCGCCATGCGGCGCCAGTCGAAGCTCAAGGCATCGCGGTCGCGCCCGGTGGCCAGCTGCACCCAATGGCGGCTGGGATGCGCCCGTGGAGCGGGCTTGGGCGGCTCGCGCGATTCGCGAGGAATTTCGATGGCGGTGATGTCGACCGCGCCTTCACCCGGCCTGCGCGAAGCAGAAACCGGCCCCGCGAGCTCGGTGAAGGCTTCGGACACGCTTGCCGGCTGCGCCGAGGCCTGCTCGCGGCTGACCTGCGCCAGGCGGCTGCTCGCTTCGGGTTGCTGGGTCGCGGGACTGGTGCGGGCTGGCGTCCGTTCGCCCAAAGGCGTGCCCCGCGGAGCGAGGCGATCGTCCGCCTTAGCTGCGGACCGGTCGGCAGAGCTGGCGACCCGCGCTATGTTCGGGTCGTCGCGCCCGATCTCGGCCGCGCGCGGAAAGATGCCGAGATTGGCCGCCGCCGCCTGCTGCGCACGCGTGAGGCGCGGCATATAGTCGAGATAGGGCGTCATGCGGCTGGCAAGATCGGGCGGCATCAACTGGCCGGTCAAAGCAGCCGCTTCCTTGGTGTCGCCCAGTATCGCCAGCCCGAACGCGCGGGCGCGATGGGCCGCGAGATCCTGTCGCTGCAGCAACGGCAACAACGCCGCTTCGAACCCGGCCCGGTCACCTGAAATGGCGAGGCTGATCGCCAGCCGGCGGCGGGTTTCATCGTCGCCAGGCTTGGTCGCCAGCATGGTGCGGTAGCTTTGCTGAGCCTGCGCATTGTTGCCGACGAGGTCCTGCACCAGGCCGAGATCGTCGAGGAAGTCGGCGGTCGACGCGCCTGCGCGCTCTGCCTCCGCGAACATTTGCAGCGCATCGAGCGGCCTGCGCGAGCGGAGATAGACCGATGCGAGTCCGAGTTTGGCCCGCGCGTTCTCGGACGAAAGCTCCAGCGCGCGTCCGAAGAAACCGAGCGAAGCCTCAAGGTCGCCGACCGCCAGGGAAGCATCTCCCGCATCGATCAGCGCGTCGACGCTTTCAGCCTCGGTCGCCAGCCGCTGCAGCGCCGCCCTCAGCCGCTCGACTTCGGGCGTTGGCAAGGACTGCACGACTTCGCGCGAGGTGGCGCCGCCCGCGGTTTGCTGCGCGGAAAGCGGGCCAGCAAGGCTGGCGCTCATTGTCATCGCGGCAATCGCCAGCGGCAGGGCAAAATTGCGTGCAGGCATTATCCAGCTGCCATAGCCATAGGGAACGCGTGTCCGCTAGCCTCAGCCAGCTGAACCGGCGACGAACAGCAAGATTTACTGGTTGTTCTGACGGCCCAGGAAGCGCGGGATGCTCAGCGACGAGCCACCGCCATCCCTATCCTCGTCATCGCCTTCCTCTTCATCCTCGTCATCCGAGCGACCGACACCGCGCGACAAATTGGCCATCCGCTCAAACAGCGTGCTGCCGCCGGCAGCCGCAGGTGCACCACCGCCTTCGCCGGCTCCGCCGCCCGCACCGCCACCTCCACCGAGGATCGAAGCACGGCGGCCTCCACCCTGCTGGGGTTCGCTGGCGCCGAAATCATCCTGCGCGGGCGCTTCGGCAGTGAGGTCGAGCATGTCATCTCCGGCCTCGCCATAGTCGCCACCTTGGCCGCCGCCCATGCGCAGATCCTCGGCATAGGGGTCGTTTTCTTCGTTGCGAAGGCCCGCGAGCGGATCGACGATCTCGTCGACATCGTCGCCATCCTCATCTTCGCCCATTTCGTCGCCGACCTGCATACCGCTCAGGTCGAAGGGCTCGGCCGCCTCCTCTTCTTCGTAATCATATTCAGCCTCGGCGACCGGCTCGGGAGCAGCCTCCATCGCCAGTTCGAACGGCTCTTCCTCAATCGGTTCGGGTTCGGGTGCCGCAACTTCCGGCTCGCTTGGCCAATCGAGCGCCGGACGCTTGGGTGCGCGTGCCGCGCCGAGCGTCACAGGATTGCTTTCCGGCAGGCGCTGGACGGCATGCTGGTCGATCCCGGTGGCGACGACCGAAACGCGGATCTTGCCTGCGAGATCGGGATTGAACGCGGAACCCCAGATAATGTTGGCGTCTTCGTCCACCAGCTCGCGAATATGGTTGGCCGCTTCGTCGACTTCGAGCAGCCGCATGTCTTCGCCGCCGATGATCGAAATGATCACGCCCTTGGCGCCTTGCATGCTGACGCCGTCGAGCAGCGGGTTGGCGATGGCGCGTTCGGCGGCTTCGAGCGCGCGGTTCTCGCCTTCGCCCTCGCCGGTGCCCATCATGGCCTTGCCCATTTCGCTCATGACCGAGCGAACGTCAGCAAAGTCGAGGTTGATCAGGCCCGGCATCACCATCAGGTCGGTGATCGAACGCACGCCCTGCTGCAGCACCTCGTCTGCCAGCATGAAGGCTTCCTTGAAGGTGGTTTCAGCCTTGGCGATCAGGAACAGGTTCTGGTTCGGGATGACGATCAGCGTATCGACGTGCTTCTGCAGCTCCTCGATCCCGGAGTCCGCCGCGCGCATCCGGCGCGTGCCTTCGAACAGGAACGGCTTGGTCACCACACCCACAGTGAGCACGCCCTTGCGCCGTGCCGCTTCTGCAATCACCGGAGCAGCCCCGGTGCCGGTGCCCCCGCCCATGCCGGCCGCGATGAAGCACATGTTGACGCCATCGAGCGCGTCTTCGATCTCAGCCACGGTTTCCTCGGCAGCTGCCTTGCCCACTTCGGGCCGCGCGCCCGCGCCCAGGCCGCCGGTAATATCGGGACCGAGCTGGATCTTGGTGGCCGCCTTAGACATGGCCAGCGCCTGCGCATCGGTGTTGGCTGCGATGAAGTCGACACCCTCGATCTCGGCCTCGATCATGTTGGCGATGGCATTGCCGCCCGCGCCACCGATCCCGATCACGGTGATCCTGGGGCGCAGATCGTCGCTCGACGCAGGTCCGATATTGATACTCATGACGTTAGTCCTCCGGGCGCACCACGGCCCAATTAACCTTTACCCCGTGTTTGACACAAAGGAGCTACACCGTTGATAGCCCAACAACCCTTATCCACAGTGGTTAAGGGCCGGGGTTTTGCCCTCAATCACATCAAAATCCTTCTTTGAGCGCACGCCACAGCCGGCTCAGGCCCAAGGCCCCGCCCAACCGCGTGATCGGCGCGCTCGGTTCGCCGATCGAACGAATGTCGACCGGGTCGTCCGCCGCATAGAGGCACAGCCCCGCCAAAGTGGCGAAACCGGGCGTGGCGTGGGCTTCGGGCAGGCCGGTAAGCGCGGGCGGGCGCCCGATCCGAACCGGCATTCCCAGCGCGCCCTGCGCGAATTCTGCGAGCCCGGCCAGCTCGGCACCGCCGCCGGTCATCACCACCTGCCCGCCGCGCACCCCGCTGAAACCCATCGACTTGAGCGCACGGCCGATCTCATCGGTCAGCCGCGACAAGTGCTGCGTGACGATCGAGACCAGTTCGGCCCGCGCCACGCGGTTCTTGTCATCGGCTCCGCGTGCGACCGGCCCAGCCTGGTCGTCGCCCGGGCCGTTCACCGGGATCATCTCGCGATGGTCGGTCGGGCTGGCGATGGCCGATCCCGAAACGCATTTGAGCCGCTCCGCCTGGAAGCGGCGAATCCCGAAAGCCGAAGCAATCGCATCGGTGATATCGCCAGAACCATAGGGCAGCGCGCGCAGCCCCAGCAGCATGCCCGCCGCATAGACCGCGACATTGGTCACTTCCCCGCCGATCTCGACCAAAGCAACGCCCAGTTCGCGCTCTTCTTCGCTGAGGCAGGCGTAACCTGCGGCGAGCGGGGCCGCCACAACCGCTTCGACATCGAGATGCGCGTTCTGCACCGCTTCGGTGAGATTGCGGACAGGCGCGCCATCGGCCAGCATCACGTGGATATCGACCCCCAGCCGCTCGGCATGGAGGCCCTTGGGATTGGCCACGCCATGCGCGCCATCGAGCGTGTAGTGCGCCGGCTGCGCATGCAGCACCATCCGCCCGTCGGGCTGGATCGTATCGCGCGCGGCGATCAGCAGGTGCTCGATATCCTCTTCCTCGATCCGGCGCCCGCCAATATCGATCTCGACCTTCGCGACCTGGCTGGCGAGCCCGGCTCCGGCGCAACCGACCCACACGCTCTGCACGCTGGTGCCGGCATTCTTTTCGGCACGCTCGACCGCGTCACGAATGGCATAGGTCGCCGCCGCCATGTCGGTGACATAGCCGCGCTTGATCCCGTTCGAGGCGCGGTGGCCCGACCCGAGCACCTGCAACTCGCCGCTTTCGGTCTGGCCCATGATCATGGCCGAGATCCGGAAAGAGCCGGTATTGACCGCCCCGAAATAACGCGTGAATCGCGTTGCAGCCATCAGGGAGTCCCTTCCTTCTTGGCGTTCAGTACCTGGTCCGCACGACCGGGAATGCGCATGTAGATGCGCGGCGGCGCGCGCATGTCGAATGTCGAAACTTCGCCGCCCAGCAGGCGGTTCTGCCCGTCGAGCCGGGCGAAAGACACCAGCGCCGCGGCGGCTTCGTCATCGCCCTGCGGCAGCGCGAGCACCTGCCCGGTCTTGAACGTCAGGTTCCAGCGCCGGTTGCCGACCCATTCGGCCCCGCCAACCTGCGGCCTCAGCGCGGGCGCGGTTTCGAGCAGTCGGTCGAGCGAACCGACCTGGCGTGCCGCTCCGGGACCGGAAATCAGCAGGCGCTCGCCGATCGCATTGCGGCTGACCGGCTCCAGCTCATTGCCTTCTACGTCGACCAGGACCAGGCGGTCGGCCTTCTGCAACACCGCATGCGGCTGCCGTTCGACTATGTCGATTGCCAGCGTATCCGGCAATTGCTGCGAAACGCGCGCGTCCTTGACCCATGGCAATTCGAGCAAGTCCGAACGGATCGTTTCGATGTCGACTTGCGGCATGGGCCGGTCGCGCTCGCTCAACACGCGTTCGTAAACGCGGTCCTGGTTCATGCGTTCGACCCCGCTCACGCGCACATGGCGCACTTCGAAACCGGCATTGGACGCCAGATGCGCTAGCTGCGCCTGCGCCATCGACGGTACGCCCGCCAGCGTGGCGATGAACCAGGCAAGCGCCACGGCCGCGGCGATGATAAGCACCAGGAAAATGCGATGGAGCTGCTCTTCGGTGAAGGGCAGCAGGCCCATCAGCCAGTCGATGATGCCGCTGGTAGTGCTGCGGGCCTTGCGCGCCTTGTTCGCGCGATCGTTTGCGCGCGCGACGCGCCTCACGCCCTTGGCAGATCGCCTAATCGTGGTCACCGGCGCCTCCCGCCAGTTTCCCGGGCGCCATCCGTTGCAGCGCTTCCTCGACGATAGCCTCGACCAGATCGGCGTAGCTCATACCCACATGGCGCGCCTGCTCGGGCACGAGGCTGAGCGGCGTCATCCCCGGCTGGGTATTCGTTTCGAGCACGAAAAGCCCGCTCTCGCCCTGTTCGTCGTCCCAGCGGAAATCGGTGCGGCTGGTGCCATGGCAGCCGAGCAGCTTGTGCGCGCGCACCGCATATTCGCAGCACAGCGCAGCAATCTCCGCCGGGATGTCGGCGGGGCAGACATGCTCGGTCAGCCCGTCGGTATATTTTGCGTCGAAGTCGTAGAAGCCGGACTTGGGCCTCAGTTCGGTAACGCCGAGGGCGCGTGCCCCGCCCGGCTCGTCCAGGACTGCGGTGGTGAGCTCTCGCCCGCGAATATAGGGTTCGGCCAGAAGCTCGTCGAACTTCTGCCATGGCCCCGGCACAGTGCGATCGATCGGGCTGCCGTAATTGCCGTCTGCGGTGACGATCGCCACCCCGACCGAAGAGCCTTCGTTGACCGGCTTGAGCACATAGGGGCGCGCGATCGGATCTCTCTTAAAAAGATCGGCGCTCTTCACGATCCGCCCGCCCGGCATGGGGATGCCATGCGGCACGAGCGCCTGCTTGGTCAGCTGCTTGTCGATCGCGATCACCGAAGTGGCGAGCCCCGAATGGGTATAGGGGATGCCCATCAGGTCGAGCATGCCCTGCACGGTGCCGTCTTCGCCCGGCACACCGTGGAGCGCGTTGAAGACGACATCGGGCGCGGCCTCGGCCAGCCGTGCGGCAATTTGCCGATCCATGTCGATCCTTGTGACGCGGTGCCCGCGCGATTCCAGCGCAGCGGCGACGCCATTGCCGCTCATCAGCGAGACCTCGCGTTCGTTGGCCCAGCCACCCATCAATACAACGACATGGAGTTTGGGGAGCGTCACTTGCGGCCTACTCGTTGGATTTCCCATTCGAGCTCGACGCCCGAGTTTTGCTTGACCCGGCGGCGCACCTCTTCGCCCAGCGCCTCAATGTCGCTGCTGGTGGCGTCGCCCGTGTTGATCAGGAAGTTGGTGTGCTTTTCGGAAACCTGCGCCCCGCCCACCGTCAGGCCGCGGCAACCCGCTTCGTCGACCAATTGCCAGGCCTTCAGCCCCTCGGGGTTCTTGAAGGTCGAGCCGCCGGTCTTGGTGCGCAGCGGCTGCGAAGCTTCGCGCGCAGCGGCAATGCGATCCATTTCGGCCTGGATCGCCTCCGGGCTGTCGATATGGCCGCGGAAGGTCGCGGAGATCACCACCGCACCTTCGGGCAGTTCCGAATGGCGATAGGTATAGGCAAGATCTTCTGGCGACAGGAATTTGCGCTGGCCGCTGCGCAGCACAACTTCGCAAACCCTGAGGACATCCTTGACCTCGCGGCCATAAGCCCCGCCATTCATCCGCACGAAGCCGCCAACCGTGCCCGGGATCGAACGCAGGAATTCGAGCCCGCCGATCCCCGCATCGCGCGCGGTCGAGGAAACCAGTATGCCGCTGGCCCCGCCGCCGCAGCGCAAGGTGGTGGAATCGATCCGTTCGACTCCCGCGAATGCCTTGCCGAGCCGGATCACCACGCCCGGCACGCCGCTATCGCGGACGATCATGTTGGAGCCGAAACCCAGCGCCATCACGGGAATTGCCGGATCGAGCGCACGCAGGAAATCAGAAAGGTCATCTGCATCGGCCGGCTCGAACAGCCAGTCCGCGCAGCCGCCGGTCTTGAACCAGACCAGCTTGGCCAGCGGCGCATCGGGAGTGAGCTTGCCGCGCACTTCGGGCATCGCTTGCGGCAAGGCCTCGGCCGCCATCACGCGCCCCTCCGTGCTGCGATCGCATCGGCCAGCCCCGCCGCCCATTTGGTGATGTCGCCCGCGCCAAGGCACACGACGATGTCGCCTGCCTTGAGATCGCCGGCCAGCACCTGTGCCAGTTCGGACTGGTCGGCGACTGTGGCTGCCGAACGGTGCCCGCGCGACTTGAGCCCCGCCACCAGCGCTTCGGCATTGACGCCTTCGATTGGCTCCTCACCGGCGGTATAGACCGGCGTAACATACACGCGGTCAGCCTCGTTGAAGCAGGTCTGGAACTCGTCCATCAAATCGCGTAGCCGAGTGAAGCGGTGCGGCTGCGCCACCCCGATCACGCGCCCGCCGTTCGCGCCGCCAACCGCTTCGCGCGCGGCGGCGAGCACGGCCTGGATTTCGACCGGGTGATGCGCATAGTCGTCGATCACCGTAGCGGTCCCGCCCTCGAGCGCGACTTCGCCCACCTTGGTAAAGCGCCGCCGCACCCCGCCGAACGCGCCGAAACCTTCGCGGATCACATCGTCGCCGCAGCCCATCTCAATGGCCACTGCGATCGCGGCGAGCGCATTCTGGACGTTGTGCCGCCCTGGCATCGGCAGTCGTACGCCTTCGATGCGGCGGTCTTCCTCGCCGCGCTGGCGCACGATCACGTCGAACAAATTGCCGCCCGCATCGGGCCGGACATTGATCCCGCAAATATCGGCCTGGAGCGAGAAACCGTAGGTCACCACCTTGCGGTCACGCACCTGGCCGATCACCGCCTGGACTTCAGGATGGTCGATGCACAGCACGGCAGCGCCATAGAAGGGCACGTTGTGGATGAACTCCACGAAAGCGCGCTTCACGCCTTCGAAATCGCCGTAATGGTCGAGGTGCTCGGGATCGATATTGGTGACGACCGCGATCGTCCCGTCGAGCCGCAGGAAGCTGCCGTCACTCTCGTCGGCTTCGACCACCATCCAGTCGGAAGCGCCAAGCCGCGCGTTCGAGCCATATTGCTCGATGATCCCGCCGTTGATCACGGTGGGATCGATCCCGCCGCGATCGAGCAGCGCCGCGATCATGCTGGTGGTTGTGGTCTTGCCATGCGTGCCGGCGACCGCGACGGTCGATTTGAGCCGCATCAGTTCCGCCAGCATTTCCGCGCGGCGAACCACCGGGATGCGCGCTTCCAATGCCGCCGCAACTTCAGGGTTGGCACGGCGCACGGCCGTGGAAGTTACCACCACAGCCACGCCTTCGACATTCTCGCGCGCATGGCCGATCTTGACCTCGATCCCGCGCGCGCGCAGCCGCTCGACGCTCGCGCTTTCGGCGATGTCCGATCCCTGCACCTGGTAACCAAGGTTGTGCATCACCTCGGCGATGCCCGACATGCCGATCCCGCCGATGCCGACGAAATGGATCACCCCGATGTCGGTGCCGACGCCCTTCATGCCGCACGATCCCGATTGGCCATGCCGGTGGCGGGTGCGCCCTCGCCATTGCGCTCAAGACTTTCGCTGCCGACGCGGATCACATCCATCAGGTCAACCCCGCCAAAACCTTCGACAAGGTCGGCAAGGTCGCGCGCGGCATGCGGCCGCCCGCAGTTCCACGCTGCATGCGCGGCATTGGCCAGCGTCTGCGGAGCCATCGCCATCGCCTGGATCTGGAGCGAAATATCCTTCGACAGCTTCTGGAATGCGTCGGACTGCGCCACCCGCTCGCGATTGTCCTTGTCGTCCCAGCCGGTGACTTCCTTCACCGTGACCGCGGGCTGGCGGATCATCCGCGCTCCGCCTGCCTTCACCATTTCGCGCGTATTGGCAGCCTGATGGTCGTCTGTCGCGATCGGTAGTGGGATCAGGATCGCCGGGCGGCCCACCGCAGTAAGCTCGGCAATGGTCGAGGCGCCGGCGCGGCCGATGAACAAATGGCATTCGGCCAGCCGCGCGTCCATGTCCTCGAAATAGGTGCCAAGCTCCGCCGGGATGTCATGCGTACGATAGCGTTCGCGCACCCGGTCGAGATCTTCGGCGCGGCATTGCTGGGTCACCTGCAACCGCTGGCGCAGCGCGGGCGGCAGCATTGCCAGCCCGTCGGGCACCACTTCGGACAGCACGCGCGCGCCCTGGCTGCCGCCGGTGACGAGCACCTTGAGCAAGCCGTCTTCAGTGAAAGCCGGGTAATCCTCGTCGCGCAGGGCAAGAACTTCGGGGCGCACCGGGTTGCCCACCACATGCACCCTGTCGATAAATTTGTGCTTGAGCCGCTCGACCTCGTCATAGGAGGTAGCGATCGCATCCACCCGGCCTGCCAGCAGGCGGTTGACGCGACCCAGCACTGCATTCTGCTCGTGGATCACCGTGGGAATGCCCGCGCCCGTCGCCGCCAGCATCGCGGGAAAGGCCGGATAGCCGCCGAAGCCCACCACCGCGCTCGGCGCGAAAGTGTCGAACAGGCGATGCGCCATTGCGCGCCCTTCGAGCACGGCCTTGATCCCGCCCAGCCAACGCAGCGGGTTCTTGCCGAAGCGGCCCGCCGGGATCACATGCGCGGTAAGGAAATCGGGCTTGCCGGGGATCGCCGCGCCGCGCTCATCGGTGATCAGCGCGACATGGTGCCCTCGCCGGTCCAGCTCTTTCGCAAGCGCAAAGGCCGGGATCAGGTGCCCGCCGGTGCCACCAGCGGCGAGGACATAGTGGCGGCTGGCGCCGGTACGAATATCGCCGCTCATGCCGCATCCTCCCGCCGTTCGAGCATCGCCTTGAGCCCCGGCGTTTCGCGCCGCAGGAACGGATTGCGACGGGTGATCGCCAGCAACAGCCCCACCGTGAGGCACATCGCGATGGTCGAGGAACCGCCATAGCTGACCAGCGGCAACGTCATCCCTTTCGACGGGAACAGCTGCAGGTTCACAAGAATGTTGATGAAGGCCTGTCCACCGATCGCCGCGACCAGGCCGGAACCGGCCAACACCGCGAAAAGGTTGTCCTCGTCCACCAGCCGCAACAGCACGCGCCACAGCAAGGCGAGATACAGGATCACCACCAGAGCGCAGGCAAGCAGGCCGAATTCCTCGCCGATCACCGAGAAAATATAGTCCGTATGTGCTTCAGGCAGGTTCATCTTGCGGATGCCCAACCATAGCCCGGTGCCGGTCCAGCCGCCAGCCAGAAGCGTGCGTTCGGCCAGGTCGACCTGATCGAAGGCGGTGCCGCCGCCAAGGAAGGAGTCGATCCGGTGGCGGGCATTGTCATAGAGGAAATAGGCGGCAGTCAGTCCGACGATGCCCACGCCGACCAGTGCGCTCAGGCGCTGCACGCTGACGCCCGAAAGCAGCACCAGCACGAACCAGATCCCTGCGAACAGCATGGTGTCGCCAAGGTTGGGCTGCATCATCAGCAGCATGGCGACAAGCACCAGTATGGCCGATGCGAAGGCGAGCACCGGCAAGTCCGGATCGCGCAGCCGCAGGCTCAAGATCCAGGCGAGCAGGATGGCGAATGCGGGTTTGAGGAATTCCGACGGCTGGAGCGAAAAGCCGAGGTTGATCCAGCGCTGGGCGCCATTCACTTCGAACCCGATCAGCGGGACCAGCGCCAGCAGCACCAGCATGGCCGATGCCAGCAGCACGCCCGCCTGCCGCGCCCGCTCGCGCGAGAGCATGGATGCGCCAAGCATCACCCCAATGCCCAGCGTTTGCCAAACGATATGCTGCTTGAAGAAATAGAAGTCATCGAGCCGCACTTCGGAGGTCGAAAGGCGGCTCGCGCTGGCAGGCGAAGCTGCCGCGACAGCACCCGTTCCGACCAGCATCAGCAGCAATACAAGGGCCAGCGCCACCTGGTCGACTTCGCGCCACCAGATACGCAGCTCGCCGCGCCAGTCGATCTGCAGCGGCGCGTTCGGGCCGGTCCTGCGCGCGCGCTGATGCGGGATATAGGGCTTGACCGAACTCATGCGGTTTCTCCCGTCGCGAGCGCTTCGAGGGCTTCTTCGTCCGAGCCGGTAAGCGCTGCCACAACCTGGCGGAAATGCGCGCCGCGGGCTTCATAGTCGCGGAACTGGTCGAAACTGGCGCAGGCGGGCGACAGCAAAACTACTTCGCCGGGGCGTGCGCGTGCGATCGCGCGCGTCACCGCTTCGCACATCATTTCCGCCCGTTCTACATGCACATGCGGGGCAAGCAGTTCGGCAAAGCGCGGCCCGGCTTCGCCGATGGTATAGGCGGCCTTGACATTGGCGAGATGTGCCTCGGTTGCGCCGAGCCCGTCTTCCTTGGGCAATCCGCCGACGATCCAGTGGATACGCGGCGCGCCATTATTGATCGCCGGATCGGGCGGAAACGCAGCCAGTGCCGGGGCGGCACTGTCGGTGTTCGTCGCCTTGCTGTCGTTGACGAACAGCACGCCGTTGTGAGTGGTGACGCGCTCCATGCGGTGGGGGAGACCGGTGAAGGTGCGGAGGCCTTCTCCGATGACAACGTCGGTCAGCCCAAGCGCACGACAAGCAACCACAGCTGCCTGAGTATTTTGCAGATTGTGCGGGCCTTGTAACGATGGCCAGTCGTTTTGTCCGCTCGGCAGATCAACCTTGTCGATGAATTGGATCGAAAGCTGTTCGGACGCTCCATCCAGAACGTCAAGATCAGCTTCAGCCGCATATTCGACGACCGCTAACCTTTGGGCGGACTGCATCTCGAACAACCGTGCCTTGCTCGCGGCATATTTCTCGAAGCTGCCATCATAGCGATCCAGATGATCGGGCGTGATATTGAGCAGCACCGCGACATCGCAATCGAGGCTGAAGGTCAGGTCGATCTGGTAGCTCGACAGTTCGAGCACATAAACTCCGCCTTCTGGAAGCGGGTCCTGCGCCAGGATCGGCAGGCCGATATTCCCGCCCATCGTCGTCGGTACGCCCGCAGTCTTCAGGATATGGTGCACCAGCGCGGTGGTGGTCGATTTGCCATTGGTGCCGGAAATCCCCACCACCTTGTGCGGCGGCAGTTCGGCTCGCGCCTGCGCGAACAGTTCGATATCGCCGATCACCGGCACGCCGAACCGTTCGGCATGCGGCTTGACCGGATGGGTGTTGAGCGGCACGCCGGGCGATACCACCACCCCGTCGAACCCGGTCAGGTCCATTTCCAGCGGATCGGCCAATTCGCAGCGCCCCTCGAACGGCACGCGCGCATTGTCCTGCCGGTCCCACGCCAGCACCTGCGCCCCGCTCGCCAGCAACGCCTCGACCGTCGCGGCGCCCGAACGCGCAAGTCCCAACACTGCGTATTTCTTTCCGTGGAAGGCGGAAGAGGTGATCACCTGCGCGTCACCTCAGCTTCAGCGTTGCCAGGCCCGCCATCGCCAGCACGATCGCGATGATCCAGAAACGGATCACGACCTTGCTTTCGCTCCAGCCAAGCTGCTCGAAATGGTGGTGGATCGGCGCCATGCGGAACACCCGCTTGCCGGTGCGCTTGAACCAGAACACCTGGATAATCACGCTGGCGGTCTCGACCACGAACAGCCCGCCCACAATCAGCAGCACGATTTCGTGATGGCTCGCGACAGCAATCGCGCCCAGAGCGCCGCCCAAGGCAAGCGAGCCCGTATCGCCCATGAACACGGCGGCAGGCGGCGCGTTGAACCACAGGAAGGCGAGCCCCGCCCCCATGATCGCCGCGCAGAAGATCGCGAGTTCGCCCGCGCCCGGAACATGCGGGATGCCGAGATAAGCCGAGAAGTCGACGCGGCCGACGAGATAGGCGATGATCGCGAAAGTGCCCGCCGCGATGATCACCGGCATGATCGCCAGGCCATCAAGCCCGTCGGTCAGGTTCACCGCATTGCCGAAACCGACGATGATCGTCGCCGCAAACACGAAGTAAAACGGCCCGAGCGGGATCGAAACGCCGCTGAGGAAAGGTACGTAGAGATTGGTGCTGACCTGGCTCACGATGATCCACGAGGCGATGCCGGCAACCACGAATTCCAGCAGCAGTCGCACCCGCCCGGGCACGCCGCGATGGCTCGATTTCGAAACCTTGTCGTAATCGTCGAGGAAGCCGATCGCCCCGAAACCGATGGTGACCGCGAAGCAAGCCCACACCAGCGGATTGGAAAGATCCATCCACAGCAGCAACGAAAGCGTGAGCGAAACCAGTATCATCAGCCCGCCCATCGTCGGCGTGCCGCGCTTGGCCAGATGCGATTGCGGGCCGTCCTCGCGGATCGGCTGCCCCTTGCCCTGGCGCACGCGCAGCAGGTTGATGAAACGCGGGCCGATCAGCAGGCCAATGAAGAGCGCCGTGATCAACGTGGCCCCGACACGAAAGGTCTGGTAGCGTATGAGGTTGAAAACGCCTTCGAAACCCAGCCATTCGGCGATCAGGTATAGCATGCGATAATCCTAGGTCCCGGCTGCAGAAAGACCCGTGAAGTGTGACACCAGCGCGCCGAGTCCGACCGAGTTGGAGCCCTTTACCAAAATCGCATCACCTGCAGTGATGCCGAATTCCTTGAGCGCCGCGATCGCTTCGGCTGGGTTATCGCAATGCGCGAAGCCGGCGGTTATGCCAAGCGATACTGCACCGCCTTTCCCCAATTCCCGCGCGAGGGCGCGCATCTCGTCGCCCACCAGGATCGCATAGTCGACTTTCGCCTCCGCCAGAGGCTCCGTCAGCTGCGCATGGAACTTCGGCCCGAAGTCGCCCAATTCCTTCATGCTTCCGAGCACGGCGATCCGCCTTGTGGCCGGGGTCTGGCCCAATTGGCGCAGGGTCGCACGCATCGAAGCGGGGTTGGCGTTATAGCTTTCGTCGATCAGCAGCGCCTTGCCCCCCGGCACCGCCAGCTGGTGGCGCGCGCCGCGACCCTTGAGCCCGCCCATTTCTGCCAGCGCAAGGCCGGCCGCGCCAAGGTCGCCGCCCGCCGCCTGCACTGCCGCCATGACGCCAAGCGAATTGGCGATCCAGTGTTCGCCCGGCTCGGCTACCGAATAGCACAGCCGCGTATCACCAAGGTCCGCCGTGACCAGCGATCCGCCATTGGCGCTGGGGATGGCATCGAGCAGGCGTACATCGGCGTCAGGTGAACTGCCGAAGGTCACGACCTTCGCCGCATATTTCCTCGCCGCCTCGCGCAATTGCGCAACCCAGGGGCTGTCAGCCGGGATCACCGCAGTACCGCCCGGCATCAGCGATTCAAAGATTTCGGCCTTGGCGGCGGCGATCGCCTCCATGCTGCCGAGGTTCTCGATATGCGCCGGGGCAATGGTGGTGATGAGCGCGACGTGCGGGCGCACATGTGCCGTCAGCGCACGGATCTCGCCCGCGTGGTTCATGCCCATTTCGAACACTCCGAAGCGGCTGCGCGCGGGCATGCGCGCCAGCGTGAGCGGCACGCCGACATGGTTGTTGTAGCTGCGCACGCTACGGTGCGCGGCGCCGCGGCTGGCGCGATCGAGCGCGAGGAAGATCGCTTCCTTGACCCCGGTCTTGCCGACCGATCCGGTCACACCGATGCGCACCGCCTGAGCGCGGTCGCGGGAGGCGGCAGCAAGCGCATGGAGCGCGGCGGTGGTGTCCTTCACCAGCACATGCGGGTAATCGACCGGTCGATCGACGATCGCGGCAACTGCACCATTGGCGAAGGCCTGCGGCAGGAAGCGGTGGCCGTCCATCGCTTCGCCGCTAAGTGCCACGAACAGGTCGCCGCGGCGGACGTCGCGCGAGTCCATCTCGACGCCCGAAGCCTGGAATTCGTGGCTTGCCATGCCTCCGGTCGCCGCGGCAATCTCGTCCGAACTCCACAGCGCCAGCGGCAGCGCATCGCGCTGGTCGGCGGGCCAGCTACGCAATGCTCTCAAAGCATTCATTGCGCCACCTCCGCCCCGGCGCACTCGCGCGCCACCTGCACGTCGTCGAACGGCAAGATCCGCATAGACTCTCCTGACCCGATTATCTGTCCTTGTTCGTGGCCTTTACCCGCCACCAGTACAATGTCCTGCGCGCCCGCAAGGCGGATCGCTTCGGCAATCGCCGCGCGGCGGTCACCGATCTCGATAGCATCTGGCGCGCCTTCAAGCACGGCGGCGCGAATTGTCGCCGCATCTTCGCCGCGCGGATTGTCATCGGTCACAATAACCACATCGCTACCGGCTGCGGCCGCTGCGCCCATCGGCGCGCGCTTGCCCTGGTCGCGGTCGCCGCCTGCGCCGAAAACCGTGATCAGCCGCCCTTCGACATGCGGGCGCAGTGCCGCAATCGCCGCTTCGAGCGCGTCGGGAGTATGTGCGTAATCGACATAGACCGGAGCGCCCATGGCGGTAATCGCCGCTCGCTCCAGCCGGCCGCGCACCGGCTGCAGGCGGTTCGCCGAATCCAATACCTGGCCGACCGGGCTGCCGGTCGCGATCGCCAGCGCACAAGCGGTGAGCGCATTGGCGGCCTGATAGGCTCCGATCAGCGGCAGATTGATGGTGCGGCGCGCGCCTTCGTATTCGATCTCCAGCGTCTGGCCGAGCTGGGTCGGCGTACGGGCGAGGAGGCGGATGAATTCGCCCCGCTCGCCCACCGTGAGCACGCGCAGCGACCTTTCTTGCGCATGCTCGATGGCCTTGCGGGTCCACTCGCTATCGTCCTCGCCATGCCAGATCACTGCCGCCGATCCCGGCTGGAGCACCTCGTCGAACAACCGCATCTTGGCCGCGAAGTAAGCTTCCATCGTGCCGTGGTAATCGAGGTGGTCGCGGCTGAAATTGGTGAAGGCGCCTGCCGCCACGGGCACGCCTTCATTGCGAAACTGGTCGAGCCCATGGCTCGAAGCCTCATAGGCGACATGGGTTACGCCTTCGCGCGCCAACCCGCTCATATTGCTCAGGAAGGTGACGATATCGGGTGTAGTCAAACCCGTCGAAACGCTTTCGTCGGACGTTGTTACGCCCAGCGTGCCGATGCTGGCCGAGCGTTCGCCGCCCATGCGCCAGAGCTGGCGGGTCATTTCGACGATCGAGGTTTTGCCGTTGGTGCCCGTCACCGCTACGATCACTCGCGGAACGGGCGTGAAGAAGGCTGCTGCAAGCCGTGCAAAGGCACGGCGCGGTTCGGCATCGGCAATATGGACCGCGCCTTCAACCGACGCTTCGGGCCTTGCGACCACCGCCACCGCACCCGCTTCGACTGCAGCGGGAGTGAAGTCCTCGCCATTGACCCGCGCGCCACGGAACGCACCGAACACCGTGCCGGGCGCGACCTTGCGATGGTCGATCGCGAAGCCGGTCACTTCGGCCTCACCAGCTACGGCGAGCGCAATCCCGGCAGTTTCCGCCAAACTCGCGAGCTTCATCAATCCTTCTCCGGCACGAGCGCCTGGAGATCGGTCAGATCAACATCGCGACTGGTATCGGGGCGCACACCCAGCAGCGGCCCGATCCGTGGCACCAGCTTGCCCACGATGGGTGCTGCCGTATAGCCTGCGGTACGCTGGAACGAGCTGGCGATCGTCCCGCGCGGTTCGTCGAGCATCGCCACCACGACATAGCGCGGGCGATCCATCGGGAAAGCGGCGGCGAAGGTCGAAACCAGCGATGAACGCTTGTAGCCGCCAGCCCCCGGCTTTTCGGCCGATCCGGTCTTGCCGCCCACGCGGAAGCCCGGCGCATCGGCTTTGCGACCAGTACCGTAGAGCGTGATCATGCGCAGAAGTTGGCGCATTCGCGACGAGGTCGATGCCTTGAACACCCGGCGGCCGCGCGGAACCTCATGCGCCGCCAGCTTGTGTACGGTCGTGGGACGCCAGATCCCGCCATTGACAATGGCGGCATAGGCGCTGGCCAAGTGTAGCGGGGTAACCGCGATGCCATGGCCATAGCTGACGGTCATATTGGTCAGTCGCGCCCAGTCCTTGCCCGGCCACAGCGGGAAGCCGCGCGCAGGCAGCTCGATATAGGGCCGCTCGTTCATGCCCAAATCCATCATCGTGCGGCGCAAGCGCTCCGGCCCAAGTTCGTCGGCTACGCGAGCAGTCACTGTGTTCGACGAGTGGATCAGCGCCTGCGGCACGTTGAGCGAAGCGCCCAGCGGGTGCAGGTCCTTGATCGTGAATCGACCGACCTGGACAGGCATGGCGTTCCATTCCTTGCCGAAGTCGCGCACCACGCCCGCGTCGATCGCCGCTGCGATGGTCAGCGGCTTGAAGGTCGAACCCAGTTCATAAACCTGGTTGGTAACCCGGTTGAATGCCCGCGGCGTTTCGCCGCGCTTGTGGGCTTCATCGCTCAGGATCAGGTCTTCGCTCTGCACCGCATTGGGGTCGAATTCCGGCAGCGACGCGAGCGCAAGCACTTCACCCGTGTCGACATCCAGCACGATCCCCGCTGCACCCATTGCGTTGACGGCCAGCATGCCGCGCCGCAACTCGTCCTCCAGCGCGCCCTGCACGCGAATGTCGATCGAAAGCGGCTTGGGAGTGCTGCGGGTCACGGGATCGGACAATCGCTCGTTGAGCACTTGCTCCATGCCGATCTTGCCCTCGCCATCGGGCGTGACATAGCCAAGGATATGCGCGGCCAGCATGCCTTGCGGGTAGTGCCGGTCGTTCTCGCGCGGCATTTCCAGCGCCAGTTCGCCGATAGCCTGCACCTTGTTCGCGTCCTCAGGCAGTACGCGGCGGCGCAAATAACCCGCCTTGCCCGACGCGAGCCGCTCGGCGACGTCGATCTCGTCGAGCTCGGGGAAGATTGCGGCAAGGCGCGCGGCCACTTCCTGCGGCGACTTGACCAGCGGCGAGCCGCTTTCACCCAGCGCCTTGGGATTGTACCACAGCGCATAGGCCGGGAAGGCGCGCGCAAGCGGCACGCCATTGCGATCGGTGATTTCGCCGCGAGGCGGCAGCAGCGCTTCCTCAAGCGAAGTGCGCGTGGTGCCGTGATCGGCCAGCCCGAGATAGGCGATCCGCAGCAATGCCGCCGCGGCGACCGCTGCAAAGACCAGCGCGATCCACAGCACTCGCCAGCGCGCCAGAGCGAGGGATTCGCGCCGGAATGCTACCAGTTCGACTCTGCCCGTGGATATGGCCGCGCTGGCCGTGAGTGTGTTCATTCAGCCGCCTCGGCACTCAGCAAGGTGCGCGCTTGCGCGCTGCGCACCGGTGAGGCTTCGGCCAGCAGTTCGCCAAAGGCTTCAGCCACCGTCGCAGTAGCACCGGGCATGGCGGCAGAGGCCATTGTCACGGGGCGGCCGGAGACTGGCGAGACCATCGTGCGGGAAGCGGAAGGCGCAGCGCCATCGGTTGCGTTATCGGCACGAGCGACCCGGATCGGGCTGGGCGCGGCCGGGCCCAGCGGCGCGCTAAGGCTGGCCAGCTGGAGTTCGCTTTCGAAGAACTGGTCCGCGCGCGGCGCCTGGTATCCGAAGTCGACTTCGTTCCATTCTGCGAGCTGGCGCTGGTTGGCGCGCGCTTCGAATTCGGTTTCGAGCATCAGCGTCTCGCGCTCAAGCGCGATGATCTGGCGTTCCGCCAACAGCACTTCGCTCTTCACCGCGTGGACGCGGAAACTGAGCGCGAGGAACAGGCTGCCGCATATCGCGAGAACAGCCAGCCAGCCGATCTGGTGCAAACGGGATCCGGACATGATCACGCGGCCTCCTTTCTCGGCGGTGCGTCGCTGCGCACCGCGTGGCGCAAAGTTGAAGAACGGGCTCGGGGATTGCGGGCAATTTCCGCGTCGGAGGGGCGGATGCCCTTCGAAATCTGCGTGAAGATCGCGGGCGTCGCATCGTTCTCGGGCAGATAGCGCGAGCCGCCGCTGCGGCCCGCGGCATCGCGCAGGAAGCGCTTGACGATGCGATCCTCAAGGCTGTGGAAGCTCACCACCGCCAGCCGCCCGCCAGCGCGCAACACGTGCTCGGCCGCAAACAGCCCTTCGCGCAATTCGTCGAGCTCGCCGTTCACATGGATGCGGATCGCCTGGAAACTGCGCGTGGCGGGATCCTTCTTGTCGCCCGGCTTGTGGCCCAGCGCCTTGCGCACCACGCGGGCCAGCTCGCCAGTAGTGTGGAGCGGGCGCGCCGCCACGATCGCCCGGGCGACGCGGCGCGACTGGCGCTCTTCGCCATATTCGTAAAGCACATCGGCGATGGTCGATTCCGCGGCGGTATTGAGAAAATCCGCTGCGCTTTCGCCTTCCTGGCTCATCCGCATGTCGAGCGGGCCATCGACCGAGAAGGCGAAGCCCCGCTCGGGCTGGTCAAGCTGCATCGACGAGACGCCGATATCCATCGCCACGCCATCGACCTGCGCAATGCCGGCCTCGGCCAGTGCCGCCACCATCTCCGAAAAGCGCCGCGGATGGAGCACAAGGCGCGGAGGGGTAGTACGCGCCTCGGCCCATCCGCGGCCTTGCGCGATCGCATCCGGATCGCGGTCGAAGGCATGGACGGTCGCGCCGCAGTCAAGCAGCGCGCGGGTGTATCCGCCCGCACCGAAAGTGGCATCCACGATGACATCGCCGGGCCGCGGGTCGAGCGCAGCGATTACTTCATCGAGGAGAACGGGGATGTGGGGGGCGTCGTTTGCTGGGGCGGCGGGGCTCATTTGCCGCCCCCCTTGCCCTTGGCTTGCGCCTCGGCGACGAGATTGGCGCAAGCGGCCTGCGCCGCTTCCCATTCCTCGCCCATGCGCGAGAGCTCCACCGGGTTCCAGATCGTGAAGAACCGGCCCGCACCCTGGAAATAGAGCCCGTCTTCCACGCGGCCGAGGCTGCGCAGGTGCTCGGGCATGATGAAGCGGCCGCTGTCATCGAACGGCACCTGGGCAAATCCGAACAGCTGGGTGGCGCGAAGGTCGCGGTCGAAGTCGCGGCCAAGCCGCAGCGCGCGGTCTTCCTCGCGGTCGAGCTGCGCTTCGAGTTCGTCATTGCGCGACAGGCCGAAGCCGACGAGGCAATTCCAGCGATCGTGCTTGTCGAGGCAGAGGATGCGGCCGTCGGACGATTCCTTGACCGCCTTGCGGAAGCTGGGAGGCAGGACAAAACGACCCTTGTCGCCCGAAGGCGAATAGGCCTGTCCACTATATCCTCCGAAAGACACTTGTCCCCCTCCGCCCTGTTCCCCGAGGCCCCTTTGCCCCACAGACACAGCTTCGCCGTCACCGCCTGCGCGCGAGTGCAGGCGGTGCGCACTCCGAGAGGGAGGCGCCGAACGAAACTCCATGTCCGATGGGCCTTGGTAATATCGCGGGAGGCATGGGGATGAAAGGGATTTTTACGGGAATTCACGGGATAATGTGTTAAATAATTGATTTATAATTGAATATTTTCGTGCAAATTTTGCCTGACCACTCGCCGATCGCGGCAAGTCCTACGTGCAATCCCCTGTTTTTCCGTCGATTTCGCGACTCGCGAGTCGCAAGCGCACTGCGCTGCCCGTGATTTCCCCGGTAGCTACGAGTCGCGCCCGAAATGCGGTTCAACCTTCTCTAATTGAAGGCGAATTCGGTCAGTGCCAGCAGTTGATCGGGTGCTTCGCCCGGCGGATCCGAAAATTCGAGCAATGCGGCATCGGCGACGAGAGTTACCCGCCCCTTCCCCACATCGCACTGCGCAGCGATCCCGCTGCCCAGGATTCGGCAATCGCCGCGCGCCGCCAGTTCCTCGTCGCTTGCCTCCGGATCGGGATCCGCCAAAAGCATCTCGCCCGCCAGCAGCACGGGAATGGAACCGCTGCCATAGCTTTCGGAGCGAACCTCCAATGGCTGGGCTTCGTTGAACTGCATCCCCAGCCCCCAGCGCACCACGACCGGCGGGATGAGTCCCATCGCCACCGGATGGCTCGGATCGCCAAGCGGCACAGCGTATCGCCCTGTCAGCATCGGATCGAGAAGGAACAGCAGCCGTCCGCCGCCGCGCACCCATTGGTCGAGCGCAGCATTGTCTGCAGGGCTGAGCCCGCGCGGCTGGGCAATCAGGAGCCGGTCAAGCCCGGCAAGCGGGTCGATCTGCCCGCCCTCCCCGTCAGGCGCGGCTGCCAGCGTATCGAGCGGCGACAGTTCGTAACGTTCCTCAAGCGTGCTGCGGACCCAGGGCACCTGTCCTCCGCCCTCGATCACCATCGTCAGGTCCGCCCCTTCGGGCCAATAGATCGGCAGGCTGCTCATCACGCCAAGCGGCTTGCGATCCACGGGCTGCGAAACATGCTGCCAAGCCCACAGCCCGGCAGCGATGCCGAGCGCCAGCAGCATGGCCGCGATGGCGAGCTTAAGGCGTTGGGCGGCCTGGGCCATTGCCTTGTTCTGGGACGATTGCGGAGCTCTGGCTCGGCGAGGGCTCTGCCGGGAGATCGGGCACGACCCCGGCATCGGCCAGCGGGTCGGTCTGCGGCGGAGGCGCAGCCGGCGCAATCGTAGACGCTGCTTCGGGAACGGCCATCTCGTCGGCCACCCGCGCCCGGTCCTGGATGATGTTGGCGAGGCCGACCAGCAGGATCATGGCGGCAAGGCCCGACAGCCCCACCTGCAGGCGCTGCACTGCCTGGGAGCGGTTCCCTCCGGAGGAGGCACCGCCGCCCGCGACGCCTTCATCGGGCATCTGCGGTTCGCTCGGTCCGCGCAGTTCGGGCAGTTTCACAACATCGCCTTTCGCTATCGCAGGTTCAGGCTAGAGCCTGGGCGTCGCCAGTCAATCGCGCTCGAGCCATTCGAACACCGGCAAACCCTTCGAACGGAGCCAATCGGCATTGTACAGCGTCGAAAGATAGCGGAAGCCCGTATCGCACAGGATCGTCGCGACCCGCACGTCCTTGCGCCCGTCCGCCACCAGCTGCTTGCCCAGTTCGATCGCGCCCGCGACGTTGATCCCAGAACTCAGGCCGAGGCAGAGCCCCTCCTCGCGCAGCAACCGCCCGACCCAATGCAGCCCTTCCTCGTCGGAAATGCGATATTGCGTATCGATTGGCGCGCCTTCGAGATTGGCGGTGATCCGGCCCTGCCCGATCCCCTCCGCAACAGAGGAGCCTTCAGCCTTGAGTTCGCCACAGGCGAAATAATTGTAGAGCGCGGCGCCATGCGGGTCGGTCAGCGCGATCCGCACATTTTCGTCAAAGGCCTTGAGACCCATGCCAACGCCCGCAATCGTTCCTCCCGTGCCCGCTGCGCAAGTAAAGCCATCGATCCGGCCTTCAAGCTGCTCCCACAGCTCTGGTGCGGTCCCCTCGATATGCGCCTTGCGGTTAGCGATATTGTCGAACTGGTTAGCCCACACCGCCCCGGCGGTCTCCTCGGCCAGCCGGCGCGAAGTGTGCACGAAATGGTTGGGGTCGGCGAACTTGGTCGGCGGCACGAGCACCAGTTCCGCGCCAAGCGCGCGCAGCGTGTCCATCTTTTCCTGAGACTGGTTGTCGGGCATCACGATCACGGTCTTGTAACCGCGCGCATTTGCGACCAGCGCGATGCCGATACCGGTATTGCCCGCAGTCCCTTCTACCACGGTGCCGCCGGGCTTGAGTTCGCCGCGCGCTTCGGCATCGCGGACGATGTAGAGTGCTGCGCGGTCCTTCACCGAGGAACCGGGGTTAGTGAATTCGCACTTGCCCCAGATCTCGCAACCCGCCGCTTCGCTAGGCCCCTTTAGCAGGACAAGCGGCGTATTGCCGATCAGGTCGAGCGTCGAGCCGAATGGCTTGGTAATGTTCATGCGGGAAGAATTAGGGCCTAGCACGGCCCGCCGCAATCAACTTCAATCTTCAGGGGCGATAGTTACTTTGAGCCCGTCGAGATCGGTCGTGAAGGCGATCTGGCATGCGAGGCGCGAAGTTTCGCCGCGATGGTCGGAGCTTTCGAGCAGATCGTCCTCATCTTCGCTCATCTGCGGCAGCTTGCCCATGAAGCCCGGGTCGACCAGGACATGACAGGTCGCGCAAGAGCAGCACCCGCCGCACAGCGCCAGCAGCTCGTCGAAGCCATTGTCGCGGATCGCTTCCATCACGGTCAGGCCATCTTCGACATCGATGGTCGATTCTTCCCCGGCACGGTTGACGACGGTCAGCTTGGGCATCGGTGCAAGTTCCTTCCTGATCGGCGCGCATGTGCTGCGGCCACTATCGAGTGCTCGGGCGGGCTGCTACGGTCTGCCGAGCTAATTTGCAAGCTAGGGGAATCATTAGTGGGACTGAGCGCCAAGGCAATCCGGTCAGGCCTCGACGCGCTGGCCGAACGCGACTCGCGCATCGCGCGCGAATTGGAACGAGTCGGCTATCCCGAACCGCGCATCCGCGATCGCGGATTCAAGACGCTGTTGCGCACGATCGTGGGGCAGCAGGTCTCGGTCGCAGCAGCGAGCAGCATGTGGAACAAGCTTGAGGCGGAACTGGGTCCGGAATTCACTCCCGCCTGCCTGCTCGAACGCGACTTCGATACGCTGCGCGCCTGCGGATTGTCGCGCCAGAAACAGGGCTATGCGCGCAGCCTGTGCGAACTGTCAGCCGCAGGCGAGCTCGACTTCGACAAGCTGCCCGAAGACGACGAGACCGCCATCGCCGAGCTGACCCGGATCAAGGGCATCGGGCGCTGGTCGGCGGAGATCTACCTGCTGTTTGCCGAAGGCCGCACCGATATCTGGCCGGCGGGGGACCTGGCCGTGCAGGAGGGCGTCAAACGGCTGCTCGAACTGCCCGAACGCCCCACCGAAAAGCCGACCCGCGAGTTCGGCGAGGCCTGGCGTCCCCATCGCGGCGCGATGGCGATTTTCACATGGCACTATTACGCCAATCCCGCGTTATGAGTATCTATTGCCACGAGCAATTCCGCGTGTATTAGTATTACAACACACCGCAAGGTCGCAAAGCACCGTTCCAACTCGAGAGAGGAATACCGATGACCAAAGGACCCCTGGCAACTCGCCTGCTTACTACCGCGCTCGCCGCAACGGCTTTGGCGCTGCCCGGCATGGCGCTTGCCGACCACCACGCCAATGATGGAACCACGATGCACCAGCACCACCAAGCCGCCCCGTTGATCCCGCGCGATGCGCTTTTCGGCAACCCGTCCCGCGCCGGCGGACAGATTAGCCCCGACGGAAAATGGCTGAGCTGGCTCGCACCCAAGGACGGCGTGCTCAACGTGTGGATGGCGCCGGTCGATAATCCCGATGGCGGCAAGCCGATGACCGATGCCAAGGATCGCCCGATCCGCCAGTATTTCTGGTCGCCGGATTCGCAGAGCCTGCTCTACATCCAGGACAAGGGCGGCGACGAGAACTTCCTGCTCTATGGCGTCAACATTGCCAGCGGCAAGGAAACCACGCTTACGCCCTTCGAGAAGACCCGGGTGCTGCTGATCGGCGGTTCGGAATCGATCCGCGACAAAATCCTGGTCGGGCTCAACAACCGCAATCCCCAGTACCACGACGTGCACCTGCTCAACCTCAACACGGGCGAGCTCACCATGGTGCTGCAGAATGACAGCTATGCCGGTTTCATGGCCGACGATACGCTGACCGTGCGGATGGCCATGCGGCAGAATGCGGAAGGCGGCACGGACTATTTCCGCGTTGTCGACGGCAAGGTCGAAGCCGAGCCCTTCTCGGCCACTGCGATGGAGGATTCGCTCACCACGAACCCGGCCGGTTACACCAATGACGGCTCGATCCTCTACTGGCTCGACAGCCGGGGCCGCAACACCGCCGCGCTCTATGCCGAAACCGTCGCGACCGGCGAACGCACTCTCATCGCCGAGAACGACAAGGCCGATATCGGCGGCACGATCCGCGATCCCAAGACCGGTGTGGTGGAAGCCTATTCGGCCACCTATCTCAAGACCGAATGGACCGCGACCGACCCCGATGTGAAGGCCGCGCTCGAATTCCTCGGCAGCAACCTCGATGGCGAATTCGGCATTCAGTCGCGCACCGATGATGACGGCAAGTGGATCGTGTGGAATGATCCGCTGATCGCGCCGAGCTCGACCTACATCTACGATCGCAAGGCCGGCACGCTCAATCATTTCTACACTTCGCGGCCGGAACTCGAAGGCGCGCCGCTGCAGCCGATGCATCCGGTCGAGATCGCCAGCCGCGACGGCTTGACCCTTCCTTCCTACCTCACCCTGCCGCCAGGCAGCGATGCGGATGGCGACGGCAAGCCCGATCACGCCGTGCCGATGGTGCTGTTCGTCCACGGTGGCCCCTGGGCGCGCGATGGCTATGGCTTCAACACCGTCCACCAGATGCTGGCCAACCGCGGCTATGCCGTGCTGTCGGTCAACTTCCGCGGTTCGACCGGCTTCGGCAAGGACTTCCTCAATGCAGGCAATTTGCAGTGGGGCCTGAAGATGCATGACGACCTGATCGATGCGACCAACTGGGCCGTCGAACAGGGCATCACCGGCAAGGACAAGGTCGCGATCATGGGCGGTTCCTATGGCGGCTATGCCACGCTGGCGGGGCTGACCTTCACGCCCGAGGCTTTCGCATGCGGTGTCGACATCGTCGGCCCCTCGAACCTCGAAACCCTGCTTTCCACCATCCCGCCCTATTGGGCGCCGCTGGTGAAGGTCTTCCATGACCGGATGGGTGATCCCAATACCGAGGAAGGCCTGGCGCTGCTGAAGGCCGCGAGCCCGCTTTACAAGGCTGACCAGATCACCAAGCCGCTGCTCATCGCGCAGGGGGCCAACGATCCGCGTGTCAAGCAGGCCGAAAGCGACCAGATCGTGGGCGCCATGAAGAAGGCGGGGATTCCGGTCACCTATGTGCTCTATCCCGATGAAGGCCACGGCTTCGCCAAGCCGACCAACAATATCGCTTTCTTCGCGATCGCCGAAAACTTCCTCGCCGAATGCCTTGGCGGGCGGGCCGAACCGCTCGGCGATGTATTGAAGCCCTCGACCGCGCAAATCCTCGAAGGTGCCGAACACGTTCAGGGCCTGGAGGAAGCGCTCGGCAGCTGACATCAATGTAAATAGCTGACAAGCAAGCCGCGCGGGGTTATCGACTCTGCGCGGTTTGTTTTTTTTGGGAGAGATGAAATGGGCGAACGCAGGGCAATCTTCATCACGGGCGGCGGTTCGGGGATCGGGCGCGAAGTCGCCATCTATTTCGGCAAGCGCGGCTGGTTCGTGGGCATTGGTGACGTCAACGAACAGGGAATGGAGGAAACGCTCGCCCTGATCCCGGGCGGTTTCAAATATGCCCACAAACTCGATGTGCGCGACCGCGCGGCGTGGGACGCGGCGCTCAATGCATTCTCGACCGCGGCCGGCGGGCGGATCGACGCCGTCTTCAACAATGCAGGCATCGGCCACGGCGGTCCGATATCCGAGCAGCCGGTTGGCGAGATCGAGGCCTTGCTCGATGTCAACGTCAAGGGCGTGCTCTTCGGCGCGCAGGCAGCCTATGCGCATCTCAAGAAGACCGCGCCCGGATCAGCACTCGTCAACACCGCCAGCCTTGCCGGGATCATCGGCGCGCCGAACATGAGCGTCTATTGCGCCACCAAATGGGCGGTGCGCGGCATGACGCGCAGTCTCGACGCCGAATGGGCGGCTGACGGGATCAAGGTTTCCGCACTCTGCCCCGGCTTCATCGACACCCCGCTGATCGAGCAGACCCGGCCCGAATCCAACCAGTCGGTGAAGGAAAGCCTGGTCGAGGCCGGCGTTGAAGTCTCACCCGTCAGCGACGTGTCCAAAGTGGTATGGGACGCGGTGCATGGCGACAAGCTCGACTACACCGTCGGCAAGATGGCGAGCCGCCTGCTGTTCCTCTCGCGCTTCCTGCCCGGCCGCGTGCGCAAGGAAATGCGCGCGCAGGGGATCGGGATCGGCGTCGAAGGCTAAACCCGGGGAATCAGAGCAGCGCGTCGATCGCCGCTGCCATCACTGCATCGCGTTCGGACAGGGCGCCGCCCGCTTCGGGGGCGGCGTCATGCGTGGTGAGCGTGATCTCCAACCGGTTATAAACGTTGAACCATTCGGGGTGGTGGTCATGCGCTTCGGCCAGCAGCGCCACCCGGTTCATGAAGCCCCACGCTTCGCTGAAATTGGCGAAGATGAAGGTCCGTTCGATCGCCCTGCCCTCACGCGAAATCGACCAGCCGGGATGCGCGGCCAGCAATGTATCGCATTCGGCATCGGTGAGTTGCGGAACGATCATGTCCATCTCCTTGTGACGAAAGCCGCTTTCGCCTAACCGGAGGCGCTATGCAAGCGCGCCTCGCCGCCCATGATCTCGCCTGCCGACGTGGCGACCGCGTGTTGTTCCGCGGGCTATCGCTGTCGCTTGAGCCGGGCGACGTGCTGCATGTCACCGGCGTCAACGGCATCGGCAAGTCGAGCCTGCTGCGCATCCTGGCCGGGCTGCTCTCGCCCTATGCCGGAACGGTCGAGCGCGATGGCGCGGTCGGCCTGCTCGACGAGAAGCCCGCGCTCGACCCTGACCAGCCGCTGAGCCACGCACTTGCCTTCTGGCGTGCGATCGACGCGACTCCGGGCACGAACTATCCGTGGGACATGGAGCATTTGCTCGATGTGCCGGTGCGCTATCTTTCGACCGGCCAGCGCAAGCGTGCCGCGCTTGCCCGGCTATCCGCGCAAACCGCGCCGATCTGGCTGCTCGACGAGCCGCTGAACGGGCTCGACCATCGCGGCGTGAGCATGGTCGGCGCGATGGTGGAGAGCCACTCCCGCGCGCACGGGATCTGCGTGCTGGCCTCTCACCAGCCCTTCCCGCTCGACGGGATGCGCGTGCTTGAGCTGGCGGAATTCGTGCCATGATCCGCGTGCTCACCGCATTGATGTGGCGTGACCTGCGCAACCTGCTCTTCGGCGGGCGCGGCGGCGGAGCCACGCTGCCGCTGCTGTTCTTCCTGGCCGTCGCGATGCTCTATCCCTTCGCGGTCGGCCCCGATGCACCGCTGCTCGCAAAGACTGGCGGGGGAGTGCTGTGGATCGCGGCGCTGCTGGCGGCGATCCTGCCCTTGGACCGGCTGGTGCAGGAGGATATCGCGCTGGGCATTTTCGACCAGCTCAACCTGCGCGGTGTGACCGAAGAGATCGTTATGGCGGTGCGCCTCGTCGCGCATTGGCTCAGCTTCGGGCCGCTGCTGATGCTGGCGTGTTTGCCTGCCGCCGCGCTGCTCAAGCTCGATGGCGAGACGCTGCACCTGCTGCTGCTGGGCCTGCTGGCGGGCACGCCGGGGCTGGCGGCGGTGGGCCTGATGATCGCGGCGCTGACCGCGGGGCTGCGCGCGGGCGCGGCGCTTTCCGGCCTGCTGCTGATCCCGCTGGCGCTGCCGATCCTGATCTTCGGCGCGGGCGCGCTCGAACGCGGCGATCCGGCGACTTTGGGCTTCTCCGCCGCGATCAGCCTGCTGCTGGTGGCGATCACGCCCTTTGCGGCAGGTGCTGCGATCAGGGCGGGAAGAGAGGGTTAGCAGGCTCTTCTGGCGGCCCAATTGCCTGATTGGTTCAGCAAGCGCGTCGCTTTCCTGATCAATGCGACACATGCGACATAGTCCTGAAGAAGAAAAACCTTCTCACGGGTTTTGGCCGCGAAGGGTGGGGTTGGGGCGATCCGACAATTACAAAGAGCACTGTCTGCTTGCCAGAACGCGGCCATGTAGGAAAATCGGAGTGGCCGCTAGCGACCCGATTGCGGATGTTGAGAGAGGCGGAGCGCCATCTGAACAATTCCAAGGCAGCCGCCAAGGGGGCCCTCGTTGAGCAATGGCTGGACTTGTCGGGGTAATCTTAGCATTCTCACCAGATGTCAGACGTGTTCCTGTCCTATGCGCGCGCCGACCAAGCGAAGATCGAGCAGCTCGCGGCGGCGCTAAAGGAACGCGGCTTCAGCCTGTGGTGGGACCGCCAGATCGAAGGCGGCAGGCATTTCGCCAAGGATATCGAGCGCGAGATAACCGCGGCCAAAGCGGTGATCGTCGCCTGGTCGGAGCACTCGATCGAAAGCCATTGGGTGCTCGATGAAGCCAGCTATGCCCGCGATGAAGGCAAATTGCTCCCGATTTCGCTTGATGGGATAATGCCGCCTTTGGGCTACCGCCAAATTCAGTCGATTGATTTCGTCGCCTGGCCTACGGATAGTAGCAGGCTGGACGGTCTCTTGCGCGCGCTCACCCTGCTGACAGGAGAGGATGCGAGCAGGAATTCCACTTTGAATTCGGCAGCCACACCATCGCCACTGTCAGGCAAGAGGAAATCGCTTGTCTTGGCGAGCGCAGGAGCAATTGCGCTGGCCCTGGCTGGCGGCGGATATTTGGCTTTCACCGGCTTTCCCGGCGGCGGCGCGGCGCAAGCAAGTGAGTCTGTGGGCCTCGCTATCCTGCCGTTCAAAGTGACGGGTGATGCGAGCGAAGCGGAGCGGCAGCTCGGGTCCGGGCTTGCCGAGGTGCTCAACAGCAGCTTGTCGGGCCTGCCACGGTTGGCGCTAACCTCCAACCTTTCAACCGCGCAGCTGATTGACGAAGGGCAGACCATTGCCGAGATCGGCAAACAGCTCAATGTGGGGCATGTGGTCGAGGGGCAGGTAAGGTTCGAAGGCAGCGACGCGATCCTCACGCTGGCGCTGATTGATGCGGCGACTTCGCGCAAGATCTGGAGCGAAACCTTTCGCGAAGATCGCAGATCGATTTCACTCCTCACAATGCGTTTCACCACGGAGTTGGGCTCCGTCCTTCGATCACGGTTCGGGGTCGGGCAAGGCCGGCTGGCCGACAATTCCAATGTCGACCAGAACGCCTACGAGGCATATCTGCGCGGAATGCAGCACCTGTGGGCCAGGGCAGTCTTTGGAAACCGGCAGCAAGGCTTTCTCGAACTGACGCAAGCGACCCGCCTCGCTCCCGACTTCGCAGATGCTCATGCGGCACTCGCATTCCTGGTAATCACGAGCAATGCTTGGGATTTTTCCCTGTCGCTTACTGAATGGCAGGAGGTTGCGGAGGCGGCGACGCGCCGCGCTTTGGCGCTCGACCCCGAAAATCTGCTCGCGCAGGTTGCGGACTACATGGTGCCTGCGACATTCGGCGGCGAAATCGCGGGCGCGATTGAGGGTTTCGAGCAGCTTGTTCGCGACCATCCCGACTACGCCCCGGCACAATACTTGCTGGGCTACACACTCGCGTCGGTGGGCGAACACCAACAGGCGATTGTCCATTATCGCGAGGCACTGCGGATCGATCCCGTCGACCCCATCTTCAATGCGTTCTACGGTGAATCGCTCTTGGCGCTTGGTGATTATCCCGAACTTCGTCGACGGGCGATGGAGTGCACCGATTGCCTTATTGCTATCCAGTATTGGCTTTATGGATTGATATGGGTTGCAGACGATCGACAGTTCGCTCAGGATTACGAGCGCCTGTTTGAACGGTGGGCGGCAGAAGGGGGTGGCGACCCCCGCGAAATCGAGGAGGCACGGCGGGTCGGCATCGCCGTCAGGGAGCGCCGCCCGTTCGCCTGGCGAACGGAACCTGATCCTGATTTTGTCCTTGCAGTCGTGGCTTATGACACTGTCGGGGACTATCAAGCTGCACTGGACCAACTCGACCGCTATCCATACGAAGTTATGCCGGGCTACCAACTGATCCTCTTACTCGACATACCCCGCGATGAATTGCCCGAAGCGGTGCGAGCGGATCCGCGCTATCATGCCCCCTTCGCGAACCCGGGCATACAAAGCATCGTCGCCGAGCGTCGCAGGCGCGGGCATCTGAGGAACCTTCCGGTCTTTCCAGTGAAGGCCTATGAAGGGCCTTGATGAATATCCTAGGCTGAAGGCACTTTGCTCAAAGTCAGCTTGCCCACCCACTTCCCGCCGTCAGGCGTAGGGCGGCTTGTCCAACCCCTTGGGGCTCTTGGTGAAGATCTCCACCCCGTTTTCGGTAATGCCGATCGAGTGTTCGAACTGCGCGCTGAGCGACTTGTCGCGCGTCACCGCCGTCCAGCCGTCATTGAGCACTTTCGCCCAGGGCTTGCCCGCATTGATCATCGGTTCGATGGTGAAGAACATGCCGGGCTTAAGTTCCGGCCCGGTGCCCGCGCGGCCCGCATGGACCACTTCGGGCGCATCGTGGAACAGGCGGCCCAAGCCATGGCCGCAGAATTCGCGCACCACACCATAGCGGAACTGGTGGGCATGCGCCTCGATCGCGGCGCCGATATCGCCCAGCCGCGCGCCGGGCTTCGATGCCGCCTCGATCCCCAGCATCAGGCATTCATAGGTCACATCGACCAGTCGCGTGGCCTTGAGCGGCGGTTCTCCCGCGTAGAACATGCGGCTGGTGTCGCCATGCCAGCCGTCGAGCAGCGGAGTGACGTCGATGTTAACGATGTCGCCATCCTTCAGCGCCTTGTCGCCCGGGATGCCGTGGCAGATCACATGGTTGATCGAGGTGCAGCAGCTATGCGCATAGCCGCGATAGCCCAGCGTGGCGGGCACCGCGCCTGCGTCCAGCATCATGCCGCGCGCGAAATCGTCGATTTCGGCGGTGGTCACGCCCGGCTTCACGAAGGTCGTCAGCTCGTCGAGGATCTCTGCGGCAAGGCGCCCGGCCTTGCGCATACCCTCGAACCCTTCGGGCCCGTGCAGCTTGATCGTGCCGTCGCGATAGACGGTCTCGCTTCCATCGATGACTTGGTACTGGTGCATGGCGCCCACATAGCGATGCACGGGCAAAATTGCGAGTGACAAGCGCTCTATCGTCACTAAGTAACCCAACATGAGCAAGAAAGACGCGCTGATCCAGCCCGACCGCGGGCAAGACGCTATCACAATCCACCTTGTAACGAAGGACAACCTCGAGGCCTGGCTGAAGCCGCTTTCGATCGGGCAACGCGCGGCGCTGAAGGCGCAGAAGTTCGAAGCCAAGCCGTTCCAGGTCGGCATCGTGCCCGATGGGGATGGCTGGTTCGCTGCGGGCGGAGTGGCCGATCCAGCCAAGCTAACCAGCTGGTGCCTCGCCAAGCTGGCCGAGGACCTGCCCGGCGGCACCTATCGCCTGGCCGATGGTGAGCCGGGCGCGGCTCTCCACGGCTGGCAGACCGCGCAATACCGCTTCACCCGCTATCTCAAGCCCGACGATGCGCAGGCCGGCCCGCGCATCCTGCTGAGCAAGCAGGCCAAGGGGCTCGACGAAGCGATCGCAGAGGCAGAGGCAGAGAACCTCGTGCGCGACCTCGTCAACACGCCCGCCGAAGACATGGGCCCGGCCGCGCTCGAAGCCGAATGCGAAAAGCTGGCCAAGGCGCATGATGCAAAACTGCAAGTGGTCAAGGGCGACGTGCTCGAACGCGATTTCCCTATGGTCCATGCCGTGGGCCGGGCGGCGGCGCGCCACCATGCGCCGCGGCTGATGCACCTGACCTGGGGCAAGGAAAAGCATCCGGTGCTGGCAGTGGTCGGCAAGGGCGTGTGCTTCGACTCGGGCGGGCTCGATATCAAGCCCGCGAGCGGCATGAAGCTGATGAAGAAGGACATGGGCGGCGCAGCGCATGCGATCGCGCTGGCGCGGCTGATCATGACCCATCACCTTCCCGTGCGGCTGCATTTGCTGGTCCCGGCGGTCGAGAACGCCATTGCGGGCAATGCTTTCCGCCCGGGCGACATCCTTTCTACCCGCAAGGGCCTGAGCGTCGAGATCGGCAATACCGATGCCGAAGGGCGGCTGATCCTGGGCGATGCGCTGACCCGCGCGAGCGAGGAAAAGCCCGACCTCATTGTCGATTTCGCCACGCTCACCGGCGCTGCGCGCGTGGCGCTGGGGCCGGACTTTCCCGCGCTGATGACGCGGCGCGATGAAACCGCGCAGGCGCTGATCGATGCGGGCCGCGCCTGCGACGATGAGCCATGGCGCTTGCCGCTGCCGCCCGCCTATGCCGAATGGCTCAAGTCCGATGTGGCGGACATCAACAATTCCCATTCCAACGGCTTTGCCGGCGCGAGCGTTGCAGGGCTGTTCCTCGACAAATTCGTGGGTGAAGGCATCGAATGGGCGCATTTCGACACCTTCGCCTGGCGCCCCTCGGCCAAGCCCGGCAGGCCCGCTGGTGGCGCCGCCTATGGCTTGCGCGCCACTTTCCACATGTTGCGCGCGCGCTACGCTGGCAAATAAGTCGACCACGGCTAACTTGCCGGAAAGGCCTTCCATGTATAAGCGCCCGCGCAGCCCGCGTGGAGCGGGGCTGTTTGACCAGGGGAACACGCGCCAGTGAGCGGTGAGGCGACATATCACGTACCCGAAGGTCCGCTGCGGCTGGCTGGCCCGGTTGCGCGACCTGCGCCCGGCACTTTGCCGCTGCGCGGAGACTTGGCGCATATGGCGCTGGCGGGCAAATATCTCGCGGCGCATTACGTGATCCCGCAAATTCGCAGCGTGGCGACCGAAGGTACTCCGATGCATCTCGCTTCGCGGGCCGACAGCGACGTCGTGACCCGGCTCGATAGCGGCAGCAACGTCGAAGTGCTCGACATTGCAGGCGATTGGGCTTGGGCCTGCCTGGGGCCGGACGGGCCGAGCGGCTACGTCCACGTGGCCAGCCTCGCCCCCGCCGCTGGCTAAGGCGCGCGCGATGGCGACCCGTATCTTCATTGACGGCGCCGCCGGAACGACCGGTATCGAAATCCGCGAAAGGCTCGCCGGGCGCGCCGATTTCGAACTGCTGCTGCTCGACGATGCGCAGCGCAAGAGCGAAGCCGCCCGCAAGGAAGCGCTCCATGCCGCCGACGTCGCGATCCTGTGCCTTCCGGACGATGCCGCCAAGGAAGCCGTCGCGCTGGCCGAGGGTTCGGGCACGCGCTTCATCGACGCCTCCAGCGCGCATCGCGTGGCCGATGGCTGGACCTATGGCTTTCCGGAACTGATCGGGCATGCTGCGGTCGCGGGCGCCGAACGGGTCAGCAATCCCGGCTGCTATCCCACAGGCTTCCTCGCTCTGGTCGCGCCCTTGGTGCGCGCCGGGCTGCTACCCGCCAGCTGGCCCTACACGGTCAATGCCGTCTCCGGATACTCGGGCGGCGGCAAGGCGCTGATCGAGCGGTTCGAGGCCGAGACCGACATCGCCTTCCGCGCCTATGGCCTTGCGATGGGGCACAAGCATTTGCCCGAGATGCAGCGCCACGCAGGGCTTGCCCATGCGCCGGTGTTTTCGCCCGGGGTGGTGCCAGGCTTCCGCGGGATGCTGGTTGACGTGCCTTTGCCGCTCGCCGCGATGGGCGCACAGGCCGATATCGCCGTGCTGCATCTTGCCCTCGCGGACTTCTTCGCGGGTTCGCCGGTGGTGAAGGTCCACCCGCTTGAGGATGCTCCGTCCGAACTGCTGCTGCACACTGGCGCAACGCCGTGGGACGGGCTTGAGCTGTTCGCCTTCGCCAGCGCTGACGGTGCGCAGGTGCGCCTCGTTGCCAGGCTCGACAACCTTGGCAAAGGCGCCAGCGGGGCCGCAATCCAGAACCTCAACATCATGTGCGGCCTGCCCGAAACCGAAGGGCTCACGCTCTAGTACAGACGCTCAATGCCTAATTTTTAGGCACCTCCCGTCCTGCTTTTGGGCATGAAGCGCACGCAAGCGCAGCCGAGTTCGCCCATCGGGAAACGGCAGGCCCTGTATTCAACTGCGCCAGCGCCCTTGCCCAGTGATTGGCACGATTCTTGTTTTAGGTTTGGCAGTGAATTGTCTGTCCGGCCGAAACGCTCCTGCATCAACGCAGAAGCGGCCTCGCGCCGGACAATAGCGGCAGGGGCCAAGCTAACCGTGAAGAAGATCGAAGCGATCATCAAACCCTTCAAGCTCGATGAGGTGAAGGAAGCGCTGCATGAGATCGGCGTGTCAGGCATCACCGTGACCGAAGCCAAGGGCTTCGGGCGCCAGAAGGGCCATACCGAGCTCTATCGCGGCGCCGAATATGTCGTCGACTTCCTGCCCAAGGTGAAGCTTGAGGTGGTGGTAAGCGACGCCGTGGCCGAACGCGTGGTGGAGGCAATCGCCGCTGCGGCGCAGACCGGGCGCATCGGCGATGGCAAGATCTTCGTCTCGACCATCGAAAGCGCGCTGCGCATCCGCACCGGGGAGCGCGACGACGACGCAATCTGACGCGGGAACATAGCGGGCATCCGGCCCGCAATGGCACCGCAAGGAACAACCCGCCCGCAAGCAAGGCAACACCGGGCACCAATCAAGACCAGCTGGAGGCATACAGGAAATGAGCAAGGCGAAAGACGTCCTCAAGACGATCAAGGAAAATGAGATCGAATGGGTCGACCTCCGCTTCACCGACCCCAAGGGCAAGTGGCAGCATCTCACGATGGTGGCCGGCGTCATGGGCGAGGACGAGCTTGAAGACGGGCTGATGTTCGACGGTTCGTCGATCGCCGGCTGGAAGGTCATCAACGAATCCGACATGATCCTGAAGCCAGACCTCGATAGCGTCTATATCGATCCGTTCAGCGCCACGCCCATGATGATCATCTTCTGCGACATCGTCGAGCCTTCGACCGGCGATCTCTATACGCGCGATCCGCGTTCGACCGCCAAGCGCGCCGAAGCCTATCTCAAGACCACCGGCGCAGGCGACACCGTGTTCGTCGGCCCCGAAGCCGAATTCTTCATGTTCGACGACGTGCGCTTCGAAGACGGCTATGCCGGTTCGGGCTTCGCGATCGACGACATCGAACTGCCGACCAACACCGGCAAGGAATATGAGGCGGGCAACCTTGCCCACCGTCCGCGCGCCAAGGGCGGGTACTTCCCCGTCGCACCGGTCGATAGCTGCATGGACATCCGCGGCGAGATGGTTTCGACCATGCTCGAAATGGGCCTGCCCTGCGACAAGCACCACCACGAAGTGGCCGCGGCGCAGCACGAGCTGGGCCTGACCTACGGCACGCTGGTGCAAACCGCCGACCGCATGCAGATCTACAAATATGTCGTGCACATGGTCGCCCAGGCCTATGGCAAGACCGCGACCTTCATGCCCAAGCCGATCAAGGAAGATAACGGCAGCGGCATGCACACCCACATGTCGCTGTGGAAGGACGGCAAGCCGACCTTCGCGGGCAATGGCTATGCCGGCCTGTCGGAAAACTGCCTCTATTACATCGGCGGCGTGATCAAGCATGCCAAGGCGCTCAACGCCTTCACCAACCCGACCACCAACAGCTACAAGCGGCTGGTGCCGGGCTTCGAAGCTCCGGTGCTGCTGGCCTATTCGGCGCGCAACCGCTCGGCTTCGTGCCGTATCCCATACGGTGCGGGCGACAAGGCGAAGCGCGTCGAGTTCCGCTTCCCCGATGCGATGGCCAACCCCTACCTCGCCTATGCGGCGCTGCTGATGGCAGGCCTCGACGGGATCCAGAACAAGATCCACCCGGGCGAAGCCATGGACAAGAACCTTTACGACCTGCCGCCGGCAGAACTGGCCGAAGTGCCGACCGTCTGCGGTTCGCTGCGCGAAGCGCTCGAGGCGCTGTCGGCCGACCACGACTTCCTGCTCAAGGGCGATGTGTTCTCGAAGGACCAGATCGAAGCCTATATCGAACTCAAGTGGGACGAAGTGAGCCGTTGGGAAACGACTCCAAGCCCGGTCGAGTTCGACATGTATTACAGCGCCTGATCCATCCTCCAGCGATCAAGCGATGCAGGGGGCGTCCGGAGCGATCCGGGCGCCCCTTTTGCTTGCGTTCGCTGGCTGGCAGAGCGCGCCCTTGCCTCGCCCATGAAACGGGCGCATCCTTTGGGCAGCTGCCGGGAGACGTGAAATGGAGATGCTCAGCCTGAACAATCCGGTCTTTGCGACCTATGCCGTCTCCGTTTCGCTGATGATCCTGCTGGGGATCGCAACCGCGTGGATCACGGTGATCCAGATGCTGCGGGTCAAAGGCGGCTTCCGCGCTCCTGAAGACATGAAGAAGACGCCGATCAACCCCGCTCCCAAGGCGGACCAGACCGCTCCGAACGAGCAGGTCGAGCGCTATCGCCGGATCATGCAGAACCACCTTGAGAACCTGCCATTCTTCGGGATCATCGGGTTGCTGTTCGTGATGACCGGCCCTTCGCTCGCGCTCGCGCAATGGCTGTTCTACGGCTATGTCATCTCGCGCGTGCTGCATTTCCTGGCCTATGCCAGCGCGCAGGTTCACGACATCCGCGCCACCTTCTGGACGATCGGCTCGGTCATCCTGATCGCCATGTGCGTGATGGTGCTGCAGGCCGGCTGGGCCGCCGCGTAGCGGGCAGCGGCTTCCCAAGGCGCGAGCCCGCCGCTTCGCGCGAAACCATTTTCCTACTCCCCCAGATTGTGCCTAATGCCTGCGCCTCCAATCCCCGAACCGAGGCATCAGGCATGACACGCAAACCCGTTTTCGACACCGTCCGCGAGCTGCTCGGCCGCGGTTTCCGCCAGGCCGAAGTCGAACGGATCGACCGCGCGATCAACGCGGCTTGCGGCGCGCTTCGGCCAGCAGCAGAGCTCAAACCGGGGTCGCAGGCATTCGAACTGATCAAGCGTTTCGAAGGCTGCGCCTCGCTGCGCCCGGACGGGCTGGTCGAGGCCTATCCCGATCCCGGCACCGGCGGTGCGCCTTGGACGATCGGCTGGGGCGCGACCGGGCTGGACATCGGCCCCGGCACCGTCTGGACGCAGGAACAATGCGACGCGCGGCTGGTGCGAGACGTCAAACGCCACGCCGCCGAAGTGGCGAAGGCGCTGGGTAAGGCCGCAACTACGCAAGCGCAGTTCGATGCGCTCGTCAGCTTCCACTACAATACCGGCGCGATCGCGCGCGCGACGCTGACCGAGCGGCATTGTGCAGGCGATCATGTTGCCGCGATGGAAGAATTTGCGCGCTGGAACCGCGCGGGGGGTCGCGTGCTCAAGGGGCTGGTGCGCCGCCGCCAGGCCGAAGCGCGGGTCTATGCCCGGGGTTGATGGAACGCCGGATCAGTAGTCGCGGCTGACTTCCACCACCGCGCTGTTACGGCCCAGCGTCGAGACCGAACCGAGCAGCGAGAGCCACGAAGTTACGCGGAACTCGAGCTGGGTCGCGCTGTAACCGCGCCCGTCGGTGATCAGTTCGACATAGAAATCGCGCCCGAGGTTTTCGCCAAGCGCAACCCCGGTTTCGCGTCCCAGCACCGGATCGGCGCCCACGATGCGCAAGCGGTCGAGCCCGATCGCGCTGCGCAGCTTGTTGATCGGGTCCATCCCGCCGCCACCGCGCAGGCTCGCCAGTGCAGCGCCGAGTTGCAGCGCGTCTGTCGGGGAAAGCGTGGTGATCGATCCGCCGAACAGCAGACGCGCGAGGATCTCCTCTTCGGGCAGAGCAGGGTCCGAAGCGAAGGTGATCTCGGGCGTCAGCGCCTTGCCGCGCACGTATACGGTGACATTGAGACCATCGCGTTCGGTTTCGGCGACAATGTCGAGCTGCGGATCGATCGGTGCGTTTACGTCGAAGTCGATCCGCCCGCGCGTAAGCTCGAAATTGGTGCCTGCGAAAGTGTAGGTCCCGCGCACCACCTGCGCCTCGCCCCCGATACGCGGATCGGCGGTGGTCCCGCGCAGGACGATGTCGCCGCGCCATTCGCTGTCGAGACCCATGCCGTCGACCGCGATGCCGTTGCGCGCCCGCGCATCGATCAGATAGCGCCACGGTGACGCGGGCTTGGTGATCGGGGCGATCTCCGGCGACAGATTGACTTCGCGCGTGGCAATCTCGGGCAAGGCGACCGTTTCATCGGCCTTGCCCAGCTGCCAGCTGGCCTGGTCGACTTCGAGCCGCCCGGCGATGGTGCCTCCATTGCCGGAAGAGATGATCCGCAGCGGACCGGTCACTGTGGCGCGCAGGCCCCGCGCATCGACCAGCCGCGCCTTGTCGGCCGCCGCGCGCAGATCGAGCTTCGGCCCGCGCCCGGGCTCCATATCGGCAAGGTCGATCGTACCGCTGCCGGTGATCGTGCCACCACCGGCTGCTTTCCCGGTGAAGCGCCGCAGGAACAGCCGCGAGCCTTCGAAATCGCCGGACACGCTGGCGTTGCGCAAATCGGTTCCGGAAAGCACGCTGCGCACGCGCAGGTCGCTGCTCGTCACGGTGCCACGCACCCTTGGCTCGGCCAGCGTTCCGCTCGCCCGCGCGCTGATCGCGACGGAGCCTGAGATGTCGAGCGCATCGACAGCAGCAAGCCGCCAGATCGTTTCCGCCGGGCCGTCGAAGCGCATGTCTGCAGAGAGCGCACCGCGCTGGAGCCGTTCGTAAAGCTCGCCCGACGGGGCCATGCCCGTGATGCGCGCCTGCATCCAGCCAAGCCGCTCGTCGCGCGCCGCGAACACCGCGTTTGCCTCCATCTCGTTGCTGCCAAGCCTGCCGACCAGCGAGAGGTCGACCGAGCGCGACGCGAGCAGCAGGCCCGACCGCGTCAGCCCCTCGAACTTGACCCGGACATCGGCCGTCGGCGCCCTGCCCGGCTGGTCCTCATAGGCGACGATGCCCGACGCGGTTCCGCCCAGTCCCAGGTCGCGCACAATCAGATCGCCGAGGCTGAGCGGGATCTTGGATAGTTTCAGCTCCAGCGCGGTCCGCGCGCCACCGAATTCGCCTGAAACGCCTGCCTGCCCCTCGCCCACGCGCAATTGCGCCGGGGCAAGCCGCCAGCCGGTATCGCCAATTCGCGTGAAGACCGCCCGTCGCGGCATCGAGATCGAAGTGCCCGCATAATTGCCGCGAGCGATCGCCGCGATCCTGCCGGGCGCGATGTCGCTGTCGAGCTGCAGGCTGAAGCGTTCGACCTGCCGGCCGATGATCGATGCGCTGACCTTGCCCGCTCCATCGGCGAGTTCGGCATGGGCCGCAATCCTGCCGAGGAACAGCTGGCCATAACGCAGACCCCTGCCGCTCAAATCGCCACGGATGCGGCTGGCACCCTTGCCGAAAGTGCCATCGAGCGAAAGCCGGGCCTGTCCCAGGTCGATCGGCGTCCCGCCGCCGAAAGTGGCCCGGTCTGCTGTTATCTCCGCGGAGATGCCTTGCCCTCCTGAATTCGGGGCAAAGGCGACATTGCCCGACAGGCCGCCACCATCCAGCACCAGCCTGCCGCGGGCTCCGCCTTGCCCGAAGGCAAGCCTGCCTTCAACCAGCGTCTGCCAGATGCGCAACCGCTCGAAGTCGAGCGTCGCGGGCCTGCTCTCCGGTATAGCCAGCCGCAGGATACCGACGAATTCTCCGAGCAGCGAATTGCCCGAAGCGTCGATACGGTAATCGTCACCGCCCGGGGCCAGAGTCAGCCGCACATCTTCGAGACCTGCCGCGGGCAGAGGACTTGCCAGTGCCAGCACCGCGCACGGCCCACTCTCCTCGATTGCGGCGTCGAGCGTGAACTCGCCATAGGTCGTGTGTGCGCCGCGCGCATCGACGGTGAAACCCGCCTCGCCCCATTGGGCAGCGCCCGCTATGTCCAGCTGGCCGGAAGCGAGCGTGAAGGCCTCAAAGCGAACGGGTTCGCCGCCTGCAGCCGCGAGGCCAGTCTTGATCGCAATCGGATCGCCCACGATGCCTGCAATCGTCGAGTTGGACAGCGCGGAGAGCGTCCCGTCGATCTGGCCGCTCAGCGTCCATGGCTTGCCGCTGGCCAAAGCGAAGTCGAGCCGCGCGTCGGCCCGGGCTGTGCCGAGACTGTCAATCGTGGTCGGGCTGAGAAGCGCAGGCCCGGCAAGCCGCAGGCTGCCTGCAATTGGATCGGCATCCAGCGTGAGCTGCCCCGAAAGGCGCGGGAACGCGACCTGCAAGGGATTGGCGCGTATCCGCCCGCCACCATAGGTCAGCTCGCCGCCGATGCGCCCCGAAACGAGTTCCTTGTCGGCGATCTCGCTGCCGGACTCGATCTGGCCCAGCGCCAGCTTGAGCGGAATGCGCAGGATGCCGTCCTCTAGCCGCCCGGTGCCTTCCTGCCGCAAGCCGACGGTGCGGATTTCGCCCAGCAGGAGTTCCGACGCTGTGATGTCATGCACGATGGTGAACTCGCGGAACTCGCCATCGAGGGTCGCGCGCAGGCTCGCGCTGCCGAGCGCAACTCCTTCGCCGAACACTTCCGGATCGAGCAGCGCCGCTTCAAGGTTGAATTCGTCGAAACGGTTGTCGGCGAGGTCGACCCCGCCTCCGCCCTTGACCGTCAATGCATCGCTGCCCAGCCAGGCCTTTCCATCGAATTCGCTGTCCTCGAACGTGCCCGAGACGATCACCCCGGTGCGGCTGCCCAGAGCGCGCTGCAGCAGGCCGCTCGTGACATCGGCGGCATAGGCTTCGCCGATCAGCCCGAAATTGCCCGCACGATGCGTCAGCCGGAAGGCGGCAAGGCGCGCGTCGCCGCGCTTGACCAGCGCATGCCCCAGCCAGTTGCGCCAGGTTCCGTCACCCAGGATACGCGCGGTATAGCCCTCTTCTGCGCCGACCAGCCCCGCAACCACGCCGCCCGCAGGCGCGCGATAGTCGAGATCGAGATCGAACCGGTCGCCATCGGGCTCGGCATGCAGCGCCAGCTCAAGCCTGTCAGTCTTGCCGAATGTCCCGTCGACCTCCAGCGCGACCAGCCCGTCACGGATATTCGCATGCGCACTGAGATCCACTCGCTGCGCATCGGGCGTGGCAAGGCCCGGGACAAGCGTGAGATTGTCGATCTCGAAGCGATCGATGCGGATATCGAAATCGGGCAGGATCGGCTTGTCCGGATCGCCTGGCAAGAGTTCGGGCAGGCGATCGAGCCGCCCGCGCCGCGCAACAAGGTGCCTAATGTCGAGCCCGCGGGTGATCCAGCTTAGCGGTCGCCAGTCGAGCTCGACCACGGGGATGGTCAGGAACCGTCCCTTGGGATCGGACAGCACAACATCGTGCAGGATCGCCTCGCGATAGATGTCGCCCTGTATGCGGCCGATCTCGACCTTTAGACCCGAGGCGGGCGCATAGGAAGCGATCTGGTCCGCAATGAAGCGCTTGCCGATCGGCGAGTTGAGCACGAGGAAAGCCAGCACCAGAGGCGCGAAAACTGCCGCGAGCGCCCAGCCAAGCCGTTTCGCCCAGCGCCGACGCCGCGAAATTTCGGGCGTGTCGGGTCCGTCGTTGGGCAAGGTCTCCTCCGCCATCAGAAGGCCTGCCCCAGCGAAACATAGACCGCGAACGAGCTGTCGAACATCGGGTTGCGGTTGAGCGGAATGCCCAGGTCTACACGGATCGGTCCGAATCCGGTCTTGTATCGAACCCCGAGCCCGACGCCGTAATTGACGAAGCGGAAGTCGGGCGTGGGGTCGATCGAGACTGCGCCCAGGTCGAAGAACGGGACCACTTGCACCGCACCGCCCATCAGGCCAGTGTCGATCCGCGCTTCAGCGGAAAACTCGACTTGCGAGCGCCCACCGGTCGGTTCGCCGAAATCGTTCCGCGGGCCGACCGCCTGGTAGGCATAGCCGCGAACCGACGAACCGCCGCCCGAATACAGACGCCGCGAAGGTGCAACCTGATAGGTTTTAGCCCCCTGGATCGTCGCAAAACGCCCGCGCGCAGCGAGCGTCAGCCCCTTGCCCACCGGCTGGTAGACGCTCGCGTCGAGCTGGCCTCGCAAGTAGGTCGTATCGTCGCCCAACGTACGCGAGATCTCGGGGGCGAGGAATGCGGTGACCCTGAAGCCATGGGTCGGATCGAGCAGCGAGTCGCTCTGGTCGATCGTTCCGCGACCGAACAGCGAGCCCACGAGATACTCTTGCCGCTCTCTCGGAATGCCGCCGATCACCCGGTTGCGTTCGTCTGTGAAAATCGTTTCCACACCGACCTGCCAGCTGAACGGCTTCTGGAAGAGCAGGTTGGAATATCGCTCGAATGCACCGCGCAGGCCCAATGTTCGCGCTTCGACCGCTTCTGTCCTGATGTCGCTGGTATAGGCGTCGAGCGTCAACAGCTGGTCGCGGCCGCGGAAATTGTTCCGCCGGAAGCCGACGCCGGCCAGCCGTTCGCGCGTCCCCAATATGCCCCGAACGCGCAACGCGCCCTCGGGCGGGAATAGATTGCGATGCTCCCAGCTCGCTTCGACCTTCACCCCGTCTTCCGAGCCATAGCCGATTGCCCCGGCGATGGTGCGCAGCTTGCCCTTCTCGATCGCGACATCCATCGCGAGCTCGCCCGGCTGGCCATCGACCGGCGGCGAAATCTCGCGCGGGGTGATCGTGACCGAAGAGACCACGCCGGTGGCCTGGATCGCCTGGCGCAGGTCCTGCTCCAGGCTGCGCTGGTAGAGATCACCGGGCTCGAACCGGGCGATCCGCGCGAGATGCTTGCTCGAGAGGAAGTCAGGCTGGCTGCTGGTCACTTCGCCGAAGACATATTTGCCGCCCGGCTCGACTGTGAGAGTGAGGTCGCCCTCGCTGCGTTCATGGTCGATCAGCAATTGGGTTTCGCTCAGGCGCGAGAAGGGATAGCCGGTTTCGCCAAGCGCGGTGGCCAGGGCATTGCGGCGTTCCACGATCCGGTCCGCCAGCAAGGGGTCGCCGGTGACGATGGCGAAGGTGGCGCGCAGTCCGGGGTAATCGGGGGCAGTATCAAGCTGCCCCAGGTCGATCGCCCCAAAGCGATAACGCAGCCCCGGCAATATCGCGAAGCGAACCACCGGGTTCTCGCCCGCTGCCTCTGCCGCAGCGGCCTGCTCGTCGAGATTGCGCGTGACCCGCGCATCGTAATAGCCATAGGCCCGCAGCTGGCGTTCGAGCAGCTCGCGATCCGCCCTGATCCGCGCGGCACGGAGCGCAACATTGTCCGCGCCATTGCCGATCTGTTCGGCGTCGCGCAGCTGGCGGAAGCGCGAAATGAACGCATTGCGATCCGGAAAGGCCTCGCGGTCGACCGGGAAAGTGAGTTCCAGTCCGGCGTCGATGCGGACATTCTCGAGCTCGGGAGCGGGAGGCAGCTGCAATTCCGCGATCCCGGCAAAAGGAGGCGGCCCGCCTGCAGCGTCAACCACTTCAGTCTCGGCCGTAGCGTCAAAATCGAGCTCCGGGGATCCGGGCTCGGGAATGTCGAGTTCAGCGAAGGGAACTTCGGACGCCTCATCCTGCTGGCCCGCTTCAGTCGTGGATGCGTCAGTCGCTTCGGTCGCCCATTGCTCGGGCTGCTCGACCGCTGTCTCCGGGATCAAATCCTCAAGCTGTGGCGATGCAGGCGGCTCCTGCGCGGCCAGCCCCAAGGGCTGCGCCAGCAGGCACACTGCAAATATAGGAACGGCTAGACGCGAAAGGATTGTGTCAGCTCGTGCCGATGCGGGGTTGCCGGCCATCCTTTCCGCTCGCAATAGGCACCGGATTCCGGCGCTTGGTGGCAGAGACGATCAACGCATCCTGCTCTTCGCGCGAAATTCGTTCCCATCCGTCGCGGGTCAGCTTCTCGAGCGGGCGATAGCGCACCTTGTATTGCATCCGCGGCGATCCCTCGACCCAATAGCCGAGATAGACGAACGGCAGGCCTTCGGCCGCCGCGCGGCGGATGTGATCGAGGATGATGTAATTGCCCAGCCCCGTGCGCATCGGATGGTGCGCATCATAGAAGCTGTAGATCATCGACAGGCCGTCGCTCTGCCGGTCGGTCAGGCAGGCGCCGACGAGACGGCCCGGTTCGCCGGAAGGGGTCCGCTCGCGATATTCGATCATAGTGCTGGAGACGGGGGTGTGCTCGACCATGTCGGCAAAATCCATCTCGTCCATTGCCGCCATGCCGCCATCGGGATGGCGCTCACCCAGATATTGCTGCAGCAGCGCGAATTGCTCGTCCGTCGCCCAGGGGCGGCATTCGATCGCGATCAGATCGCCATTGCGGCGCAGGTTGCGGCGCTGGGTGTTCGAAGGTTCAAAGTCGAGCGCGGCGACGCGCACCGAAACGCAGGACTGGCAATCGAGGCAGCTGGGGCGATAGGCAACCGTCTGGCTGCGGCGGAATCCGATCCGACCGAGCGCTTCGTTGAGCTGCTCGGCATGCGGGCCCTTCAGCTCCGTGAATACCTTCCGCTCGCTGCGCCCCGGCAGGTACGGGCACGGCGCCGCACTCGTCACGAAGAATCGGGGAAAGCGAATCGGCGCCGTCACGGGTCTACCAAAGTCCTTGTCCAACCAGCGGAATCGCGCTTCGAGCGCGTTAAGGCCTTGTTATGCCTGTTCAGGGCCGCCGGTAAAAGGGCTTTAACCATGCCGCATGGTTAATATCGCCATTTCAGGCGCCAAATCCGACCGATAGCGAGATTTTTTAGGTCAGTTGAGCTCGACCAGGTCGACCAAATAGCCCTTGGAGCGCAGCGCCTTAACCAGCGCATCGACCTGTTTGCGGTCGCGCGCTTCGCATTCGATGTCCGTGATCAGGCCCTTGGCCGGCAATGAGGTGAAGATCCGCTGGTGGTAGATCTCGATGATATTGACGTTGTGCTCGTTGAACTCGCGCATCACCTTGAACAGCGCGCCGGGCCGATCCTGCAGCGTGATCCGCAGCCGCGCGAGGCGCCCCTGGCGCGCAAGGTCGCGCAGCAAAACATTGGCGAGCAGGCGCGTGTCGATATTGCCGCCGCACAGGACCAGCCCGACCTTCTTGCCCGCAAAACGTTCGGGATTCTCGAGCACCGCCGCAAGCCCGGCCGCACCGGCGCCTTCAACCACGGTTTTTTCGATCTGCAACAGCAGCGAGACGGCCGTTTCCAGCGCCTTCTCATCCACCAGCAGGATATCGTCGACCAGGCTGGCGATGATGCGCGAAGTGAATTCGCCCGGAGCCTTCACCGCAATGCCTTCGGCCAGAGTATCGCCGCCGCAATCCATCTCCTTGCCCTTGATCCGGGCATACATCGACGGGAACAGCTCGGCCTGCACGCCGACCATCTCGATCGCGGGATTGATCGCATCGGCAACGGTGGCGATGCCGGAAATCAGGCCGCCGCCACCGATCGGTACGACGATACAGTCGAGATCGGGCACATCCTCGAGCATTTCGAGCCCGACGGTGCCTTGCCCGGCCGCGACCAGCGGATCGTCGAACGGATGGATGAAAGTGAGGCCGCGCTCCTTCTCGAGCTGCCGCGCATAGGCGTAAGCATCGTCATAGGTTTCGCCTTCGAGCACGACATTGCCGCCCACGCTTTCGGTCTGCATCACCTTTACCGTGGGTGTCGTCCGCGGCATCACGATGGTGACCGGCACGCCCAGCCGCGTTCCGTGATAGCTCAGCCCCTGGCTGTGATTGCCGGCTGAAGCCGCGATGACGCCGCGCCGCTTCTGCTCCTCGCTCAAGTGCAGCAGCGCATTGAGCGCACCGCGTTCCTTATAGGCGGCAGTGAACTGCAAATTCTCGAACTTGAGCCAGATCTCGCAACCGGCGATCTGCGACAGGGTGATCGAACGCATCATCGGAGTGCGCACCACGGCACCCTTGATCCGCGCGGCGGCGGCGCGAACGTCTTCGATCGTCAGCGCATCGCGCGCTGCATCGTCACTGGCAAAGGCCGGCTTGGTCGTCATGGCGCGGGGCATAGGCAGTTGGGGTGGCAAGGGCAACGCCAATGAATCTTGATGCGCCGATAAAAGCGGTTGCAGTCGGCCCAATTGGCATTACCCCGCCATTCTCATGAGCAGCCAAACCAAAATCGCCTTTATCGGCCTCGGCGTGATGGGCGCACCCATGGCGCGCCACCTCGCCGCCGCCCGTCATTCGGTAACTGCATACAACCGCACCCCCGCGCGCGCGAAAGCATGGCAGCAGGCCTGCGCCGATCTGGGGCTAGAAGTGGCGACCGCGCCCAGCCCGGCAGAAGCATCGCGCGATGCGGAGATCGTGTTCACCTGCGTCGGCAATGAGGAGGACCTGGCCGAAGTTGTGCTGGGATCGCAGGGCACGCTCGATGCGATGGCGCCGGGCTCGCTGCTGGTCGATCACACCACCGTATCGGCCGACATGGCACGCCGGATCGATGCGGCAGCCAAAGGGCGCGGGATCGCCGCGATCGACGCCCCTGTCTCGGGCGGGCAGGCCGGTGCCGAGAACGGCGCGCTCGCGATCATGTGCGGCGGCACCGCCGAAGCGATGGCCCGCGCCACCCCGGTGATGGCCTGCTATGCCGCGCGGATCGTGCATGTCGGTGCGGCGGGTGCCGGACAGACCGCGAAAATGGCGAACCAGATGTGCATCGCAGGAGTGCTGGGCGGGCTTTCCGAAGCCATCCGGCTGGCCAGCGCCGCCGGGCTGGATATGGACAAGACTTTCGAAGCGATCTCTGGCGGCGCGGCACGCAGCTGGCAGATGGAGAACCGCTGGCACACCATGGTGCAGGACAAGTTCGATTTCGGCTTTGCGATCGACTGGATGCGCAAGGACCTCGACTATGCGCTTGCAGAATCGCGGCGCCTAGGCCTGTCTTCGCCCATCACTGCGCTGGTCGATCAATTCTATGCAGAAGTGCAGGCGAACGGCGGCGGCAGGCTCGACACGAGCGCGCTGATCTCCCGCCTGCCCAAAGGAGATGACAAATGATCCGTAGCCTGGCTTCCATGGCCGCAGTCGTAACGGCAAGCATGCTGGCCGTGCCCGCATCGGCGGACACGCTGGTCGACAATGTCCAGGGCGTCACGATCGACGAAGCCGGCAAGGTGGCGCGGTTCGATGCGCTGGTCATCGCTGACGATGGCCGCGTCCGTGCGCTGTTCCGCCAAGGCGACGATCGGCCCGAAGGCATCGAATATCGCGTCGACGGCAAGGGCCGCGTGATGCTGCCCGGCATGATCGATTCGCATGTGCATGTGATGGGCATCGGCTTTGGCCAGCTCACGCTCGATCTCTCGAACACCAATTCGCTGGAAGAAGCGCTGGCGGCGATCGCGCGCTTTGCGGAGGAAAATCCGGGCCGCCCCTGGATCCTCGGACGCGGCTGGAACCAGGAGAAATGGGGCCTCCGGCGTTTTCCGACCGCGGCCGAACTCGACGCCATCGTTGCTGACCGGCCGGTGTGGCTGAGCCGGGTCGACGGACATGCCAGCTGGGCGAACAGCCTGGCGATGGAGCGCGCGGGGATCACAGCGGCAACGCAGGACCCGTCGGGCGGCCGCATCATCCGCAAGGCCGGCTCTCGCGAACCGGCCGGCGTGTTCGTCGATGCCGCCGAAACGCTCGTCAACGCGGTAGTGCCTGCTCCGCGCCCGGCTGATCGCGACGTCGCCTTGCGCAAGGCGCAGGACCTGCTGCTCGCAAACGGGATCACCGCAGTCGCCGACATGGGCACTTCGATCGAGGACTGGCAGACTTTCCGCCGCGCGGGCGACAATGGCACGCTCAAAATGCGGATCATGGCCTATGCCGACAGCGCACAGTCGATGGAGATCATCGGCGGACCGGGACCGACCCCGTGGCTTTACGATGACCGCCTGCGGCTCAACGGGATCAAGCTCTATCTCGATGGCGCGCTGGGCTCACGCGGCGCGACCTTGAAGCAACCCTATCATGACGAGCCGACACACAAGGGCCTCCCGCTTCTTTCCCCGGCGCAGCTGCGCAATTTGATGAGCCGGGCGGCGATGGACAACTTCCAGGTCGCGATCCACGCGATTGGCGATGCCGCCAATTCGGAAGTGCTGAACGCGGTCGAGGAACTGAGTTTGTCCTATTCGGGCGACCGGCGCTGGCGGATCGAACATGCCCAGATCGTCGATCCGGCCGATATCGCGCTGTTCGGCCATCATGGCATCATTGCGTCAATGCAGCCGCTCCACCAGACGAGCGACCGGCTTATGGCGGAAGCCCGGCTCGGCCCCGAACGGCTGGACGGCGCCTATGCCTGGCACAGCATTGCCGAAGCCGGTGCCCCGCTGGCATTCGGATCGGACGCGCCGGTCGAGCCAGCGGATGCCTTTGCGGGCTTCGCAGCGGCCATCAGCCGGACCGATGCGAAAGGCGAACCCTTCGGCGGCTGGTTGCCACAGGAAAGCGTCACGCGTGAAGCAGCGCTTGCCGCCTTCACTTCGGGGGGAGCCTATGCCGGATTTGCTGAAGGCCGGTTCGGCCGATTGCTGCCGGGTGAGCGCGCCGACTTCATCCTGGTCGACCGCGACCCATTCTTGTCTTCGCCACAAGACATTCGTTCAACGACGATTTTTGAGACCTGGGTGAATGGTGAGCGAATTCACGTTGCAAAATGACTTGGCCGCTGCATGGATCAAGTCTTCAGTGCCATGAAATTTAATTGGAATTAAGGTCTGATTCGTCATCAGGTACCGTGCGTTCGGTTCGAAAGCAGGTGTAGGACTGAAAGCGCGGCATTATTGCAACAGCTTGAACAAAGACTTTCAATTCAGCGATGTTTTCGAACAGTCTGACGATTTCATGGGGGCTTTTTGTCCTTGTCAAAGTGACGAGGCTTCCGTAGTTCGATCGCAAATGAAGACAAAGCCGATAGCAGACCCTTCATGAAGATCCGTACTATCGCAGCAGCAGCAGCTGCGGTCGTCTCGCTCGCTACTGCCCCGGCAATCGCCGAGGTTTCGTATGCTCGAGCCTCGGCTCCCGTCGAAGGCGAAAGTGAAATCGGTGGCGGCATGCTGGTTGCCGCTCTTGTGCTTGCAGGGATCATCGCCGGCATCGTGATCGCGGCTGGCGACGACAACAAGCCGGTCAGCCCGTAACAGGGTTCACGTCCGAATAAGAAAGCGGGGTCCAATCGGGCCCCGTTTTTTATGCGCGAAAGGCAACGCTCCTTTCATCTCCATCCGAAAGCGGGGCTGGATCTGCTATTGCGGCGTCGAGGTATTTCCCGAGCTTGAGGGCTCTGGCACCGACGGATTCTCGCCTTCATCCTCACTCTTCCTTTCCTGCAAACGCATCAGCAGCAGAGATCCTTCAAAGAGCAGCAGAAGCGGAATTGCCAATATAACCTGCGAGCCGGGATCGGGCGGAGTGACGACAGCGGCCAGAGCCACAATGCCGACGATCACATAGCGGCGCGCGCCGGCCAGCTGCGCGCGGGTCACGATCCCGGCGCGGTTGAGCAGCAGCAGGAGCACGGGCAGCAGGAAGCTGATCCCGAAGGCCAGGATGAACTGCATCACCAAGCCGAGGTAATCGCCGGCAGAAGGCAGCGCCTCAATCTGGAGCCCGCCAGCCTCTCCCCCAAAGCCGAGGAACCATTCGAAGGCGGTCGGCATCACCACGTAATAGGCCAATGCCGCGCCCGCGATGAACAGGATCGGCGTTGCGATCAGGAACGGCAGGAAGGCCTTCTTCTCCTTCGCGTAGAGCCCCGGCGCAACGAAGGCCCAAAGCTGGTTTGCGATCACCGGGAAGCTGACGAAAAAGCCCGCGAACAGCGCCACCTTCAGCTCGACGAAGAATACTTCATAGAGCTTGGTGAAGATCAGCTGCCCTGTCCCTTCCGGGAAGGCATCCTTCAGCGGCTGGATAAGGAAGCCAAGGATCGGATCGGCGTAATAGAGGCAGATCGCGAAGCCGACCGCCAGCGCCAGCACGCAGCGGACAAGGCGCGCGCGTAGCTCGATCAAATGATCGAGCAGCGGCGCTTCGGTCTCGTCAATGTCGCGGATCTTGAGTGCCATTGCGCGATCTCAATCCCGCTTTTCCGGCGAACCGAGCGGCAATTGCGGCTCGGCAGCGGGAGCGGGCAGGTCATCCTCGGTCGGGAATGTCGGTGCAGCCGCTTCGGCCGATACTGCAGGCGGCCCAGTCATCTCATGCGCCGGATCTGCTTCACCTTCGCCCGAACGCGCCATGATCGCTTCGTTCTGGGCCTTCCACTTCTTTTCCATTTCCTCGAGTTCGGCCTCGCGGATCATGGCGTCGATACCGGAGCGGAAATGGGTCGAGACGCGGCGAATCTTGCCGATCCATCGGCCCGCCGTGCGCATCGCAAGCGGCATATCCTTCGGGCCGATCACGAGGATCGCCACGATCAATATGACCAGCAGTTCGCTTGCGCCGATATCGAACATTGGTGTGCGACGCCGCCTCTCGCGTCAGTTAGTTGGAGCCATCGCTCCGCTCGGCAGGCGCGCGATCCTGCTCGCTCTCGGCGGCCGGGCGCGCGTCGCGTGCGGATGCTTCGATCTGTCCGGCAGGCTTTGAAGCGCTGTCGGCTTCGTCATTCATGCCTTGCTTGAAGCTTTTGATCCCCTTGCCGAAATCGCCCATCATTTCCGAGATGCGCCCGCGCCCGAACAGCACAAGGATGACGATCGCAATGATGATAAGTTGCCAGGGGCCAAGACTCATGGGTTGTCTCTCAAGTTAGGAACTGCACCCAATATAGGTTGCACAGTCAGCCAGCGCCAGTCAGGCTGGCTCTTCGGCCGAAAAATCGTCGGTTTCCTCGTCGCCATCGGGCTCCGAAGCTTCGTCGACCTCATCGTTTTCGCCCTGGAACGCCTCGAACGCCTCGTCGACCGGATCGAGCAGTCCCGCAGCACGCAATTCGTCGATGCCCGGCAGGTCGCGCCGACTCGAAAGGCCGAAATGGTCGAGGAACTCGGGCGTGGTTGCATAGATCACCGGCCGACCCGGCACTTCGCGCCGCCCGGCGAGCTTGATCCAGCCCGCCTCCATCAGCACGTCGAGCGTGCCCTTGGCGGTCTGCAACCCGCGTATCGATTCGATTTCCGCCCGGCTGACGGGTTCGTGATAGGCGATGATTGCGAGCACTTCGGTGGCTGCGCGGCTCAACCGGCGGACCTGTTCGCGCTCCCGCCGCAAGAGATGCGCCAGATCGGGCGCGGTTTCGAAATGCCAGCGCTTGCCGCGTTCGACCAGCCGGATGCCGCGCCGCGAGTAGTGCCCCTGCAACTCGTCGAGCGCCTGACGGACCACCGCGTTCTCCAGCCCACCGAGATGCCCAGCCAGCGCTTCCACGCTCATCGGTTCCTCCGCAGCGAACAAGGTCGCTTCCAGCGCGCGCACAGTTTCGTCGGGTACTTCCCCCGTCACTGCACGATCCTCCGGACACGCATCGAGCCGAATATCTCTTCCTGCGCGATCTCGGCCTTGCCGAGCCGCGCAAGTTCAAGCGCAGCCACGAAGCTGGAAGCTAGCGCCGACTTGCGCAGGCGCGGCTCGGCATGCGGCGGCAGGAAGTCTCGCAAATCCATCCAGTCGAGCGTCACGCCCAGCATGGCCGAAACCCGGTCGAGCGCGCTGTCGAGCGTCATCACCGGGCGATCCATCACGTGATAGATGCGCGGCGCCGTGCGCGCCTTGACCTGCCCATAGGCCTGGATCAGCGCGAAGCTGTCGCATTTCCACTGGGTCTTGCGGTCGATCCGCAGGCCTTCGGGCGCACCGCGCAGGAAGATGTCGCGCCCCAGCCGATCGCGCGCCATCAGCCGCGCCGCCGCCTCGCGCATCGCGCCAAGCCGCTGCAGCCGCAATTGCAGGCGCAGCGCCAGTTCCTCGGGGCTTGGATCCTCCTGCTCTTCCTTGGGCAAAAGCAGTGCCGACTTGAGATAGGCCAGCCACGCCGCCATCACGAGGTAATCGGCCGCCAGTTCGAGCCGCAAGGCCTCGGCGCGTTCTATGTAGCCGAGATATTGGTCGACCAGAGCCAGGATCGAGATCTGCCGCAAATCGACCTTCTGCCGCCGCGCAAGATCGAGCAGGAGGTCGAGCGGGCCCTCCCAGCCGTCGAGCTCGAGATAGAGCGCCGAATCGTCCTGTGCGGGTGCCGCCGCCGGGCTGTCCCACGCGTCCGCGCTTCCATCGGCCACCGGGGCATCGAACAGCAAGCCGTCCTCGTTCATGCCGCCGCCCCCACAAGTTCGAGCAGCGCATCGCGCTTGGCGAGCAGTTCCGCCGCCTCGGCATACTCGTCGCGCAGCATGGTGGGCGCCAGCGCACGCTCGAGCCGTTCGGCGGTGACCGCGTCCATCGCGGGCAGGATTTCGGCGATCGCCGCCATATCGGGCAGCTTGGCCCAGCAGTTGAGCACGATATCGCAACCTGCGGCATGCGCCTGTGCCGCGCGCTCGGGCACGCTGCCCTCGAGCGCTTCCATGTCGATATCGTCGGTCAGCAACAGGCCGTCGAAACCGATCCTGCCGCGAATGATCTCGCGAATGACGATGGGCGAAAGTGTAGCCGGGCGGTCGGCATCCCAAGCAGTGAAGCGGATATGTGCGGTCATCCCGATCGGGGCATGGTTGAGCGCGCGGAAAGGCGCGATATCCACCGCGAGTTCTTCTTCGCTCGCTTCGACAACCGGCAGTTCGTGATGGCTGTCACAAGTCGCGCGCCCATGGCCCGGCATGTGCTTGAGGCACCCCGTAACCCCGCCGCGCGCCAGCCCGTCCAGCACCGCACGACCGAGCGCGGCCACCTGCATCGGATCGCTGCCCATCGAACGGTCGCCGATCACACTGTCGGTTTCGGGGCGGCGCACATCGAGCGGAGCGCCGAAATCGACGCTGATGCCCATCGCCGCGAGTTCAAGCGCCATCGCATGGGCATTGGCACGGGCAGCCTCAATCGCGCTTGCCGGGGCGATCCGGTAAAGCCGGTCGAAAGCTTCACCGGCGGGATAGGCGGCCCAATGCGGCGGCTTGAGCCGCGCCACGCGCCCGCCTTCCTGGTCGATCGAGACAAGCAGGCGCTCACGCCCATGGATTGACCGGAGATCGTCTGTAAGGCGACGCAGCTGCACCGGATCGGCGCAATTGCGCGCGAACAGGATATAGCCCGCCGGATCGGCCTCCTTGAAGAAGGCGCGCTCGTCGGCGGTCAGCTCAGCCCCGGCAATCCCGAAAATAGCAGGCGTCATGGCAAAAAGAGTCGCAGCAAAGCCCAAAAACGGCAAGTTCGGACATGGTTAGCGCGGGGGAAAACGGCGCGTTTCCACGCCATTCCGGCGCATTTGCGGACTGTGGCTCAGCGTTTGACCTGGCAGGCCAAGCCATCCGCCTTGAGCGCTTCGCAAAGCGCGCGTGCGGTGGCGGCATCCGAAGCGACCGCCTGAAGGCGATAGACGGTGCCAATATCCGCCTGCCCCTTCACCACGCGGTGGCTCACGCCGGAGAGCACATCGGTCTGCCGAAGTAGCGTGGCCCAGCCCGCTTCAGCCGCAGCGCGCGTGCCATAGGCGCCAACCTGAACGCCCACGCCCGCCTGCTCAACCGGAGTTTCTTCGCTGCTGCGCGTCGCGATCGAAGGGCGCGGCGCCGCTCCCGCGGTGGGCGTCGTGACGGGCACAGGCTGCGGCATGGGCCGCTCGGCCAGCTGGCCCTCGCGCATGATGCCTTCGCCGACCGCAGGTGCGACATTGCCCGTTCCGGCGAATTCCTTGCCGCCGGCATCCTCGGGCCGTTCCTTATAGGGGCCAGCCGGAGCCTTGATCGTGCTGCCATCGGCCAGAATCTGCTCGCCCGAGGCATTGTTGGAATACCACCACACCCCTCCGATCGCGGCCGCGAGGATAATCAGCAATATGGCAGCGAAGCCCACGATCCGGGCGGTATCGACCGCACCTTCGTCAGGATCGTATTCGTCCGATTCCAGCCACGGCAGGCTGTCGTCGCCGCTCAGCGCCAGTTCGGCGTTTCCGCTACTGTCCCGATATCCCTCGCCCGGCGAGACCATGGTCACATCTCCTCGACGGCTTCGACCCCCAGGATCCGTAAGCCGTTGCGGACAACTTGCCCTAACTGTTCGGCGAGGAAAAGCCTTGCACCGGTCAGTGCCGCATTTTCCGCGACGATAAAGCGCTTGTCCGGCCGATCGTTGCCGAGGTTCCAATAGGCGTGGAACGCCCCGGCGAGGTCATAGAGATAAAAGGCGATGCGGTGCGGCTCGCGCGCCTTGGCGGCGGCCTCCACTTCGCGCGGGAACTGCGCGGCCTGCTTGATCAGCTCCAGTTCTTCCGCACCCAGCAGGTCGATCGCATCGCCCGAAGGTGCGAAGCCCTCGGCTGCCGCCTTGCGCATGGTCGAACGGATCCGTGCATGGGCATATTGCACGTAGAACACCGGGTTTTCCTTCGACGCTTCGACGACCTTGTCGAAATCGAAGTCCATCTGGGCTTCGGGCTTGCGGGTGAGCATGGTGAAACGCACCACATCCTTGCCCACCATGTCGACGACGTCCGCCAGCGTCACGAAATTGCCCGCGCGCTTCGACATCTTGAACGGCTGGCCGCCCTTCATCAGCTGGACCATCTGCACCAGCTTCACATCGAAGGGGATCGGCTTGCCTTGGCCTTCGCTCAGCGCGGCGACCGCGGCCTTGATCCGCTTGACCGTGCCGGCATGGTCGGCGCCCCAGATATCGATCAGCTCGTCCGCCGCCTTGGCCTTTTCCATGTGATAGGCAAGGTCGGCGCCGAAATAGGTCCAGCTTCCGTCGGATTTCCTGATCGGGCGATCCTGATCGTCGCCGAATTTGGTCGAGCGGAACAGGGGCAGTTCGACCGGCTCCCAATCCTCGGGCGTCTTGCCCTTGGGAGCTTCGAGGATGCCGTCATAGACAAGGTCATGCTCGCGCAGCCAGGCTTCGGCGGCGTCGGGCTTGCCCGCGCCGTGCAGTGCCGCCTCTGATGAGAACAGGTCGTGATGGATGCCGAGCAGCGCCAGATCGCGCTTGATCAGCTCCATCATCTGCTCGACCGCTTCAGCACGGAAGATCGGCAGCCATTCCTCTTCGGGAACGTCGCGGAACCGGTCGCCCAACTCGCCCGCAAGATATTCGCCGGCCGGAATGAGATAGTCGCCCGGATAAAGCCCTTCGGGGATCTCGCCGATCTCTTCGCCCAGCGCTTCGCGGTAGCGCAAATGGGCCGAGCGCGCGAGCACGTCGACCTGGCCGCCGGCATCGTTGATGTAGTATTCGCGGGTGACTTCATTGCCGACGAATTCGAGCAATGCGGCCAGAGCGTCGCCCACCACCGCGCCGCGGCAATGGCCCATATGCATCGGGCCGGTCGGGTTCGCCGAAACATATTCGACATTAACCCGGCGGCCTGCGCCCATCTGCGAACGGCCGAAATCGCTGCCCAGCGTTGCGATGGCGGAAAGCTCCGCCAGCCACACGGCGGGATCGAGCCGAAGATTGATAAAGCCGGGACCGGCGATCTCGGCGCTTGCAACCGAAGGATCGGCGGCAAGCTTCGCGACGATGGCTTCAGCCAGCACGCGCGGGTTGAGCCCGGCGGGCTTGGCCAGGACCATGGCCGCATTGGTGGCGAGGTCGCCATGGCTGGAATCGCGCGGCGGCTCCACCGCGACGTTCTGGCGCGAAGTACCGGCGGGCAGCACGCCTTCGGCTTCGAGCGAGGACAGCGCCGCGTCGATCTTGGCGGCAAAAAGCTTATAGATGGTTGGGCTATCGGACATGGCTCGTGCGCCTAGCCGAATTGCGCAGAATCGCAAGCATGGCGGGGCCAGAGGCCCCTTACCGTCATCGCGTGGCGTTGTAGGCGAGCTGGTCCTGCGTCAGCTGGAAGCCGATCAGGAGTTCGAAACTCGCGCGCTGCACTGCCGCGCGCACCTGCGGGTCGGCCAGCGGATCAAGCGCCGCATCGGGATCGCCCGGGCGGCGGCGGCGAGTAATCCGCTCGCGAATTTCCGCAGGAAGCGTCGCTTCGGCGCGGTCGACGAAGGCGCCTGCCTGTGCAGAGGCACTTGCACGCTCCTCGCCATCGGCGAAGGTCAGCGTGACCTTGCCGACACGCTTGGTCACCACTGCGCTGCCGCCGCGCAGCACTGAAGAGAAGTAAGGCAGCTGCACCATACGTGCGCCGTGGACGTCGGTACGACGGGCAAGCACATCGAATGTAGCGTTGGTATAAACCCGCTCGCCCGTTTCATCGCAGGTGTAGCGAAGGTTGGTGATTGCAGCGACCACATCGATATTGTCGGCAGTTTGCTCCCCCGCACCGCGGAACAGAGTGATATCGCCAGTATAGTCGGGGATCCCCACGGCGGGGCAGGAAGACAGCACGGCAGTGATGCCGACACCCTGTTCGACAACCAGTTCGCCTTCCTTGGCACAGCCAGCCAGGGCAATGGCAAGAGCGACAGTGGAAACGATACGGCTGCGACGGGTCATCAAATGGCAATCCTCACTGCGGCCCTTCCGGGCCATGGTCCTTTTCGCGGGGCCAAACACCCCTCGCGGCAATTGCGTTGTCACGCCCTAGCGGCGCGCGCTGCAAAGCGCTAGAGGGCCAGACATGAACGCTCCATTTCACGCATCGGAAACCGGGGACAAGCTCCCCGCGCTCAAATTGCTGGTTGCCGCGCCGCGCGGTTTTTGCGCGGGTGTCGATCGCGCAATCGAGATCGTGGAGCGGGCGCTCGAACGCTATGGCGAGCCGGTCTACGTCCGGCATGAGATCGTCCATAACAAATACGTGGTCGATGCACTGAAGGCCAAGGGCGCGATCTTCGTCGAGGAACTCGATGAAGTGCCCGGCGACGCGCCGGTGGTGTTCAGCGCGCATGGCGTGCCCAAATCGGTTCCCGCCGAAGCGGAGCGCCGCAAGATGCTCTATCTCGACGCTACCTGCCCGCTCGTCAGCAAGGTCCATCGCCAGGCCGAACGCCAGATCGAAAAGGGCCGTCACATCATCTTCATCGGCCATGCCGGACACCCCGAAGTGATCGGCACGATGGGCCAGGTCGAGCCCGGCCAGATGACGCTGGTCGAAACGGTCGAAGATGTCGCGAAGCTGGAGGTGCCTGAAGGAAGCGAACTTTCATTCCTGACGCAAACCACGCTCTCGGTCGACGATACAGCCGAGATCATTGCGGCCCTGGAAGCGCGCTTTCCGCATATCGTGGGCCCCAAGGCCAAGGACATTTGCTACGCCACCTCCAACCGGCAGGCAGCAGTCAAGAAGATCGCGCCGGCGAGCGACCTGGTGCTGGTTATCGGCGCGCCCAACAGCTCGAACTCGCTGCGACTGGTCGAAGTGGCCGAGCGGCTCGGCACCACCGCTTACCTGATCCAGCGCGCTGAAGAGATCGACCCGGCGTGGCTGGAGGGAGTCGGCACCATCGGCCTCACCGCCGGTGCGTCCGCCCCGGAAACGCTGGTACGTGAAGTGGTCGCCAAGCTTTCGGAATGGCGCTCCGTTGAGGAAGAGACATTCACTGCGGTCGAAGAGAAAATGGTGTTCAAGCTGCCGCGCCAGCTGGTGGAATAAAGGCGCGGCACCGATGGCGGTCTATACGCACCTTGCCGCCGAGCGGCTGGCCGAACTGATCGACGCCTATGACGTCGGCTCGCTGGTGTCCGCCAAAGGCATCGCCGAAGGCGTGTCGAACAGCAACTGGCTGATCGAAACGACGGGAAGCGACGGGCAAGGCGCGCGCTTCATCCTCACCATGTACGAACGGCGGATCGAAACGTCCGACCTGCCCTTCTTCCTGGGATTGCTCGATCACCTCGCCGCACACGGCTGCCCGGTGCCTCGCACGATCCACGATCGCGATGGCGCGCTTTGGCGGACCATCGACGGCAAGGCGGTAGCTCTGATCGAATACCTCCCCGGGGTCTCGATCGACCATCCCACTCCGGCGCAAGCTCGCTCGGTCGGGCAAGCATTGGCCCGTATCCACCACGCCGTGGCGGACTTTCCGCAGTCGCGCACGCAGACGCTCGGGCTGGCGGGATGGGATCGGACCATCAATGATTGCGGCGCTGAAGCATTGGCCACGATCGATCCCGAGCTGCCCGATCTCGCCTTTGGCGAGTTGTCATGGCTGGCGGGACATTGGCCGGGCGGCCTGCCGCATGGCGTGGTGCATTGCGACCTGTTCCCCGACAACGTGCTGATGCTGGGCGACAAGGTCAGCGGGCTGATCGACTTCTATTTCGCCGCGAGCGATTTCTTCGCTTACGATCTGGCGGTGACCCATGCAGCATGGTGCTTCGAGCGTGGCGGTGCAACCTTCCGTACAGACGTCTCGGAGGCCCTGCTCGCAGGCTATCAGGCGGAGCGCCCGCTGAGCTCAGTCGAACGCGACGCGCTCCCCGTCCTCGCGCGCGGCGCCTGCATGCGCTTCATTTCTAGCCGCGCCGACGACTGGCTCAATACGCCCGCCGACGCACTGGTCACGCGCAAGGACCCGATGGATTTCGCGCGACGCCTGCAATTCTACGCCGCACATGGCGACGAACTGTTTGCGCAGGGCGCTTGAGGCGGCAGGCGCGTTAGATGAAACAGGTCGAAATCTTCACCGACGGCGCTTGCAAGGGCAATCCCGGCCCCGGAGGCTGGGGGGCAATGCTGCGGATGGGGCGCCACGAGAAGGAACTGTCCGGCGGCGAAGCGGTGACCACAAACAACCGCATGGAACTGACCGCTGTTATCAAGGCGCTGGGCACGCTGACCGAGCCGTGCAGGATCGATCTCTACTCCGACAGCAAATATGTCGTCGATGGAATCACGAAATGGGTCGAGGGCTGGCAAAGGCGCGGCTGGAAAACTGCGGCGAAGCAGCCGGTGCTCAACGAAGACCTCTGGCGCGAGCTGATCGACGCCGCGTCACGCCACAAGATTTCCTGGCATTGGGTCAAGGCGCACAACGGCCATATCGAGAACGAGCGCGTCGACCGGCTCGCCAGCGACGAGGCCGACAAGCGCAACGGCAGGGGCGCCTAGCCCACGCGAACAACGCGCCCTATCAAAGCGCCAATTCTGAAAGGTGAGGCTGGCTCAGCCGGTGGTCGTGTCGACGACTTCCGCGTTCGGCCCGTTCTTGAGCACCGATTCGATGGCGTTCTACGCGCTAGCCTTCGAGCTGTAGCCTTCGGTCCACCAGATCGTCTCCGAATTGTAGACGAAATAGGACACGAATTCGCCCTTCTTGTTCTTACGAATTTCGAAGCGGTGAGCCATGCAATATCTCCTTCGACGGGTGTTGCGGATGGGCCCAGCCTAATAGCCCCCAAGCAAAAAGCCATTGCTCGCGGCCAGCTGTCACAATCAGGCGGCGTGATCCGCCTTCGCCTTATCGAAATCTTGCTGGCGAATATGCGTCGGCATCAAGCGCCTGCGTCATTGCGTCGCGCTCTCGCCCCAGCAATAGCTGCGCCCCCAGCCGCGCAGCCGCGGGAGCTGTCTGGATGCCGTAGCCGCCCTGCCCGGCAAACCAGAAGAATTCGGGACACAAGGGATCCCTGCCATATACAGGCAGGCGATCGGGCGCGAAGCTGCGCAGCCCCGCCCATTTGCGCTCAAGCCCTCGCACCTGCCAATTGGTAGTGTGTTCAAGCCGGTCGATCGCGATTGCGACGTCAAGCTCCTCGGGCGCGGCATCGACGGCAGGTGACGGCGTTTCGTCGTGCGGGCTTAACCAAAGCCGCCCGCTCTCGGGCTTGAAATAGAACTCCCCCGCAATGTCGAGGCACAGCGGCAAGTCGTCGGGCGGCGGCGGATCGACCCGCAATTGCACGACGGTGCGGCGATAGGGTGTGATCCCCAGCGGCTGAACGCCGGCCATTCGCGCGATCTCGTCAGCCCAAGCACCCGCCGCATTCACCAGCGTGCCAGCCGAGAACCCTCGACCGTCAGCCAGCGTGACTTCCCACTTGCCCTGCTTGCGCGAGATAGCAGCCACCTGAGCCCGGCATTGCGGAACGATTCCAGCGGCCTTGGCCATCGCAAGGTAATGCGCATGGAGCCCGGCCACATCGATATCGGCGCAGCGCGGTTGCCAGATCGCGCGATCCCATTCTTCCTTTAGCCCTGGTACTATCGCGTCGAGTTCGTCGCGTCCGATCCGCTCGAAAAACGCGCCGCTGCTTGCGAAATCGGCGAAGAATTTTCCGATCAACGCCTCATACTGCTCGCGCGCGAGATAGAGCGCTCCGCGATCGCTGAGGAATCCCTGCTCTTGCAGGTAGGCCCCCGATGCGAGCGTGAGCGGAACGATTGCCGGCCCGCCATAGCATTCCTCCCAGAAGGCCGCCGATCTGCCGGTGGCGTGATAGCCGGGCATGTCCTCGGCCTCGAGCAGGAGCACGCTGGCAGCATCGCCAATTTCGGCGGCAATGCTGGCGCCCGCCATCCCGGCGCCGATGATCGCAATATCGAAGTGTTGGTTCACTTCTGCGGCGCCACCCGGTCGAGGAATTCGGCAATGGCAGCCATCGCCCTGTCACGCACGGGATCGACTTCACGCAGGATCTCGTGATCCGCCTCGTCGCCGAACCGTACGAGCGTGGCATTGGGCAGGCGCTGCGCCGCCGCTTCGATCGCTTTCATCGAGATCAGCTTGTCGTTCGACGTACCCAGCAAGAGTACAGGCGTGGTCACGCTTTCCAGTTTGCCGGGCGCGAAGATGCCGCGCATCGAATCATAGGCCTGTTCGACCCAGCCCCAGCTGCCCGGCCCCATCACCAGCTCTGGCCTGTGTTCACGCCACCACAATTCATCGCCATAGCGCTGGTCGTCATGAGTCAGCAGCGCCTGGCGCGAAGCGGGCACTTCGCCCGGCTTCTCGCTCCATTTCCAGGCCGGACGGCGGCGGTCGCCAATGGCGCACATCAGCCGCGCGGCAAGCTGCCCCACTGCGGGCGGGAGCGGCCCCACGAAACCGAGCATGGGGGCGGAGAGCACCAGCGCATCGGGATCGACCTTGCGCTCTTCCAGCGCACGCAGCGCCAGATGCCCGCCCATCGAATGGCCGGCGAGAATGTGCGGCCCCGGGGTCGAAGCCTTCCATTGCGGCCAGAAGGCGGCCAGGTCCGCCACCCAGTCGCCAAAATCGCCAATGTGTCCGGTAACCGGATCATTGCCCAAGCGCCCTGAGCCAGCCTGCCCGCGCCAGTCCGAAGCGGTGACCCGCCAGCCCGCGCGATGCCATTCTTCCAGCGTCTCGAGATATTTTTCGTAATGGTCGCCGCGCCCCGGAAAGAACAGGATAGAACCGCGTACCGGTCGCCCTTCGCCACCGCCGGACCAGTCGATCCGGCGTATCAGAAAGCCGTCAGGCGCGGCCCATGTGCTCTCGGTTGCATCGGCTGGAATTGCTCGCCGATCGATCGGTTTGGAGGCCGCTGCGTCCATGTGGCTAATTTCATCCCCTCAGGCTTGGTTACTTTTTGGTAAGTGATACCCTTTAGCTCTGGCCTCCTAGGGGAACCACTGGGGGCTTCATGCTGGGCGAATATCTCCACTACGGATTGCTGGTTGGATTGGCAATTGCGCTGCTTTTCGCGGCGTTCACCGACCTGCGCCGCCGCCAGATCGACAATTGGCTCAATGCCGGCATCGCGCTGGCCGCGCCTTTGTTCTGGTGGGCCGGCGGCCTTTCACTGTGGCCTGGCGTGGCGATGCAACTGGGGGTGGCGCTGGCTGCCTTTTCGGTGCTCGCCGGATTGTTCGCGCTCAAGATGATGGGCGGCGGGGATGTGAAACTTCTTACTGGCCTGGCGCTGTGGATCGAGCCGAGCTGGTTCCTGAAACTGTTGATCGTGATGGCGCTCGCAGGCGGCATCCTGACCATCCTCGTCGGTGCCTGGCATGTCATGCGCCGCCAGCGTGATCGCATCGCCGTTCCTTATGGCGTCGCAATCGCTGCGGGCGGCCTGTGGGTGCTCGGCACGCAATATATTCCAAGGGCCGGCGAAGCGGCCGGATTGGGATGAACCTGATTTTAACCAGTCTGCGAATAGACGGATGAACCATTCCCGCCCGCAAGCGATCGGGCCGAACTAGGGGGCTAGAATAGCCATGGATAGGAAGAAGCTGGTTTTGCTGCTTGGAGCGCTGGTCATCGCGATCGGCACCGCATTGGCAGCACGGAGCATGTTTGCCGGCAGCGCGGCACCCGAAGTGGTGGCAGCACCGGTTCCTGAAGGACCCAAGGTTCTGGTGGCGCAGCGCGCGCTGCCGACCGGCACGATCATCACTGCGGATGCGATCAGCTTCCAGCAGTGGCCTGAAGAGCTGGTCAAGGACGCCTACTTCATCGATGGCGAAGCCGCCATCAACAAGCTCCTCGGCACTGTGGTGCGCCACCCGATCACGGCTGGTGAGCCGGTGACTCAGGGTTCGCTGGTGAGCCCGGGCGACCGTGGCTTCCTGGCTGCGGCGCTCGGCCCCGGCATGCGCGCTGTGACCGTTCCGGTTTCGGCCAAGACGGGCGTTGCAGGCTTTGTCTTCCCGGGCGACCGCGTCGACCTCGTCCTGACCCAGACGGTCAAGGGTGACGAGGGCCAGGACCTCAAGGCTGCCGAAACGGTGATGCGCAACCTGCGCGTGCTCGCGACCGACCAGTCGACAGAGCAGACCACCGGCGAAGACGGCAAGACCATCGTCCGCGCATTCCGCACCGTCACGCTCGAAGTGACGCCGAAGATCGCAGAAAAGGTTGCCGTGGCGCAGACCATCGGCACGCTCAGCCTCGCGCTGCGCTCGATCGCGGACAACCAGATCGAACTCGAACGCGCAATCGCTTCGGGTGACGTCGTGATCCCCGACAATGCGACGCCCGAGCAGGAGGAAGAGCTGATCCGCACTGCGATGAGCCGTCCGAATGACCGCAACTCGAGCTACAGCACCGGTGGCGATGTGTCGCGCTTCCAGCGTCGTTCGATGCCGCCGATGAACAGCTTGGCGCCCCGCTCGGCTTCGAGCGATGGCAGCACGACCTCTTATGTCGCGACCAATTCCGGCCCGGTCGTTCGCGTGACCCGCGGCAAGCAGACCACGGCTGTGCCGGTGAGCGGCGGCTCGAACGCCCTGCTCAACCAGCAGGCGCGCGGTGTGAGCGATGCCGGCCGTACCGTGCCGGTCGCCGGCTCGTTGCTGATCAACTGAGGGGACGGACAATGACGAGCACATTCGAAGCCATCAACGCCGTCCCGGCAAATCGCATCCAACCGAGGGGCAAGACCATGAAACGCCGCCTGACCGCCAAAATGCTGCTTGCGAGCCTGGCCATCGCGCCGCTGGCAAGCGTGCCGATGACCACTGCCACCGCGCAGTCGGTGTCCAGCCCTGCCAGCGACATCGTGATCTCGATCGGTCGCGGCGAACTGGTCACCATCCCCGGTGCAATGGCCGATGTGTTCATCGCCAATGACGCTGTGGCAGATGTGCAGGTGAAATCGCAGCGCCAGCTCTATGTGTTCGGCAAGGCCGGTGGCGAAACCACCATCTATGCCAGCAACTCGCGCGGCGACGTGATCTGGTCCGCCAATGTCCGTGTCGGCTCGAACATCGACAGCATCGACCAGATGCTGGCGCTGGCGATGCCCGAAGCGAAGATCGGCGTTGCGACTATGGGAACCAACACCATCCTGCTGACCGGCACTGTGGCGGCCCCGGAAGACGCCGCTGAAGCCGAACGCCTGGTTCAGGCCTTTGTCGGCGACGGCACCAATGTGATCAGCCGCCTCAAGATGGCGACTCCGCTGCAGGTGAACCTTCAGGTGCGCTTTGCGGAAGTCAGCCGCTCGCTGGTTCGCACGATCGGCGCCAATTTGCTCACGGTCGACCAGACCGGCGGCTTCAAGTTCGGTGTCACGAACGGCCGGGCATTTTCGCCGCAGTACACGCCCGGCAGCCCCGGCGGCCTGGGCGTCGGCCTGACCGCTGGCCCCGCCGGCAGCTCGCTTGTGACGGGTGCTTCGGGTTCGACCACGATCGGTGCATTCGGCAAGCTGCTCGGCCTCGATATCGGCGCTGCGCTCGACCTCGCGGAACGCGATGGCCTGGTGACCACGCTATCGCAGCCGAACCTGACGGCTTTGTCGGGCGAAACCGCCGAATTCCTAGCCGGCGGCGAGTTCCCGATCCCGATCAGCCAGGGTCTGGGTTCGACTTCGATCGAATATCGTAAATATGGGGTTAGCCTCGCCTATACACCAACCGTGCTGGCCAACGGCCGGATTTCGATCCGTGTGCGTCCGGAAGTTTCCGAACTTTCGAGCCAGGGCGCGGTCATGATCGACGAATTCCAGATCCCGGCTCTGACGACCCGGCGTGCGGAAACGACGGTCGAGCTCGGCTCGGGCCAAAGCTTCATGATTGCCGGCCTGATGAGCAACAATGCGCAGACGACGATCGACAAGGCGCCTGGCGCGGGTGACATCCCGATCCTGGGCAATCTGTTCCGCTCGCGTTCGTTCCGCCGCGGCGAAACCGAACTGGTGATCGTGGTGACGCCGTATCTGGTGAAGCCGGTCAACGCCAGCGACATCAAGCTGCCGACCGACGGCTTCCGCGCACCCAGCGAGTTTGACCAGCTTATCGGCTATCGCGAGAACGATGGCCAGAGCGGTGCAGTTCGCCCCGGCGCCACGGCGGTCGACAAGGAAGTTCCGCCACCGAGCGTTGGCGGGGTTACCCCCGACGCACTCGCGCCGCGCCAGTCGAAAGACGAAGAACGCAACAAGGATCGCCGCGCTGAAGCCGCGACTCCTGGTTTCAGCCTCTAATCGGGAAAGGTGAGAACGATGCCCTTTGCAAAACACAGCAAGCTGGCCAAGGCGCCCGCAGTCGCCCTCGCGCTCTCGCTCGGCCTCACGCTGAGTGCCTGCGGTGGCATGCCCACGAACAAGAGCCTGTATAGCGTCAAGCAGCCGGTGGTTGAACGCACCAGCTTCACCTTCGACGTGAAGACCAGCGAAAGCGGGCTGACCATTTCGGAACAGCAGCGCCTTGAAGGTTGGTTCGACGCAATGGAGCTTGGCTATGGCGACCGCGTTTCGATCGACGATCCGCTCGCCAGCGAAGCGACCCGCGGAGCGGTAGCCGATCTGGCCGGACGCCGCGGCATCCTGGTCGAATCCGGTGCGCCGGTGACTTCGGGCTCGATGCTGCCGGGCCATGCCCGTGTTGTGCTGACCCGTTCAACCGCTTCGGTCCCGGGTTGCCCGGACTGGTCGGCCAAGTCGGACATGAACTACAATAATGCGACCAGCCCCGGCTATGGCTGTGCAACCAACAGCAATCTCGCTGCAATGGTCGCCAATCCGCAGGATCTGCTCGAAGGCCAGCGTGGCACGGGTGAAACCGTGATCATGAGCTCTTCGAAGGCGATCAATTCCTATCGAGAGCAGGCTCCGACCGGAACCAAAGGCCTCGCCGAAACCGAAATCGGAGGTAAGTAAGCCATGAACGCGCCCTGGAAATCCGGCATGGCCGGAAACCGCGACCCCTTCGCCGCCTATATCTGCGACGATGCCGCGCTGGACGTTCTGCGCCCGGTGGTCATCGAACTGGGTTGGCAGCCGGAAAAGTGCAACAAGGGTGGCCTGCGCAACGCCGTGCAGTCGCTCAGTGTCAGCGCGAGCCCGAACATCCTGCTGGTCGACTTGTCGGAGAGCGGCGATCCGCTCAACGACATCAACGGCCTCGCGGAGGTTTGCGAGCCCGGTACGGTCGTGATCGCGATCGGCCAGGTCAATGACGTGCGCCTCTATCGCGACCTGCTCGCGAGCGGGATCCACGATTACCTGCTGAAGCCGCTTTCGGCCGGCCAGCTGCGCGACGCGCTGAACCAGGCACAGGCCGTGTTCACCGCACCGCGCAACCAGGACGGCGACGGGGTCAAGCATCACATCTCGACCGCGATCATCGGCACGCGTGGTGGCGTTGGCGCTTCAACGCTGGCGACCTCGCTTGCGTGGATTTTCAGCGAAGACCACAAGTCACCGACCGCGCTGCTCGACCTCGACGTGCACTTCGGCACCGGGGCGCTGACGCTCGATCTGGAGCCGGGCCGCGGCCTGACCGATGCGATCGACAACCCGAGCCGCATCGACGGCCTGTTCATCGAACGCGCCATGATCCGCGCCAACGACAATCTGTCGATCCTTTCGGCAGAGGCGCCGATCAATTCGCCGCTGATGACCGACGGCGCCGCCTTCGTCCAGCTGGAGGAGGAATTCCGCCAGGCGTTCGAAATGACCGTGGTCGATCTTCCGCGCAACATGCTGATAAACTTCCCGCATGTGCTGTCGGACGTGAACCTGGTGATCCTGATGGCGGAAATGACGCTCGCTTCGGCGCGCGACACCATCCGCATTCTTTCCTGGCTCAAGACCAACGCTGCGCACGCGCATTCGCTGGTCATCGCCAACAAGGTACAATCGGGCATCGCCGAGATCAGCAAGGCCGATTTCGAGGCTTCGATCGAACGCCAAATCGATTTTTCGATTCCGTACGATGCCAAGGCGGCAGCGAATGCAGCCAAGCTCGGCCAGACCTTCGCTCAGGCCAACCGCTCGAGCAAGGCAAGCGCTGTGATCCGCCAGATCGGCGAACGCGTCATGGGCGCAAGCTCGGACGAGTTCAGCAAGAACGAAACCGGCAAGAAGTCTCTGCTTGGCAGCTTCGACCTGAAATCGCTGATGGCGAAGAAGGACAAGGCGCAGCCGACTCACGAGCCAGCCGAATAAGAGGGATTGGCGTGCTCATCCGTTATGTATGCATACCGGATAGGCACGCCCCCCTTCGCACGATGAAGTAAGAACGAAAGGCGGGACAATCGCATGGGCATGTTTCAGACCCTGTTGCTGAGCCTGGTGATGCTGGGATTGATGGTGAGCGGATATGCGCTCGCGACCGGCAGCGCCGTGTCCAAAGCCAGCAACCGCCGCTTGCAGGCGGTGCGTTACCGTCACTCGGAAAGCACCGACACCAAGGTCGAATCGCAACTCAAGAAGGCGATCGCAGCACGCAAGCCGAAGGTTCACCGTGTGGCAGGCGCCGGTTCGCGCGCCGAAGCGCTGGAAATGCGCCTGAAGCGGACCGGCAAGAAGTGGACCCTTTCGCAATATCTCTATGCGTCGCTCGGCCTGGCGCTAACGATCGCAGTGCTGATCTACCTGCGTTCGGGCGCTCTGCTGCTCTCGCTGGGTATCGGGATGGTCGTAGGCGCAGGCGTACCGCACATGGTGGTCAACTGGACCATCAACAAGCGCACCAATAACTTCGTCGCCAAATTTCCCGACGCGATCGAACTGCTCGTTCGCGGCCTGCGTTCGGGCCTGCCCGTCACTGAAACGCTGGTTGTGGTGGCTCAGGAAGTTCCTGGCCCGGTGGGCGAAGAATTCAAGGCGATCGTCGAGCGCATCAAGATCGGCCGCACCATGGAGGAATCGCTCCAGGAAACCGGCGCCCGGCTCGGCATTCCCGAATTCAACTTCTTCTGCATCACGCTCGCGATCCAGCGCGAAACCGGCGGCAACCTTGCCGAGACACTGTCGAACCTTTCGGACGTGCTCCGCAAGCGCTCGCAGATGAAGCTCAAGATCCGTGCGATGAGCTCGGAATCGAAAGTCTCGGCCTATATCGTCGGCGCACTGCCCTTTGTCGTCTTCGGCATGATCTGGTGGATCAACCCGGGCTATCTGAGCGGCTTCTTCAGCGATGACCGGCTCATCGTGACCGGATTGGGCGGCATGGTCTGGATGTCGATCGGCGGCTTCATCATGGCCAAGATGGTCAGCTTCGAAATCTGAGCGGGGAACAGGACATCATGTTTGGCACAAGCACTGGACCCAAGCTTCTCGGCTTCGACGTCATCATCGTCGGGACGATCCTGGCCGGCATAGCGGCGTTTGCGGTGATGATGGCGATCTACGCCGCGGTCACTGTGAAGGACCCAATGGCCAAGCGCGTCAAGTCGCTCAACGAGCGGCGTGAGGAGCTCAAGGCGGGGATCGTCACCTCGAACGCAAAGAAGCGTACGAGCCTGGTTCGCAAGAGCCAGACGACCGACAAGATGAAGCAGCAGCTGGAAGGCATGAAGGTCCTCCAGCAGAGCCAGATCGAAGCGATCCAGCAGAAGCTGGCTCATGCGGGTTTCCGCAACAAGGAACTTGCGATCCTGATCATTGGCTTGCGAATGGTGCTGCCGATCGTTTTGGGCCTCACCGCCTTCGTCCTGCTCTATGTTGTCGAGATCTATCCCGACTGGCAGATGAAGAAGGTCATGGCGCTCTCCGCCGCTGTCTTCTTCGGCTACAAGGGTCCCGAAATTTATCTCAAGAACATCGCGACCAAGCGCACCAACGAGATCCGCAAGGGCCTGCCTGACGCGCTCGACCTGCTGGTAATCTGCGCCGAGGCCGGTCTCACGGTCGACGCGGCGTTCAACCGCGTTGCCAAGGAACTGGGCCGCGCCTATCCCGAGCTGGGCGACGAGTTCGCGCTGACCGCGATCGAGCTGTCCTTCCTCAACGAACGCAAGAAGGCCTTCGACAATCTGGCCTATCGTGTCGACCTGGAATCGGTGCGCGGTGTGGTCACCACCATGATCCAGACCGAGCGCTACGGTACTCCGCTTGCTTCGGCGCTGCGCGTACTTTCGGCCGAATTCCGCAACGAGCGCATGATGCGCGCGGAAGAAAAGGCCGCTCGCCTGCCCGCGATCATGACTGTGCCGCTGATCCTGTTCATCCTGCCGGTGCTGTTCATCGTGATCCTTGGTCCGGCAGCCTGCTCGATCGCCGACGCTTTCGCCGGTGGCCCTCCAGGCTCCAAGTAACCGGGCGGCATCGAGCCGCCAACGCATACGGCCGCTCGTCCCAAGGGGGTATCAAGGGCGAGCTAGACGGAGCCGGCCCGCCATGCGTCAAGATCGCGTGGTGGGCCGCATCCTTTCCGCCTGGCGGAAAACCCTGCTGAGCAATTCGCGGAATTGCTCGCATTCGGCCTCACCCAATGTCGAGAAGATCTCCGCCTCGATTTCCCTTGCGAGCGGCATCACTTCGCCATGGATCGCCCGCCCCTCTGCCGTGAGTTCGAGCAGATGCGAGCGCCCGTCATCGGTGTTCGGCCGACGCGCGATCAGCCCGCGCTCCTCAAGCACCTTGCAGGCGCGATTGACCGCCACCTTGTCCATCAGCGTGGCGTCGGTGAGTGCGCGCTGGGTCACCGTCCCCGCATCGCCAAGCACCGCCATCACACGCCATTCGGGGATTTTGAGACCGAAGCGTGCGCGATAGCGCTCGGCGATCAGGCTGCTGACCGCGTTCGAAGTGACCGATAGCTGGTATGGCAGGAAATCTGCCAGCCGCCCGCCGGGTGTAACCTTTGCGTCCATCGATGCGGTTTCTAATGCAACCATCGGCGCTGGCAAGTGCGCCGCTCAGCGCTCAGCGATACTCGGCCTCGTCCCACCAGGGATAAAAGTCGGGCATATCCTGGCTGACCTTGCCGGGATAGGCCGGATTGCGCTTCTCGAGGAAGCTCGCGATCCCCTCCTTGGCATCCGCTCCGCGCGAGAGGCGATAGATCGCCCGGCTGTCGATCCGGTGCGCGTCCATCGGATGGTCGCCCGACGGCAACCGCCACATCATCGCGCGCGTCATCGCCACAGAAATAGCCGAAGTATTGTCCGCGATCTCGCGCGCAAGGCCGCGCGCCACGTCCATCAGCTCGGCTTGCGGATGCACCGAGCGCACCAGCCCGCCCGCCTTGGCTTCCGCCGCATCGAACACGCGCCCGGTGTAACACCATTCGAGCGCCTGGCTGATCCCCACAATCCGCGGCAGGAACCAGCTCGAGCATGCCTCGGGCACGATCCCGCGCCGCGCGAAGACGAAGCCATAGCGCGCATTGTCCGAAGCGAGGCGGATATCCATCGCCAGCTGCATCGTGATGCCAACCCCCACGGCAACGCCATTGCAGGCCGAAATCAATGGCTTGGTGCTGTCGAACAGGCGCAGCGTCAAGCGCCCTCCCCCGTCGCGCGCGCGCTCGTCCGAAAGGTCGTCGACCGGCGTCGGATCGGAGAAGACATGGCCGCCGCCTTCGGGCGTCAGGTCGGCGCCGGCGCAGAATGCGCGATCGCCCTGGCCGGTGAAGATGACCGCGCGCACATCGTCATCGGCGTCGATATCGTCCATCGCCGCGATGATCTCGTCCATCATGGTGCGCGTGAACGCGTTCATCTTCTCGGGGCGATTGAGCGTGATGGTGGCAATGCCATCGGCCTTGTCGACGAGGATCTGCGTATAGTTCATCTCAATCTCTCTCCCTGCCATGCCCCGCGATGCGACACATGCGACAATGTCCTGGAAAGGAAAATTCCGCCCGGATGCCTGCGCTTGCAAGCGGAAGCACATTGGCGCGAAATGGCGGGACGTGTCATCGGCAAAACCGATAGGGCATGTGCGGGCGAGTAGGAGAGCGGACTGGCCCGCGAAGACCCAATTGCGGATGTCGCCGGTCCTTCGGATTAGCGCTTGACCCTGACATTGTGTTAAGGTGCATATGCCCCATCGGCAAAGGAGAAAGCCGATGACGAATCACCACCACGACCACAGCGCCTGCCACCATGGGCACGCGCAACAGATGCATGCTTCTCAGGCGATTGACCCGGTTTGCGGTATGACCGTGGATCCCGAAGCAACGCCGCATCACGCGCATTACCACGGGCAAGACTACCACTTCTGCAGTGCCTCGTGCGTGACGAAGTTCAAAGACGATCCCGATCGCTGGCTTGAACCACAATCCGACAGGGCCAAGGAACCGGTTCCGCTGGGCACCATGTGGACCTGCCCGATGCATCCCGAAGTGCGGCAGGACCATCCGGGCACCTGCCCGATCTGCGGAATGGCCCTGGAACCTGAAATCGCGACTGCCGATACAGGACCCAGCGAAGAGCTTCTGGACATGACGCGCCGGTTCTGGATCGGGCTGGTCCTGGCCCTGCCGGTATTCGTGCTGGAGATGGGCAGTCACCTGTTTCCATCGCTCCACAAGATTGTGCCGATGGATATTTCGGCCTGGCTGCAATTCGCACTTGCGACGCCGGTCGTGCTGTGGGCCGGCTGGCCCTTCTTCCAGCGTGGCTGGGCGTCCCTCGCCAGCAGAAACCTCAACATGTTCACCTTGATCGCGATGGGAACGGGCATTGCATGGCTTTACAGCGTGGTCGCGTTGATGGCTCCCGATCTGTTCCCCGCGGCGTTCAAAAGCCCGATGGGACAGGTGCCCGTCTATTTCGAAGCGGCGTCGGTAATCGTAGTGCTTGTCCTGCTCGGTCAGGTGCTTGAGCTTCGCGCCCGGGAACGCACATCTGGCGCTATCAAGGCCTTGCTCGGCCTTGCTCCCAAGACGGCACATCGCATTGCCGATGATGGAACCGAGGCCGAAGTGCCCTTGGAAGAGATCATCGTGGGAGATCGTTTGCGTGTCCGGCCAGGAGACAAGGTTCCTGTCGATGGCGAAGTGACAGACGGTCATTCGACACTGGATGAAGCGCTTGTTACCGGCGAATCCATGCCGCTTTCCAAGCAAGTCGGCGATCATGTGATCGGTGGAGCGATCAACCAGACCGGCTCGCTGGTCATCCGGGCGGAAGCCGTCGGCCGCGACACGATGCTTTCCCGCATCGTCCAGATGGTAGCGGAGGCCCAGCGCTCGCGCGCTCCAATCCAGCGCCTGGCGGACCAGGTGGCAGGCTGGTTCGTGCCGATCGTGCTGGCGGTGGCAGTTGCAGCATTTGCTGCGTGGTCGATCTGGGGGCCGGAGCCCCGTTTCACCTATGGCCTTGTGGCGGCTGTAGCGGTCCTGATCATCGCCTGCCCCTGCGCATTGGGCCTGGCCACACCGATGTCGATCATGGTCGGCGTTGGTCGTGGGGCTTCGCTTGGCGTACTGATCAAGGATGCGGCCGCGCTGGAGCGGCTGGAGAAAGTCGACACGCTGGTGGTCGACAAGACGGGTACTCTGACAGAGGGCAAACCGGCCGTCACGCGAATCGTGCCCGCCACCGATTGGGAGGAAAACGATCTCCTGCGGTTGGCGGCAGCGGTCGAACGGGCTTCGGAGCATCCTCTAGCGAAAGCGATCGTTGATGGCGCGCACGGTCGCGCGATCGACATACCGACCGTCGCCGATTTCGACGCGCCGACCGGAAAGGGAACTTCGGGAACGGTCGAAGGCCGAAATGTCGCCTTGGGCAATGCCCGTTTCATGCGCGAGATAGGCGTTCCAATTGAATCGATGGAAATGACCGCAGAGGACCTGCGTGCCGATGGCGCTACGGCGATCTTCGTGGCCGTCGATGGAGCGGTAGCAGGTGTCCTTGCGATTGCCGATCCGGTCAAGTCGACCACACCGGCGGCGCTTGCCGCCCTGAAGGAGGCTGGCATCCGAATTGTGATGATGACCGGCGACAACCGGACAACCGCCGAAGCAGTTGCGAAGCGGCTTGGCATTGCCGAGATCGAAGCAGACGTACTGCCTGATCGTAAGAGCGAAGTCGTTGGCAGGCTTCGGAGTGAAGGCAAAGTCGTGGCCATGGCGGGCGACGGCATGAATGACGCCCCTGCCCTGGCAACGGCGGATGTCGGGATCGCCATGGGTTCCGGGACCGATGTAGCGATGGAAAGCGCAGGCGTTACTCTGCTGAAGGGCGATCTCAATGGCATCGTTACAGCGATCACTTTGAGCCGCAGGACAATGGCGAATATTCGCCAGAACCTGTTTTTCGCCTTCTTTTACAATGCGCTCGGAGTGCCGGTTGCAGCGGGGGTGCTATATCCGTTTTTCGGGATACTGCTCTCTCCGATCATTGCGGCGGCAGCCATGTCTCTCTCATCGGTCAGCGTCGTGGGCAATGCGCTCCGCCTCAATCAGGTGAAATTATGAATATCGGCAAAGCATCGCGAGCAAGTGGCGTATCGGAAAGGATGATACGCCATTATGAAAGCATCGGACTGATCCCGCCGCCAACGCGGCGGGACTCAGGCTATCGCGACTATTCCGATGCAGACGTTCACCGCCTGCGCTTTGCCGCAAACGCGCGCGATCTCGGATTCCCGATCGAAGAGATCCGCGAGTTGTTGAGCCTCTGGAGCGACAATGCGCGCGCCAGTGCAGATGTCAAAGCCATCGCGCTTGCTCGAGCAGCCGAGTTGGGAAGGAAAGCCGATGCACTCGCGGCCATGAAGACAACCTTGCTCGATCTTGCAAGCAAGTGCCACGGAAGCGAACGCCCGGATTGCCCAATCATTGAATCGATTTCCGGAGACGCAACCAAAACCTGAAACAGCCGCTTTAAAGCACATAGCGGACCATTTCTCGCTTCGCCGCAAGGCGCCCCCAAACGGACCGACGAACAAAAACCCCCGCCGTGATGGCGGGGGTCAATGTGGTCAAATTGAGCGGGCCGGCATTCGGCCCTGTTCCAATCGGCTCCTTTGGAACTTAACGCGGAGCCATCCGGATCGCACCGTCGAGGCGCACGTCCTCGCCGTTGAAATAGCCGGTTTCGATCATGCACAGCGCGAGTTTGGCATATTCGGTCGGGATGCCGAGGCGCTTGGGGAACGGCACCGAAGCCGCCAGCGCGTCGCGCACGTTTTGCGGCGCGGCAGCAAGCAGCGGGGTATCGAAAATGCCCGGCAGGATGGTGTTGACGCGGATGCCTTCGTTCATCAGGTCGCGCGCGATCGGCAGGGTCATGCCGATTACGCCGGCCTTCGAAGCCGAATAGGCGGCCTGGCCGATCTGGCCGTCTTCACCGGCCACGCTGGCGGTGTTGACGATCGCGCCGCGCTCGCCGAATTCGTCCAGCGGGTCGAGCGTGAGCATGCCCGCAGCCGACTTGGCGATGCAGCGGAAAGTGCCGATCAAATTCACCTGGATCACGAAATCGAAGGCCGAAATCGGGAAGTGCTTGATGCTGCCGTCTTCCTTGCTGCGGCTGGCGGTCTTGATCGCATTGCCGATGCCCGCGCAATTGACCAGGATCCGCTCTTGCCCATGCGCTTCGCGCGCCTTGGCGAAACCGGCATCGACGTCTTCGTCGCTGGTCACGTTGACCTTGCAGAACACGCCGCCGAGCTCGGCGGCCATGGCGTTGCCCTTCTCTTCATTCATGTCGAAGATCGCGACTTTGGCGCCCTTGGCGGCGAGCGCGCGGGCGGTTGCCGCACCCAGGCCCGAGGCCCCGCCGGTGACGACTGCAGGGGTATTGCTGCTGATTTCCATCAGTTATTTCCTCTCAGATTGGGAAGAATTAGAGCGCCTCGACGATGGTGACATTGGCGACGCCGCCGCCTTCGCACATCGTCTGCAGGCCATATTTCTTGCCGCGGCTGTGCAGCGCATGGACCAGCGTGGCCATCAGCTTGGTGCCCGATGCACCGAGCGGGTGGCCGAGCGCGATCGCGCCGCCATGGACGTTGAGCCGGTCCGGGTCGGCCCCGGTGTGCTTGAGCCATGCAAGTGGGACCGAAGCGAAGGCTTCGTTCACTTCGAACAGGTCGATATCGTCGATCTTCATGCCGGCTCGCTGCAGTGCTCGGTCTGTCGCGAACAGTGGCTCTTCCAGCATGATCACCGGATCGCCCGCGGTCACGGTGAGGTTGTGGATGCGCGCCAGCGGCGTGAGGTTGTGGCGCTTGAGCGCTTCCTCGCTCACGACGAGCACTGCCGAAGAACCGTCGCAGATCTGGCTCGAGCTGGCAGCGGTGATCGCACCTTCGGGGCTGAGCAGCTTGACGCCCGCAATACCCTCGAGCGAGGCATCGAAACGGATGCCTTCGTCGATTGTGTGCATCTGCGTGCCTTCGGGCGTTTCGACTTCGACCGGAACCACTTCGCGTTCGAACGCCCCACCTTGGGTCGCAGCGATCGCCTTCTGGTGGCTCGAGAATGCGAACTGGTCGAGATCGTCCTTGGTGAAGCCGTGCTTGCGCACGATCATCTCGGCACCCATGAACTGGCTGAAGTTGATGCCGGGGAACTTCTCCTCGATCCCGGCGGCCTTGCTGTAAAGGCCTTCCTTCATGTGAAACGTCACGTTCGAGCCCATCGGTACGCGCGTCATGCTCTCGACGCCGCTGGCGATCACCACGTCCTGCGTGCCGCTCATCACCGCCTGCGCGGCGAACTGGATCGCCTGCTGGCTGGAGCCGCACTGGCGGTCGATCGTCACCGCGGGGGTCGATTGAGGCAGCAACTTCGACGCGAGCACGCCCATGCGCCCGACCTGCATCGCCTGTTCGCCGGCCTGGCTGACGCAGCCCGTCACCACATCGTCGATCGCCGTCGGATCGATCCCGCTACGCTCGACAATGGCGTCAAGCGACTTGGCGAGCAGGTCGACCGGGTGCACCCCGGCCAGACGACCGCCGCGGCGCCCGCCTGCGGTTCTCACGGCTTCGACGATATAGGCGGTCGGCATTGGGCGTCTCCTCGCTCGCGTTTCAAATCACCACTCGGTTAGGCACGGCTTACGTTTGCGTCAACTAATCAAGTTGGTGGCGCTCGCCAGGCCGGTTTGTTCCCTTGCCAAGCTACCGGGCAAGCTTCTATCTCCCGCGCTGGATGATGATGAAGAAGCTGTTCGAACTTAACCCTTCGTTGGACCGAGCGGCGCTGGCGGAAGCCTTTGCGCGCGACACTCGGGTCCAGGTACGCGATTTCCTTACAAAGGAGACCGCCGAGGAAATTCGTTCGATCCTTCAGCAGGCGACGCCCTGGGGCTTGGCAATGCAAGCGGATGGATCGACATTTTCCGGCCCGCAGCAGATCCTGCCTCATGAGATGAGAGCGACGGAAGGCCAGCAACGCGCCCAATTGATAGGTGAAGCAACACAGGCTGCCGCTGCACGGGGAGAATATGCGTTCCGGTTTCTGCAATACCCTATTCTCCAGGCAGTACAGGAAGGTTGGGACCCTGGCGGCCCTCACGAAGTGCTACTGGAGTATGTCAATTCACCAGACTTCATAGGGCTGGCACGGGAAATCACCGGCGAAGAATTGGTGAAGGCCGATGGCCAGGCAACCTGCTTTGCAAAGCAGCAGTTCCTTGGAAGGCATATAGACAGCCACGTTATGGAAGGCTGGAAGGTCGCCTACGTCATGAATTTCACTATCGATGATTGGCATCCCGATTGGGGGGGCTACCTGCAGTTCCTCAATGAAGAGGGGGACATCGTTCAGGGTTTCCGCCCGAGATTCAATTCGCTTAACCTGTTCCGCGTACCGCAATCGCATTCGGTTTCCTTCGTCGCACCCTTTGCCCCGCTTGGGCGCTATTGCATTACCGGCTGGTTGCGCGACCGATGAGCCAAGCTGAGGCAGCCGACTGGATTGCGAGGGCCAAACGCGCCGAGCAAGCAGGGGATATTGCGAACTCCGCGAGAATTTACGACGAGGCATTGCTTGCATTTGCCGACCAGCCTGCACTGGCAAACAGCGCCGGGGATTTTGCAATGCGGCACGGCGACCGGGCCAAGGCCGCGAACCTGTTCGAGCAAGCATGCCGACTTGCTCCAACCAATATCGAATATGCCGTAAACCATGCGATCGCGCTTCAGGCGCTGGGCAAGTTCGCAGACGCCTTGGCTTCTCTCAAATCGGTTGAAGGAGAAGCGTCAGAGGGCGTGCCCAGATATTGCAGTGTGCGCGCCACCTGCGAGCGCGCACGGGGCAATCTCGGAGAAGCGGCTCGTTGGTATGATCGCGCGATCAGGCTGAACCCTCGCCATGCCAAGGCTCACCACGGTCGAGCAAGAGTAGCGATCGAGCGGGCGGAAATAGATGCGATTGCCCGGTTCGATCTGGCTTTGGCACTCAATCCTGGAGAAGCCGACCTGTGGTTGGGGAAGGCGCAGGCTCTCGATGTTTCGGGCGACGTCGCCGGCGCACGATCGATCGCGGAGCAGTTGTGCGAAAGAGCGCCAGCATGGGTCGAGGGGCTCAGGTTTCTTGCCCAATTGCGCCTTGGAGCGGGCGAGAAGGATTTCACCAGCCATTATCGTACAGCAGCGGACCGCGCGCCAGATGCGCGAGCCATCTTCCACGATTGGATCGAGCAACTCGCAGGGCTTGATCTGGCGAAGGAAGCGGCGGAGGTTGCTGCGGAAGCGAAGCGTCGTTTTCCTAACGAACCACTCTTCACTTTGATTGAAGCGATCCATGCCGGATCGGCAGGCGACGATGACCATGCGGAGAAGCTCTTTGCTTCGCTTGCCTTTGCTGCCCCACTCCGCAGCTTGCACGAGGCACGGCACCGGATCCGCCGAGGCGAACATGAAAAAGCTGAAGCGCTAATCCATGCAGTGCTATCCGTAGAACCTGAGAATATTGCCGCCTGGGCGCTGATCGGAATTGTCTGGCGCCTCATGGATGACGCGCGTGCAGAATGGTTACATGGCCAATCGGGCCTATACCGCCAGATGCCTATCGAAGGCCATTCATCGGTCCTGAGCGAGGCATCTCCTTTGCTTCACCGGCTGCACGACAAGAGCCCCCTGCCCTTGGGCCAATCGTTGCGCGGCGGTACCCAGACGCGCGGCCAGTTGTTCGACCGGATTGAACCTGAGTTGAAAGCCTTGCACAACGCCATCCTACGAACCGTCGAGCGCTATCGCAGAGAGCTACCCGCAGAAGATCCAACTCATCCGCTGTTGCGACATCGCGTGCACCCATGGAAGATCACCAATTCGTGGTCTGTAAGGTTAAGCGGCGGTGGCGATTACCACACGTCTCACATCCACCCTCAGGGGGTAATTTCCTCGGCGCTGTATTTCGAGCGGTCCAACAAGCGGGAGGAAGACCCTCATGCCGGATGGCTGGAAATCGGAAGGCCGCCACCTGACTTACGCCTTGACCTGCCGCCACTTGAACTGAGGGAGCCGAAGCCAGGTCACCTTACTTTGTTTCCGAGTACGCTCTATCATGGCACGCGCCCGTTCGGCGCGGATCGTAGGATGACGGTTGCATTCGATGTTGTACCGGTCGATTAAGACTCAATGAGCCCCCCCAACGCCGCTTGGAATGAATTTTGGGCCAACAACCAGGGCCCAAATGACCAATTAGGCTGCCTCCCAGCCGGTAGCCTTCTGACTGACGCCGCGCAGCATGCCTGGGATGGTTTTGCCAAAGGCCTGCCCAAATCCGCGCGCGTCTTAGATCTCGCCACAGGGGATGGTAGGGTCATGCGCTGGTTACAGGCGACAAGACGCGATCTAAAGTTGACTGGCGTTGATATGGCAGATCGGCTGCCAGAGGCGCCGCGAGGGACTAAATTGAAGGCCGGGGTAAGGATGGAAGCCCTACCATTCCCCCATGCGCGGTTTGATGCAGTAACCAGCCAGTTCGGCTTCGAGTATGGGAAAACCGCAGCTGTTGCGAAAGAGGCAGCGCGCGTACTGCGAACCGGCGGCGCGCTTGCAATTCTAACCCACCGAAAGGATGGTCCGATCTTGGCCCACAATCTGAGGCGGCGTAAACATATCCGTTGGGCCATTGGGCAAAAGGATTTGCCCGATATTGCCAAACGTAGCCTCCGTCTGCGTCAAAGTGGTATCTCCGTGGTCCCAAAACAGATTTTACAGGCTCCCGAAGAAGGCGCACGCATTCACGGTCCGCAATCGGCAGCATGGGAAATCGCCGAAGCTATCAAGCGTTCGTTGGTCCTGGGAATGCACGACCATCCCGCAAACGTAGCGCGATTGATCGATACAATAGCCATGCGTGCACAGAACGAGTTGGACCGCATCACATCGCTCGAATTCGCCTGCGAAAACACTGCGGATGAAAAACCTTTGAGGGGCGCATCGCTGCCGCCGGTTTCGAAACTGTGTCGCACGTTCCCTTGCATGTGCAGGGAGAGTTCCAGGCCATTGCCGATTTTCGTCAGTACCGGCTGCGCTAGCTACGCTCGCTCAAGCTTAACTTGTTCAAGCTAGTAAGTGACTTATTTCCGCTTTGCATAAGAAAAGGGCGGCAGACCGAAGTCCGCCGCCCCTTCTTTGCGCTGCTTATCAGCCGCAAGTCTTTAGAACTTGAACTTAACCGAAGCGAAGAAGTCACGACCAAGCACGTCGTAAGTGCTTGGGTACGTGTTTGCCTGCTCCTGGTTGTCGCCAAGTAGTGTTCCGTTGTTCGTGGAGCTTACGTAAATACCATCAAAAGTTGGTGTCTGCGGAAGCTTGTCGAACAAGTTGTTCACCCCAACGGTGAAGGTGACATTTTCAGACGCTTCGAAAGCGAAGGTCATATCGAAAACATCGTAAGCCGGCAGACGCTCCACCCCATTGAACGAAGCGTAATCAACGCTGTCGTCATCGTCATCAACCGCGCTCAGGTGGCGCCAGCGTGACGAAAGGGTGAAGGGTCCGTCCACCCAGCTCATACGGGCAGTCCACTTATACGACGGGCCTGGTTCACCACAATTGGCACCAAACAATCCAGCGCAGTTAAGCGGATCGGATCCCGGGAAGGCCAAGCTTCTGGACTTCTTTGTCCACGTCCCAAGGACGTTGAAATCCAAGTTAGACGAGCCATCACTCGTAAAGGCTGAGAACGGTACCGAAGTTCTGTAATTCACCTGAAGGTCAACGCCGGCAACCGTGAACCCAGCAACGTTCGCTCCACCCAAAATCGGCGGATTTCCAACGTCAATGATACCACCCGTGCGGATCGAACCATTGGGGTTTGCGAAGAACGGAGCGCACGACGCAGAGTTAGGATCCTGGCTCTGGTTGAAGCAGAGATCAAACTGCTGATTCAACGAAACGGTTGCAATAGCGTCCTTAATTTTGATGTCGAAGTAGTCAGCTGTGACCGTCAATCCGGGTAGGAATGATGGCTGAAGCACGACGCCCACAGTGTAGGAGTCTGACGTTTCTTCGGTCAAATTGGGATTGCCGCCGAACAACGCGGGGATCTGAGCATTAATCTGGACAGCAGTTGTGCCCACTACGCCGGCAGGTACTCCATTAGCGATACAGAGATCACGAAGCGTCCCCGACTGGGCAGCCGTAGTCGAACATGGGTCTGTAGCGCCCGGGAACCCAATTGCCGTTCCCTGGAACAGTTCTGCAACGTTCGGCGCACGAACCGCACGCTGATACTGGCCGCGGAACTTTACGTCAGGGATGGGAGAGAATTCAACACCACCTGCGTAGGTCCAGACACCGCCTACGAAGGCGAGGCCGTAGTCAGAATAACGTCCTGCTGCAGTCAAATCCAAACGCATGCCGCTGTCGGTCTCAATGACCGGGATGCTGAGCTCTGCGAATACTTCCTTGACGCTGTATGCACCTTCGGTCGCATCGCCGGCGTTGAAGCCGATAACATCTCCCGATGAAAGTGCCGTATCAGGAATGAACTCAGACGCAACGCGTCGATATTCACCACCGATAGCAAAAGCAATTGGCGAAGCACTGCCGATCGCAAAGTCCCCAAACGTACCTGACAGGTAAGCGTTTGCCACTTCCAGAGTTGAAGTATCGCCGTTTTGAGCCTGGATCGAAATCGCATCTACCATAGCCGGCGTTAAAGTGCCTGGCCCGAAGATGTTGATTGCGGTTCCCGTACCGTCAAGGCCGGCCTGGAAGGCTGCACGCGAAATATTACCTGCCTGAACGTTCGCATTTCGCGTACGCGCATACATGTAATAGGCATCCCAACGGAGGTATTCGTTAATATCCCCACGAAGGCCAGCCAAGACCCTGAACGCATTGCGTTCGTCTAGGCTGTTTCTGGCACCAGTTTCGACCGTGCGGCGCTGCAAGAACAGGGAAAGTTGCCCGTTGTTACCTGCGCGGGCGCCTGTGCCAGTCTCCGTAGCATCGAGCTGAACCAACTGCGCATAATCGCCAGCTGACAAAAAGGGCTGTATCGTTGCGAGATCGACGTTGAAGGTTCCGGTAACCGGGGTAGCCGCGAGCTCCTGCGCCACCCGGTTGTTCACGAAGGCTACTTCCGTGTAAGCCTCGAGAGCATCACTAATTTCGTATTCAGCGTAACCGCCGATCAAATAGCGCTCTTGCGGAAGTTGAAGGTAGTTAACCGGTGCGTAGTTGTAAGTGTCGCCCGTCCGCGCACGGAACTCTCCAGGGGTGTCGAAAACGACAGCCCCATTGGCCGCAAAATCGGTTCCGGTGCGGTCGCCATTGTTAGGCGCCAGATAACGGATCACACCATTTGGAAGTGTCGACGAACCAAACTGCTGCTGATCGTCTCCGAATGACTCTGCGCCAAGTGCGTATTCCGAGAAACCACGGTCACCCTGAAAGATCGATTCGCGGTTGTAATATTCAGCGTATACGGTTGCACGACCACGGCCGTCTGCAAATTCGGTACCGATGGCGCCATAAATTTCGTATCTGGCACCATCACCGCGTTCGGTGATGGAGTATTGACCGCCAACTTCAACACCATCAACATTCCGAAGGTTGAAGTTTACAACGCCAGCCATAGCGTCTGAGCCATAAACTGCTGACGCACCGCCGGTCACGACGTCAACCGTGTCCAAAAGGAAGGACGGGATGGTGTTGAGGTCAACAATTTGGCCGGTATCGTAGAACATCCAGCGACGGCCATTTACGAGCACCATCGTCCTCGTCGAACCAAGTCCACGCAGATTCAGAGTGGCAGTGCCCGTGCCAGGGTTGTTCGAGTTCGAGGTGAAGCCCGGCACAACCTGCGGAAGGGAATTCACAACGTTCTCGACGTTGACTGTACCCGAGAGCTCAAACTCAGCGTTATCAACAACCGCAATCGGCGCGGCGCTTTCTACGCTTTGACGCAAAATGCGCGAACCAGTGACAACGATTGCGGAAGGCGAAGAAGCCTCATCATTAGATGTGCCGACATCCTGTGCAGACGCAGGCGCAGCCATCATGACGGAAGCCATCACAGTGCCAGTCAGCAGAATAGCTTTTGTGGAACGGTAAGACATTGCAAATCCCTTTTATAAAACGCTCGCTCCAAGCAAACGGAATGATCGAACGTTTTCGTTCGAGCTGCGTTGCAATACCGTACGTTCGCAATCCGGCGCAACGCGTTGCCGGAAAATTGGGTTTCAATTTTTTAACATTGTTGCCCAGTTGCTACAGTTAGCGTTAGAACCTGGCGCTTCGTCAACGCAGTGAAACTGCGATTGTGAGAGAGTTGCTATGATCAGATGTGCCATCCTCGGCTTTGCGGCAAGCTGGCTAACCATTACTTCGATTGCACACGCACAGGATTTCAGCGGGACTCCCGCATACGTCGAAGATCTGCGCTCATGTCAGCTGATTGTCGAAGAGCGAGAGCGCCTCGCATGCTTTGATAAATCCGTGAGCGCCATTTTGGACGCAACTAATTCTGGCGAACTGCGGATCGTTCGGCAGGAGCAAATCGAACAAACGCGCCGCGGTATGTTTGGCTTTGTACAACCTAAGAATGGTCTTTTTGGCGCCAAGGAGGAGATCGATACTCTGCAATCAAAGATTACCTCGTCAAGAAGTATTCGCGGAGGTTGGATCATAACGATTGAGGAGGGCAGTGTCTGGCAGTTGAGCAATGTCCCAGCTCGGCTTAGCGCCCCGAAAACCGGAGATAGCGTAGAGTTTAAAAAAGCCGCACTTGGTTCTTATTTCGTAAGAATCAACGGACAGTTGGGGGTCAAAGGTCGCAGGATCGAATAGCCAGTCCCTTAACCCCGCAGCGACAAAGCTATGCCCACCTTCAGAGGGCAATCGTTGGCGCCCCAGCGCGCGCCGGTGTGTTGCATTTAAGTCACCGATCGGGAGCGGATCCGTGCAAGCTTCTTTAATCAACGATCCACTCCTTGCTTCTCTTCGCTCATTTTGCTTTCTCTGTCTGCTTCCTGCGACCGCTGTCGCTCTGGCTCGGGAGTGAGTTGATATGAGAAAAATGGTAACTGTTTCGCGCGGTCGCTTCCCGCTTCTTGCGGGCGTTGCACTTGGGGCGGTCGCGCTTTCCGGCCCTGTATTCGCACAAGATGCCGAAGTCACCGAAGATGCCGATCAGACATCGAGCGGATCGGACGCTATTCTGGTTACTGGCTCGCGCATCCAGACCGTAACGCCGTTCAACAGCCCTGACCCGATTGCGATCGTCAGCCCTGAAATCGCCAAGAAGGAAGGCAAGCTCTCGCTGGCCGAAGCCCTGCAGACTTCGCCGATTGCGGCCGGCTCAACCCAGATCACTTCGGCGCTTTCGTCGAACTTCGTGACCAATGGCGGCCCCGGCTCGCAGACGATCGACCTTCGCGGCCTTGGCGCGAACCGCACGCTGGTGCTGCTCAACGGCCGCCGTGCAGGCCCCGCCGGCACGCGCGGCGGGGTGTCGTCCTTCGACCTCAATGTCCTGCCGCTCTCGATCATCAACGGCATCCAGATCCTCAAGACCGGCGCATCGTCGGTTTACGGCTCTGACGCGATTGCCGGCGTGGTCAACATCACCACTGGCAAGCGCGAAGACGGCTTTACCTTTAACATGAACACTTCGGTTCCGTTCGACACCGGCGGCGAGGAGTATCGCATCAGCGGTTCGTGGACGAAGACCTTCGATCGCGGCCACTTCATGATCGCGGGCGACTATTCGCATACCAACGAACTCGCGCGCGGCGATCGCAGCTACCTCGCCTGCCCTGAAGCCAACATCTATAATGAAAGCGGCAATCGTGCAGACCTAATCGATCCGCGTACCGGCAAGCCGCATTGCGAAGACCTGCGCTGGGGCCACGTGTGGACCTACAACCTGATCGACAACATGTACCTCGACGGCCCCAACGGCGAAGTGGATGGTGGCATCCAGACCTCGCCAGGCGGTCGCACTGTGTTGATCCAGTACCAATATGCTGACGGGATCGCAGCAGGCAACTTGGGCATTCCCGCCTATGGCACACCCGGGTATGCAGGTGACTTCGGCGCACCGGCGGGCTTCTATCCCACTGGTTATGACGCCGCCTCTATGTCGGTGCAAAACGCATATCATCCGTTTGTCGCAGAGCAAACGATCGTGCCAGAGACCGATCTCTACACGATCTATTCCGAAGGCGCTTATGAGATCTCGGATAGTGTCGAGCTTTTCGGCGAGTTCCTCTACAATCGCCGCAAGACCTACCAGAACGGTTGGCGCCAGTTCTGGAACTTTGGCTGGAGTGGAGATCTCTACGGTAGCGGTGCGGGCAACTATTTCAACTATTGGGGTGACGGCTGGCAAGGCATCAACTTCATCAGCCCGACCCCGATTACCAACCATTCCGATAATAGCCAGAAGGTCGATTACTACCGCGGCGTCGGTGGCCTGCGCGGCGACATTGGCGGTGCGGGTGACTGGAAATACGAAGTCTATGGACAGTACAGCCGCAGCATCGGCCGCTATCGCAGCGAGCAGATCCTGCAGGATGCCTATGACTCGGGCTATTTCCAGTACAGCTCCTGCGTCGGCACCACCCTGCCCGTCTCGGGCAGGCAGTGTATCGATATTCCGTGGGCTGACCCTGAATTCCTGCGTGGCAATCTGACGCAGGAACAGGTCGACTTCCTGTTCGACTGGGAAGAAGGCAAGACCGTCTACACGCAGATGACCGGCGAATTCTCGATCTCGGGCAATCTGTTCGAACTTCCCGCAGGTTCGGTCGCGGTCGCCTTCGGCGGCACCGCCCGTCGCGACAAGATCAACGACACGCCCGGCGAGATTACCCTTGCAGCCAACGCCTGGGGCGCTTCGGCCAGCGGCATCACCGCGGGCAAGAGCGACACGCTCGAAGCCTTCGGCGAACTCAGTGTACCGCTGCTGGCAGACAAGCCCTTCTTCGAAGAGCTGACGCTTTCGGCTGCGGGCCGCGTAACCAATGTGAAGGCAACCCGTGCCTCGGATGGCGTGTCGGACTCCGACAATGGCAACTGGACCTACAAGCTCGGCCTCAACTGGGCGGTGAACGATTGGCTCCGCTTCCGCGGCAGCTATGGCACTTCGTTCCGCGCCCCGGCGCTGTTCGAACAGTTCCTGGCTGACGAGACGAGCTTTGCTTCGCAGGGCCGCCTTGACCCGTGCTCGAACTGGGCTGCCGGACTGGCTGCAGGCACGACCTCGCAGCGCGTGGCCGACAACTGCGCCGCTGACGGTATCCCTGGCAACTATGGCGCCGGCGGTGTCAGCGCAACGGTGATTTCCTCGGGCGGCCTTGGCGTTCTCGAAGCCGAAACGTCGAAGGCTTTCGTGATCGGTACGATCCTGACGCCGAAGCTGACCTTCCTGGGCGATACGGACCTGCGCATTGCTGTCGATTATTTCGACATCAAGGTGGAAGGCGAAGTCTCGCAGCTGGGCGCACGCCAGATCCTATTCGGTTGCTACGACTCCGAGGATTTCGCCAATGAACCGCTGTGCGATCTCTTCACCCGCGGCCAGAACGCTACGGCGATCTACCAGATCAATGAAGTGTTCGATAAGTATGTGAACATCGCGAGCCAGCGGAACCGCGGTATCGACGTTGCGGTGAATCTGAAGCACGACTTCGGCAACATGGGCGTGCTCACGCTTACCGCGGACATGACCTGGCAGCTCAAGGACAACTTCCAGCTGCTGCCCGGTTCGCCGATCGAATCGGACAATGGTGAAGCGGGTTCGCCCAAGTGGGTCGGCGATTTCCGTGCAACCTGGGCGCATGAATCGGGCCTGAGCCTGTTCTACGGCGTCAATGTGATCGGTGCGACGTCGAACCAGAAGGAACTTGAAGACGCCTTTGGCGGCCCGTGCATCAACTCGTTCAACCGCCAGGACACTGCCGATCCGTCAGATGACCTTCCGATCTATGGCACCTATTGCCCCGATGTGACGGCAAGCGCGAAGTTCTATCACAACTTCTCGGTCACCAAGGAAATCGGCGACGGTCGTTTCGAGATCACGGCAGGCATCAACAATTTGTTCGATACACGCCCGCCGCGTGTCTCGGTGCTCAACGGCAACCAGATCGGCATGCTGGGCCCGGTGATTGCAGCTTCGCAATATGGCTTTGCCGGACGGCGCGGCTTCGTGAACCTGACCGCGAAGTTCTGATCACTCCGAACAGACCGCCTGGCGGTCACAAAAAACGAACGGGGCGGCATGGCAACATGCCGCCCCTTTTGTTAGAGCCGTGGCTCGACGAAGCTAGTTCCAGAAAGGCGGACGCAATGCCGCGGATATTGGTCCAGCGAGACACGCTGGACGAAGCCAATGCTGAATTCGCGCAGGAGCGGCTGACGCAGCCGGTCTTTCTCAATTCGGTACCCAAGAGCGGGAGTCATTTGCTGCGCAACATCATGCGGATGTTCGTGCCAGTCGAACAGCAGTATGATGCCGACTTCATCCAGTGGGCCAATCTCAAGCAGCACCTCTCGGCCTTCGATCCGTCAGCGCCCAAATTGAGCTGGGGTCACCTATTTTTCGCCGATGCGTCGGCGATCGAGACAGCGTCCACACGGCGCGTTTTGCTTTACCGCGATCCCTATGACTGGGTTATCGCACGCGCGCGTTTCATCCTGTCAGACCAGTTCGAAAGTAATATCAACCATTTGAGCAGCGGCGCGTTATCGGCCGACGAATTGCTGACGATGATGATCTTCGGATTGCCGGGCAAGCTGCCTTCGCTCAACGATATTTATGAGCTCAACGCGGCGGCCTGGCTCGGCGCGCGTTGCCATGTCGTGACTTACGAAGACCTGCTGCGTCATATCGGCGCGCTTGACAGCGCCGAGGCGGAGGGTTTCTTTGCCGCTCTGCTCGACGCATGCGGGATCGCCATGCCCGACGACTGGCGCGAGCGCGTCCGGCGCGGATCCGATCGCAGCCAGAGCGGGACGGCCCGAGAGAATCTTTCGGGAATTGCGATGGATTTGCCCGATGTTCTTGGAGAGCGACATCGTGCGCTCGTGGAATACCAGGCCCCGGGCCTGCGTTCATTGCTGGGGTATCTCTAAGGTTCTGATACATAATGAATAATTACGGCACAATCAGCACCAATCCGGCTCTCGCGCGAGCGCAGGGGCTGATCGATTCCGAACAGTACGAACAGGCTGCCCAGCTGCTTGTCGGATATTTGCGCCAGAACCCCAATGACCATCGGGCGCTGTCTAAAATCGGCTTTTGCGCCATGCGGCTCGGCGCGCTTGGACAGGCCGAGCATTTCCTTCGTAGCGCGATCGCACGCGGGGCAAGGGACTTCGAGGCGCGCCGCAACCTTGCAGCGGTGATGAGCCAGCAGGAACGCCCTCTGGAAGCGCTGCCAATGTTCGAACAATTGGCGGCCGAAAGCGGCGATCACAGCCTCAAGGCAATCGTAGCGGGCTTACTCGAGAAGACCGGGCGCAGCGATGACGCGCGAGCTCTTTACAAGGAATTGCTGGAAGCACGTGCAGACCATCCGCCGCTTTGGCTCGCATACGGGCACAGCTTGCGGTCTGCAGGCGAGGTTGATCAGGCAATAGCAGCCTATCGGCAGGCCATCGCCATCGATGACGAGTTTGGGGAAGCTTGGTGGGGCATAGCCAGCATCAAGCGAAAGGTGTTCGACGAAGCGGATATCGCCGCAATGCGTCAATCTCTGGCCATCGCGATTGATCCCCGCAACCAGGCGCCGCTGAATTTTGCGCTCGCGCGCGCGCTTCATGACCGGGGTGAGTACGAGGCCGCCTTCCGTCACTATGACGAAGGCAACCGCATCCGCGCCGAAAGCCTGAACTACAATGCAGAAGAGCTGACGCAGGAAGTGTCAGAGGTCGAACGTTTGGTGGATGCGGCCTATTTGAGCGGGCTGCCAAAGGAAGCGCTGGGTGAAAGTACGCCGATCTTCATCGTTTCGCTCCCGCGCTCGGGTTCGACGCTGCTCGAACAGATGCTCGGGAGCCATCCATCGATCGAACCGATCGGCGAATTGCCCTACATTCCGGCAATCCTCCGCTCTTTCATGGAGATGGCCACACGCCGGGGGGAGATCACGGTCACTGAGGCGATCATGCAATTGCCGGATCAGCAGGCGCAGGCATTCGGTCGCGAGTATCTCCGCCGCGCACAGTGGCATCGGACGACCGATCGTCCCTTTTTCATCGACAAGCTGCCGCACAATTGGAGCAACATCCTGCTGATCCGGCGGATCCTGCCGCAAGCCCGCTTTATCGACATTCGCCGCCCGGCGATGGACTGTTGTTTTTCGAACTTCACGCAGTCCTTCACCAGCGCGCACGCTTCGTCGTTCGCGCTCAAGGATGTCGGCCACAGCTATGTCGACAATGTCCGGCTGATGGATCACCTGCAGAAGGTGGCGCCTGGCATGGTGCACCATGTCGACTACAGCGCGCTGGTGGCCGATGCGCAGAGCGAACTCGCACCGGTGATGGAATATCTCGGCCTGCCGTGGGACGATGCCTTGCTTCAGTTTCACCAGCTGGATCGCGTCGTACGTACACCCAGCAGCGAGCAGGTCAGGCGCCCGTTGAATCGTGACGGTATGGAAGTCTGGCGGCCCTATTCCGAGTGGCTCGATCCGCTGCGCGAAGTGCTGGGCGATTTGGCATAGAGTTCAAATCCCGGCGTGGCCCTAGGCCTGCCGAACACTTCACCCATGACCCACAAACAAAAACGGCCCCGGACCGAAGTCCGGGGCCGCAATTGTCAGAGCAGTCGATCGACTGGCTTAGAACTTGACTGAGACCGAGCCGAAGAACTCGCGCCCATTGAGATCGTAGCCATTACCGATCGGAATGTTGTTAATGCCGAACACTTCGTTCGTGTCGATCAGCGGCGGATTGCGGTCGAAGATGTTCGCCACACCGACGCGGATGTCGAACCTGTCGAGCTTAACACGGACCGACGCGTTGCTTACGAAGTAGCTGCCGGCATAACCGATGTCGCGGCAGAATACACCGTCACCCGGAACGATGCCATCGGCAACGAAAGCTCCGCCTGGGCCGGAGTTCGAACCCGAACCGTTACCCAGACAGGTGTTGCCTATGAAGCCGGTGGGCATACCGTCTGGGCCGCGGCCGAATGCGTCGGACAGAGGATCAATCCCGTCAGACTGCTGTTCGGTCCTGCCGATCATGCGGGTCTGCCAGGTGACTGTCACGTTGTCGACGCGGGCCGAAAGGATCGCCCGGCCTGTCCAGCGCGGATAGCCGAATTCGCCGGCATCCTTGTCAATCGTACGTTCCCCAGTGTCGGTCAGGAACACAGAGTCACGCTGGATCAGGTGGTTTGCGCGCAGGTTGAGATTAAGATCGACCGTTTTGCCAAATGCCTGAACGTCCGTCCCGAAACTGGCGTTGAAGTCGATGCCCCGCACCGATTCTTCGTTGATGTTGACGAAGCCCGCGAAGACGTCGCTGATCAACTGGCGCGAGAGCGGATCAGTATCCCATTCGATGAAATCGCAGAAGTTCGAGCGTGTGCTGTCGTCGCGCAGGAAGCACTGGTTGACGACGAACTGGCCGGTCGGCTCTGCGATCGCGCCCTTCACATTGATGTCATAGTAGTTGAAGTTGAAGCTGAAATCGATCGGCCCGAAAGTCTCACCAAACGAGAAACCGGTAGTGAGCGAAGTCGAGGTTTCCGGATCGAGTTCGAAGCTGCCGCCAGAGGTAATCTCAACACTGGGCACCTGCACCGTGGTCGCACCATCCGTACCGACGCGGGTCGGGTCGCGCCCTTCACGGACGCAGTTGGCGAGAATGAACGCATCGCGTGTGTCGAGCGCAGCATTATAGCCACCAGCCAGCGGCGCATAGGCGGCGGTCGGGACCGCACAAGGGTCGGTAATCCCGCCGAAGCCCGACTGGCCTGCGAGGAACAGTTCGCGCAGGTTCGGCGAACGGAACGAAGTACCGTAGGACGCCTTGATCAGCAATTGCTCGACCGGACGCCAGCCGAACTTGATCGAGTAGGTTTCGTTCGTGCCGTAGAATTCGTCCTTGGTCAGACGTCCGGAAACGTTGAGCCGCAGATCTTCGACAAGGGTCTGGCCAGACATCAGCGGAAGGTCGAGTTCCCCGAACACTTCGTAGATGTTCTTGCTGCCCTGAGCACCCTGGTCAGAGAAGAAGCCGAAAAACAGCCCCTGCGCTGCGACTTCATCGGGAAGCGAGGTCAGCGTATCGTTGCGATACTCGCCACCCAACACAGCCTTCACAGGACCGCCCGGCAGTTCGAACAGGCTGCCCTGAATGTAAGCCGAGATAACGGTCTGTTCGTAGGTCGTATCGAAGTCGCGCGTATCGAACAGATAATCGCGCTCCGCCTGAGTGGCGAAATCACCCACTGCGGCCTGATAAAGGCTCGGCGCGAACAGGTTTACCGGGACGCAACCTTCAAGCACATCGGGCTGCAGGTTGGTGGGATCGGCAAAGCCACTCGTTGCGCAGGGCCCGCCAGCAAGCACGACCGGGGTAGCGCGACCGGTCGGGTTCGAGACAGTCGGATCCATACCCAGCGCAAGCGCGAGGCGGTCGTTTCGGATACCCGCACGCGAAGAAGTGCCTTCCGAACGCGAGTACATGCCGGAAACTTCGAAGGTCCAGTCGTTGCCCGTCCCGAAATCGATGAACGGCAGATCGCCTTTCAGGCCGAAGACCCCGCGATACTGTTCCTGCACCGTTTCGACCACGTTGCGGTCGCCCGCGACGCCAACGACCGGGCGGACAGTATAGGACCTGTTGGTCGGGCGCCTAAATGCACCGCCGGCGAAGGTGTAGAGGCCGTCAAAGACGTTGTTGTCGTCACCGCAGTCATTGTTGAGGATGTTACACGGGTTAAAGGGGTTGCTGCCCGGTACATAGGGGAAGAGCTGCGGTTGTCGGCTGCGTGCAGAAACTTCAGCACGCGTGTAGTTCGCTTCGAAGAACGGCGTGATGTTCCAGTCGCCCTCGAAGGTGTATTCGCCATAGGCCATGACGTTATATAGGTCCTGGCCGCTGATGAGCGTAGGCGTAAGGTCGGTACCGTTGCGTGTGACGGCAGAATAGTCCACGTCAAGCAGCCCATCACCATTGCGGTCGACCGGACTGCCAAACGCATCAAAGGCATCCGAGAAGAACGGGATGCCAGTGTTGCCCGCCTGCCCCGTGGATGCGAACACGGTTTCGTCATAATAAATCGAGCTGAAGAACAGAGGGCTGTTGGGGATGATGCGACGCACGGCCGCATCGATGGTGCATTCGGTGGGGTTCTCGCCGATTGCGCCGCCGCTTAGCCTGCGGGTATTGGCGTCATCCGAAATACCGAGGGTCAGGATGTTACCATTCTGGTCCACTTCGTAGTGACGGTTACAGCCGGCCATGAAATCACGGTCGCCATAGGTCACTGCGTCGCGGCGCTGGAACTCGGCACCGATACCGAAGTTCCAGTTTGAACCGGTCTTGCCCCAAGCACCGCTAACACGCCAGTCGTGCCCTGCGCCCTGCTCGTTATAATCGCCGCTGGCCTGGAATTCGAACCCGTCGAAGTCTTTGCGCAGGACGATGTTGCCCACGCCGGCGACCGCATCCGAACCATATACCGACGATGCACCATCAAGCAGCAGGTCATAGCGAGCGACAAGCGATGACGGGATCATGTTGATCGACGGATTGGTCGGGGCGCCTTCGACACCGGCAGGAGCCATGCGGCGACCGTTGATCAGCAGCAGGGTACGGTCTGCACCGAGGCCGCGAAGGTCAAGCGTCTGCGAGCCCGGACCGTTATTGAGCACGAAGCCCTGGAACGTCGCGTCGATCTGGGTGCCTGCCGCCGATTCCGTCTGCTGGAGGATTTCCGCAGCATCGAACTGGCCAGTGTCCTGGAGCGTTTCGGTATCGAGCACCTGCAGCGGGGAAATGCTGCTGTAAGTATTAGTGCGCTGAATGCGCGAACCCGTGACAACAATGTCGCCTTGCGGCTGGGCAGCTGCATCCCCGTCTTGCGTTACGTCAGCGGTTTCTTCCTCCTGACCTTCATCCTGCGCGAAAGCCGGGCCTGCCACAACAAGTGCAATAGCCGACGCAGAGAAGGCCAGCGCCTTCACCGAATTGCTTTGGAATTTCTTCATGATTTCTCCAGTCACCACAACTGGAACCGGAATTGGAATAACAGCTTCGTGCGGGCTCGAAACGAACCCACACGAATCCCCTGCTACCCCAAGTCCCAGCCCCCTAGGATTGCCGAGTAGTGCAATAGCCCGGGGGCGGTGTCAAAGCACAGAAATTAAATTTTGCCGCCTGTTGCGAGATTCCCACAAATGGGGCCAGTCGGCGCAACAAACTGAGCGGCAATGTACTTCTTGCAAAAAAAAATTACGCGATGGCCTATTTAACTTCCATCTGCAGCTCGCCGTCGCCTTCGTCGATGGTCACCGTGCTGCCATCAGGCACCTTCCCTTCAAGCAGCATTTCGGCAAGCGGATCCTGTAGATAGCGCTGCACCGCGCGCTTGAGCGGGCGGGCGCCATAGACCGGATCGTAGCCGACGCGGCCAAGCCACTTCTTGGCTCCTTCGCTGAGGTAGAGCGTGATCTTGCGGTCCTTGAGCAGCTTCTGCACCCGGCCCACCTGGATATCGACGATCGGCGCCATGTGCTCCTGGCCAAGCCGGTGGAACAGGATGATCTCGTCCAGCCGGTTGAGGAATTCGGGGCGGAAATGCCCGCGCACCACATCCATCACCTGCGGCTCGACATCCTCGACCTTTTGGTCGTCGCCAAGGTTGGCAAGATACTGGCTGCCGAGGTTCGAAGTGAGGATAATCAGCGTGTTCGAGAAATCGACCACGCGGCCCTGCCCGTCGGTCAGTCGGCCGTCGTCGAGCACCTGCAGCAGCACGTTGAACACATCGTTATGCGCTTTCTCGACCTCGTCGAACAGCACGACCTGATACGGCCGGCGCCGCACCGCTTCGGTCAACACCCCGCCCTCTTCATAGCCGACATAGCCCGGAGGCGCGCCGATCAGGCGAGCGACCGCGTGCTTCTCCATGAATTCGCTCATATCGATGCGGACCATGGCGGTGTCGTCATCGAACAGGAATTCGGCGAGCGCCTTGGTCAGTTCGGTCTTGCCCACGCCCGTGGGGCCGAGGAACAGGAAGCTGCCGAGCGGGCGGTTCGGGTCCTGAAGGCCTGCGCGCGCGCGCCGCACGGCCTTGCTGACCGCTTCGATCGCCTGGCTTTGGCCGATCACGCGCTTGCCCAGGATGCTTTCCATCTGGAGCAGTTTCTCGCGCTCGCCCTCCATCATCCTGTCGACCGGGATGCCGGTCCAGCGGCTGACCACGGCTGCGATGTCATCCTCGGTCACTTCCTCGCGCAGCAGCGCATGTTCGGAAGCGCCGCGCGCTTCGGCGAGCGATTTCTCAAGTTCGGGGATGCGCCCGTAGGAAAGCTCGCCCGCCTTGGCGAGATCGCCTTCGCGCTGGGCCTGTTCCAGTTCCAACCGCGCGACATCGAGCTGCTCCTTGATCCGGCTTTCGGCGTGGATCTTGTCGCGCTCGTTCTGCCAACGCGTGGTGAGCGCAGCGGACTGTTCCTCAAGATCGGCCAGCTCCTCGCGCAGCGCCTTGAGGCGCTCTTTCGAGGCATCGTCGTTTTCCTTGGCAAGCGCGGTTTCCTCGATCTTGAGCTGGATGATCCGGCGATCGAGCTTTTCGATTTCCTCGGGCTTCGATTCCACTTCCATGCGGATGCGGCTCGCCGCCTCGTCCATCAGGTCGATCGCCTTGTCCGGCAGGAAGCGGTTCTGAATGTAGCGATTGCTGAGCTGCGCCGCCGCGACGAGCGCCGCATCGGTGATGTTCACACCGTGGTGCAGCTCGTACTTCTCCTTGAGCCCGCGCAGGATCGAGATCGTGTCCTCAACGGACGGCTCGTCGATGAATACCGGCTGGAAGCGCCGCTGCAGCGCCGGGTCCTTCTCGACATACTTCTGGTATTCGTCGAGCGTGGTCGCGCCGATGCAGTGCAACTCGCCGCGGCTGAGCGCGGGCTTGAGCAAGTTCGAAGCATCCATGCTGCCTTCGCTTGCGCCTGCCCCGATCAGCGTGTGCATCTCGTCGATGAACAGGATGATCTGGCCGTCCGAGCCCTTGACCTCGTCCAGTACGGTCTTGAGCCGTTCCTCGAACTCGCCCCGATACTTCGCGCCAGCGATCAACGCACCCATGTCGAGCGACATCAGCGTGCGGTCCTTCAGGCTGTCGGGCACGTCGCCATTGGCGATACGCAGCGCCAGCCCTTCGGCGATCGCGGTCTTGCCGGTGCCGGGTTCGCCGATCAGCGCGGGATTGTTCTTGGTGCGGCGGGCGAGGATCTGGATCGTGCGGCGGATTTCCTCGTCGCGGCCGATCACCGGGTCGAGCTTGCCGTCGCGCGCCGCCTGCGTCAGGTCGCGGGCGAACTTCTTCATTGCATCATAGGCGCTTTCGGCATTGGCGCTGTCAGCAGTCTTACCCTTGCGCAGTTCCGCAATGGCGGTTTCGAGCGCCTTGGGATCGACATTGGCCTGCTTTAGCGCCTGCCCCGCCTTGGTGGTGCTGGCGAGCGCGAGCGCGACCAACAGCCGCTCGACCGTGACATAGCTGTCGCCCGATTTCTCGGCGATCTGTTCGGCCTGGTCGAGAATGCGTACGGTGTCGTTGTCGAGACCGGGGGTCTGCTGCGCACCGCCGCCCGAGACTGCGGCAATCTTGCCAAGTTCGGTATCGACTTCAGTGATCGCGACGCCAGGGTGGCCGCCGGCGCGCTGGATCAGCCCGGCCGCCATGCCTTCATTGTCTTCGAGCAATGCCTTGAGCAGGTGGGTCGGCGTGATCCGCTGATGGTTCATGCGGATCGCAACAGTCTGCGCGCTTTGCAGGAAACCCTTGGCGCGGTCGGTAAATTTTTCCAGGTTCATGAACGATCCCTCACTCGCTAGCCCCGCCAATATAGTGTTGCATATTAGCAACACAAGGGGTGGCAGGCGCCACAACCCGATGGTGTGTTACCTGACTAGGTGGGCCTTGCGAAGCATTCCGCAAGACCCCTGGCAAGATCGTTCTAAACTAAAGCCCGGATTGGACTATTCGGCCGGGCGCCAGTTGCGTGCCAGCTCGTCGAGCAGCATCACGCCGAAGCCACGCGCACCGCCTGGGCAGGTCGGCATGCCGCTTGAGCAGCGATCGACCGCTGCCATGTCGACATGCACCCAGGGCAGGTCCTTCGGCACGAAATACTCGATGAAATGCGCGCCTACGCTTGCGCCAGGTGCCGGGTCTGCATCGCCGTTCTTGATGTCGGCGATCTCGGACTTGATCGCCTTGGCATAGGCGGGATGGAGCGGCAGGCGCCACAGGACCTCGTCAGTCGCATCGCCCGCAGCGATGGCAGCTTCGGCATGAGCATCCTTGCGCGCAAATACGGCAGCATATTCGACGCCGAGCGCGCGAACTGCCGACCCGGTCAGCGTCGCGATATCGACCAGCGCAAAGGGCGCATATTCGCGAACGGTGTATTCGATCGCGTCCGACAGCACGAGCCGCCCTTCGGCATCGGTGCTGCGGATCTCGATCGTTTTGCCCGAAAGCGTCCGCACCACGTCGCCCGGGCGCTGCGCATTGCCGCCTGGCATGTTCTCGGCCAGTGCCACCGCAGCCACTGCATGGACCGGAGCGCCCGACTTTGCGAGGCTCAGCAAGGCGCCCGTGACGGCTGCCGCGCCCGACATATCACCCTTCATTTCCCACATGCCGGGATTCTGCTTGAGCGAGATGCCGCCAGTGTCGAAAGTGATGCCCTTGCCTGCCAGCGCAATCGGAGCGCCCTCTGCACCCTTGTATGTGATCATCAGCAGGCGGCTGCCACGCGGGGAACCCTGCCCCACGCCGGCGATAGCGCCCATCCCCAGCCGCCGCATGTCGGCCTGGTCGAGCACTTCGATGGTCACATTCGGAACGCCGCGGAATGCCGCGCGCGCGCGTTCCAGAAAGCTTTCCGGATAGATCACATTGGCGGGTTCGTTGACGAGGTCGCGCGCCAGCGCCACGCCTTCAGCCAAAGGCGCATGGCGCGATTGCCAAAGAGCTTGCGCCGCGGTGGCTCCGCTGCCGACCAACGTGATGGCTTGCGCGGGAGGGCTCTGGCGACCGCTCTTGTAGCGATCGAAACGATACTGGCCCAGCGAAGCGCCAAATGCGATTTCGGCCATGGCAAAGGAATCGTCGACGCCCAGGATGGAGACCGACGCCTTCTCTTCGCCCATCGCCTTCGCGATCCGGCCACCGACGTCGCGCCAATCCGGCGCCGCGCCATCGTCAGCAGCCGCGCCCACCAGCATCACGCGCGTCGCGCCGTCGCCCGTCACCAATTCGAGCGACTGGCCGGCCTTTCCTGCGAATTCAAGCGCGGCGATCCGCCGCTCGGCCATGGCGCGATCGGCATCGGATAGAGAAACCGATGCGGGAAGTTGCGCCCCGGTCATCACGATTGCCATGGCTGCCCCTGCGGGCGCTGCGCTGGCGAATCCGATTGCGCGCGGCGCGCTGTTTTCGGCGGTGCCGGGGGCAATTCCGGATCCGGCGATTTCCTGCGCGGAAAGCGCAGGCGCAGCGAGTGCCAGCGGAGCTGAAAGGGCGAGGGCAGTGAGCTTGAAACGAGTCAGGCGCAAGTTTGTGGTTCCTAGCAAATGGTGTGAGTTGACCGGCGCAAGCGACCGGCGCAGTCTAGATGCGCATTCCAATAGGGGTTTCCCGTGATCCGTAAATGGCTTTTCCGTGGCACGTCGGCGCTGCTCGTACTGTTCCTCGCGCTATTCGTCGCGCTGGCGACTTGGGAACCCTTTTTCGCCGAAAGCGGACATGCGCCTGACGAACAGCGTCACTATCGCGCGGAGATATTACGCAGCGAGTTCGGCGTGCCTCACATTTACGGAAAGACCGATGCCGACGTGGCATTCGGCGTCGCCATCGCGCATGCCGAAGACGACTTCTTCACCTTGCAGGACGTGCTGGCGATGGCTCGCGGGCGCTATGGCGCGATCGCGGGCGAGGAAGGCGCACAGATCGATTATGCCTACCACCTGCTCGACGCGCGCGGCACTGCGGAGCGGCACTATCCCACCTTGCCCGAGGATACGCGAGCGCTGTTCGAAGCCTATGCCTCCGGGCTCAACCAATATGCGCGCGAACACCCGCAGGAATTGAAGCTTGCCAACCTGTTCCCCGTCAACGGCGAAGACATCGCCGCCGGCTTCGCGCTGCGCCAGCCCTTCTTCTTCGGGCTGGGCGGCGTGATCGGGCCGCTGGTGGCGGGCGACCCGCTGCGGCGCGAATTCGGCCCCGATATCCCCGGCTTCCCGCGCGACGCCGAAGCCGCTTCCGGCCCTGCCCAAACCGCACGAGGCCAGCGCCTCCCGCTACCTTGGGGAGAGGACGGCACGCTGTCGGGCTCGAACGCCTTCGCTGTCGCACCGCGCAAGTCGGGCGACGGCGTGACCCGGCTCGTTTCGAACAGCCACCAGCCGTGGCGCGGGGGCGTTGCGTGGTACGAAATGGTGGTCGAGAGCGAGGAAGGCTGGCACTATGCAGGGGCGAACTTCCCCGGATCGCCCTACCCCTTCCTGGGCCACAACCGACATTTGGGCTGGACCAACACGGTCAACCGGCCGGACATGGTCGACCTCTACAAGCTTGAAATGGATGACAGCGGCACCCGCTATCGTATCGATGGCGAGTGGCGCGAGCTTGAAAGCAAGACGGTGACGCTGCCGGTCAAGTTTGGCCCGATCACGCTGCCGATCCCCCAGACAGTCTATCGCAGCGCGCATGGCCCGGTGATCTTCAATCACACCGGGGTCTATGCGCTGCGTTATGGAGGGATCGACAGCGTGGAGCAGCTCGATGCCTATTACCGGCTCAACAAGGCGACGAACCTTGCCGAGTGGCAAGCGCAGCTGGCGCGCATGGCGGTGCCGAGCACTAACTTCATCTACGCCGACGAAGCGGGCAACATTGCCTATGTCTACAATGCCGCTCTTCCTGACCGTCCGAAAGGCGCCAACTGGCGCGGCGTTCTGCCAGGCAACCGTTCAGACCTCATCTGGCGCGGTCCGGTGAACTATGACCGGCTGCCCAAACTGATCAACCCCGCCAGCGGCTGGCTTTTCAACGCGAACAACCAACCCTATTCGGCAGCAGGTCCCGGCAGCGACTTGTCACCAGGAGACTTCGCCCCCGAATTGGGGATCGAGCTCAAGACTACGAATCGCGCCGAGCGCGCAGCAAGGCTGATGGCCAATGCGCCGGTGATCGACCGTGCAACGCTGGAGGCGATCAAATATGACACGGGCTACGAGCGCGCGGGCTATGTCGCCGATCTCTGGTCGGCGCTGGAAAAGCTCGACCTGTCCAAAGAGCCCGATCTCGCCAAGGCGCGCGATCTTCTGCTGACATGGGATTTCACGGCCGACAATCGCGGCAAGGCGGATGCGATCGCGCTACTGATGATCAAGGAATTCATGTCGGCCGAATATCAGAACAAGCCGCTCCCCGATGTGAAGGAACACCTGCGGCAGCAGGTCGACCACTTGATGGCGCATTTCGGGCGGATCGACCCGCCGATGAGCGATCTGCTGCGTTTGCGGCAAGGGCCTGGCCCCTATGCTGTCGACCTTCCGCTCGATGGCGGTTCGGACACCTTGCGCGCCTCGACAACTTGGGACGTCGATCCCGACGGGCGCCTGTCGGTGAAGCATGGTGACAGCTTCATCCAGTTCGTCGAATGGCGGCCGGGCGAAAGGGTCCGCTCGCAATCGATCCAGCCCTATGGTGCGGCCACAACCCGCCCCGGCAGCAAGCACTACACCGACCAGGCACAGCTATTTGTGAAGAAGCAGCTCAAGCCGGTACATTTCTGGCGCGAGGATGCGCTGGCCAATGCCCAGCGGCGATATGTGGTTGAGTCCAACTGACACGCGTGTAAACAGGGCGTTGCACAGGGCACGGGCACTCCCGGCCCGGCAAACACAAAGCCTTTGAGGAGATTCGAATGTCTGTAGCCGGCACCTATTCCACCACCGTCAAGAGCCCGATGGGCGACCAGAGCGGCACCCTCACCGTCAAGGACAATGGCGACGGCACCTTCAGCGGTTCGATGGCCGGCGCCATGGGCTCGATGGACATTCCGAGCGGCACTGTCGACGGCAACACCATCAGCTGGAAGATGCAGATGACCGTACCGATGCCGATGACGCTCGACTGCACCGCCACGATCGACGGCGACACGCTGACTGGCAGCGTCAATGCCGGCGCATTCGGCGCGATGCCGCTTTCGGGCACGCGCACCGGCTAAGCCGCGCTCGCAGTCGCGAAATCGAAAAGGGGCCGTCGGAGAGATCCGGCGGCCCTTTTGCGTTGACCACGGTTCTTTATCGAAATTCTGGCCGCTGGCCCTTTCGCCATTTGGCAGGCGAGACACTGAACTGGCGGTTGAACGACCGCACGAAGGCGGACGCCTCGCTATAGCCAAGTCGTTCGGCGACACCGTGCACCGGCAGGTCGCTATGGAGGAGCAGTTCCTTTCCCAGCTCCATCCGTGTCTGGTCGAGCAATTCACGAAACGAGGTGCCCGAATTCGCGAGATTGCGAGCGAGCGTGCGTTCGGAAAGGTCGTGCAGTCGCGCGATATCGACGAGTTGCGGCACCCTGCCAAAATCCGTCATCGATGTCCTGATCGCGTCTGCAATAGTCTTGGCATCGACCGGCCTACGGCGAGTGCGAGGCAGAATGCCGCGCGGGCGCGGGCCGACGGGCATGGTCCACGTGGCGGGATCGAAATCGGGATTCGAATGGGAAAGCAATCTGGCCGGGATCGCCATGCTTGCCTCGCTAGAAGCCTGCAAAACCTTGCAAGGGAGTAGCTCCGCTATGATCGGGCCCGAGTGCACTTGCCTTATCGAGATTTCGGACAGGTCCGATGCGCTGGTGTGGGTCATGCCGATGAACGACCTGACTATCAGGAAATAGAGGACCAGCACCACTTGCTCATAGATCGGCCGGAACGGGCCGAGCTCGGGGTGGAGAGAAACCTCGACAACGTCCGCATCCCTCTCTGACCTGACCGAAACGCTGATGGGGGCATTCTGCAAATCGATCGAATCCGATCGCGACCAGATCGCCGCCTTGAGATCGGGTGCCGCGAGGACGATCGCTTCGCCGGGATATCTCGGCCATTCGAGCATCATTTCCACAAGCCTGGGTTCGCCCACGTGGTGGAGGAGGTTCGCCAGCAGCCGCAAATCATCGATCAGCGCGATCTTGCGGGTGAGCGATTGAGGCCCGGCAAACGATGTCCCTTCGAAGATCCATGATGGCCACCCGAGGCTGCTGCCCCAGAAGCGTGTGATGCCGGCCGGCACTTTGGAAGATGCCATGTGCGGGTGCTCGCGCACCAATGCCTCAATGCATTCCTGGAAGCTCTTGCGCCTGTCAGAAAGCATGGAGAGGCCCCGCATTCCCACCTGAGATCGACATCTAGGTTCTCATATTGGCAGGAAATGTCAATTCGATGGCAGATTCTGTCGATACTTCCGGCGGGAAAGGTTCGCTAGCTTGGAGAGGCACTTAGTCGGCTGGCTAATGTAAAAGGTCGCCGGGAGAGTCGATTTGGATCGCCATCTCTCGCCATAAATACAGCCGGGCTTGGATTGCATGGATCCTTAGGAGAAACCCATGAAAGCTCGCGTTACCAAATTCCTCATTGCCACCGCTGCGACGGGTGCACTGGTCGCAACACCCGTTCTTGCCGAGAAGGCCAGCCAGCTTGTCGACATCAACGGAATGCGCGGGAGCAGCGCGGAATCGGCACTGCAGCAGCGCGGTTTCAGCCATGTTTCCACCAACAAGAAGTCATCGGGCTACGTCTACAGCTATTGGTGGAACGGTGGTGACGACGATTGCGTCCAGGTCGAAGTCTACAACGGGCGCGTGGAATCGATCACCGATGCGACCGATCAGGACTGCGGCCATCACAAGGGTAGTGCAGGGGCAGCGGTTGGCGCTGTGGCGGGCGCGGCGCTTCTCGGCGCATTGTTGAGCCACAAGTCGAGCCATCACGACGACAACCAGCATAGTGCCGATGCGAAAGCCGAGGCCGATTACGAACGTGGCTATACCGACGGCCTGCACAATGCCGCCTACCACAATTACGATCGGTCGAATTCCTATGCGGACGGGTACCAGGCGGGCGTGGACCAGCGCGAAGCCAACCTCAGCCACCACCAGCGGCGCGGCGGCTATGCACAGGTCGCGCAGTTCAAGGACCTTGAGGGCGCACGTGCTGCAGGCGGCATGGAGGAGCTGGAGCGGCGCGGGTTCACTCAGGTCGACAATTTCACCAGCGGCAATGCGCGCTACTCGATCCAGTGGCGGCCCGAATCGCGCCAGTGCCTGCAAGTGATCGTCGCCGACGGGCGGCTCGAGGATTTGCGCGACATCGGGCAGCATCCCAAATGCCGCGGAACCGGCGGGTCAGGCCCGGCTATGGGCGCGGCTGCACCGGCGCAATTCAACGACGTGATCGGTCGGAGCGGCGAGCGTGCACGTGAAATCCTCAACGGGCGCGGCTTCACCCGCGTGGCGCGGCTCGGCGACGACCAAACGCGCTATGCCATCATGTGGCGCGGGCAATCGCGCCAGTGCCTGCAACTGATGATCGTCAATGGCCGCGCGACGGACATCCGCGACATCGGCCAGCACCCCAACTGCCGCTGAGCCCGAAGGAGCGTTCCGATGAAGCTTAAGCTGTTCATTGCGGGCGCCGCAATGCTTTCGCTTGCCGCTTGCGGAGGTTCGAGCGACGAACCTGATGCTGCGGCAGAGGAAATTGCGGTCATCCCGGAAAGCCTCGCGCCCTTCGGTGATGGATACCCCAACCCCGGCGCGCCGTGCCGCCGTCTGGGCGAATCTGCTGCCACTTCCAACTATCTCGACGACAGCGCAATGCTGGTTGGCTGCCCAAGCGAAGCTGCGGCCGAGGCCCTGGGCGGCAAAATCGTCGGCAATGTTGAGGGCGTGCGGCTCGTCAGCGTGCCGATGGGTGATGCCAATGCAGGAATGCCCGCACCGGTAGAAGCGCCAGCTACGCAGCCACCCAAGCAGGCGCTGAAGGACCCCATCCGATCGCCAGGCGGGCTGGAATCGAAATGCCTCGCCCGCGTCAATGACATGACCGGTGGCGGGGTTATCGGAACCAACCGGATCGAGGAATCGGAAGCCGCAATCGCGATCTACGTCAATGTGAGCGGTGCCGAAGCGCCGTGGCGGTGCCTGGGCTATCGCGACGGCACGATCGGCGAAGTCATGTACACCGGCAGCGAAGGCGCCTTGTAACCAGTTTGGGGCCTGGCTTGCAGGGTTCCAGGCCCCAATCACCGCTTCAATACTTCAACCAAGGCGCCGGGCAGGCGCAGACAATGGGAGTGTTCTTGAGCCATGCAGAAAGCAATCTTCACGGGATTTCTAGTTCTCACCCTCTCCGCCTGTAGCGGCAGCGATCAGGACTCCGCCGCGCCGGAAGCTACCGACGCAACCGCCGAAGCAGCCCAGACTGTCGACGGAACGGAAGATGTGCTGGTCCCAGGCACCGACTATAACGCCACCGCAATGGTGCCTTGTGGCTTCGACGGCGCCGCGCCGACCGCAACGTGCGACGCGGGGGTCAAACGCAATTGGGGCGAAGACGGCACTACATTGGTCGAAGTGAAGAAGCCCGACGGCTTCACCCGCGCGATATTCTTCAAGGGCACCGAACCCTATGGCGCCGACAGCGCACAGGCGGACGGCTCGGCAGGTTGGGACTTCAAGACCACGCGCGATGGCGACCGGGTTACCATCAGTTTCGGCCCGGAGACCTATGTGATCGTCGATGCCTTCATCGAGGGCGGCTGACCACTCGTTACTTTGGCAAATGCGCCCGCAAGGCCTGATAGGCTGCCGCTGCGACGGTGTTGGCTAGGTTCAGCGAACGCACCTTGTCCGAACGCATCGGCAGGCTGACCATCTGCTCGCGGTGCGCCGCGACGATCTCTGGCGGTATGCCCTTGGTCTCGCGCCCGAACACAAGATAGGCGTCCGCGGGATAGTCGGGCTCGTAGAAGCTGCGCTCGGCGTATTCCTCGAAAAGGAACAACTGGTCCGCGCGCGGCGCGCGCTCGGCGATAAAGGCATCCCAACTGGCGAACTCGACCAGCCTTATATGCGGCCAATAGTCGAGGCCCGAGCGCTTAACGCGCTTGTCCGAAAGCTCGAACCCCAGCGGATGGATCAGCACAAGTTCCATGTCGAGCGCCACGCAGGTGCGCCCGACCGCCCCGGTATTGCCCGGTATCTCCGGCTGGATGAGAACGATAGAGGTCATTTTCTGATCAGGGCCTTATGGCGTTCAGAAGATGACGTGACGAAAATGGCGAGCTTTGGTGACCCGGCGCGCAGCGACCTTGTCGGTCGTGAGCATCGGAAGCACGCAAGATTGCCATTTGCAGGCCGTCAGGGCTGAAGGCCGAAAGGCCCTAGCCCAGCTTGTCCTTGAGGATCTGGTTGACCACCGCCGGATTGCCCTTGCCCTGCAGCGCCTTCATCGTCTGGCCGACGAAGAAGCCGAACAGCTTGTCCTTGCCGCTGCGATATTCCTCGACCTTGTCGGAATTGGCGGCGAGCACTTCGTCGATCACGCTTTCGATCGCGCCGGTGTCACTGAGCTGCTTGAGCCCTTCGGTTTCCGCGATCTCCTGCGGTTCACGTCCGGTCTTGAGCACCAGCTCGAAGATCTCTTTCGCCTGGCCACCGCTGATCTCGCCCTTGGCCTGCATGTCGAGGATCGCGGCCTGTGCCTCGGCCGTCGCGTGGGCGGGATTTGCTTCGGCACCGAGCGCGTTGATCACACCGGGAGCGATCGAAAGCGCCCAGTTGGCGACCTGCGTGGCGACTTCTCGCTCCGGTTTCCCGATGCCCTTTGCGGTCGCGGCAAGCAGCGTCTCGAAGCGCGCGAAAGTCTCGACCTCGGCGGTCAATTCGCGAGCATTGTATTCGCTGAGGCCCAGCTCCCCGACATAGCGCGCGCGCTTGGCATCGGGCAGTTCGGGCAGCGAGGCGCGGCATTCCTCAAGGAATGCGTCGTCTAGCTCGAGCGGCAACAGGTCCGGATCGGGGAAATAGCGATAGTCATGCGCGTCTTCCTTGCTGCGCATGGTCCGCGTGGTGCCGGTGCCCGGATCGAACAGGCGGGTTTCCTGCTCCACAGCGCCGCCGCTCTCGATCAGGTCGACCTGGCGGTTCGCCTCATACTCGATCACCTGCATCACGAAGCGCACGGAGTTGACGTTCTTCGTCTCGGTACGCGTGCCGAATTCCTCACCCGGACGGCGGACCGACACGTTGACGTCCGCCCGCATCGAACCTTCTTCCATATTGCCGTCACACGATCCGACATAGCGCAGGATGCTGCGCAGCTTGCGGACATAGGCGCCAGCCTCCGCAGGCGAGCGCATATCGGGCTTGGAGACGATTTCCATCAGCGCGACGCCGCAGCGGTTCAAGTCGACATAGGACATGGTCGGGTGCTGGTCATGCATCAGCTTGCCCGCATCCTGCTCGACATGGATGCGTTCGATCCCGATCACCTTGTCTTCGGGAATCCCGGCCTTCTCGTCCGCTTCGATGGTCAGCGAGCCTTCGCCCACCAGCGGGTGGTAGAGCTGGCTGATCTGGTAACCCTGCGGCAAGTCGGCGTAGAAATAGTTCTTGCGGTCGAACCGGCTCCACTTGTTGATCTGCGCCTCGATCGCCATTCCGGTGCGCACCGCCTGGCGGATGCACTCGGCATTGGGCACGGGCAGCATGCCAGGCATCGCGGCATCGACGAGCGAAACCTGCGCATTGGGCTCTGCCCCGAAAGCGGTTGCCGCACCCGAGAACAGCTTGGACTTCGAAACGACCTGCGCGTGAACCTCGAGGCCGATCACGACCTCCCATTCGCCGGTTGCGCCCTGGATGCGGTAATTACTCATCGTCTTTTGCCCGTGTATTTGACGTATCGAAACGCGCTTCGCCGTGTTCGACCGTGCGCGATAGATAGTAGGCGAAGCCGCCCACCGCCGCCATGGCGACGAGGAAGATGATGGCGAAGGTCACCACCACTTCTCCGGTCGGGCGCTGAACCCGGCGCGCTGTTCGATCGCCAGGCCTGCATTGAGCACGCCCTGCTCATCGAAGGCCTTGCCCACCAACTGCAGCCCCAGCGGCAATCCGTCCTTATTGGTCATCGCAGGAACGCTCATCGCCGGTAGCCCCGCCAGCGAGGCGGGCACGGCGAACACGTCATTGAGATACATTGCCAGCGGATCGTCGCTCATTTCGCCCAGCGGGAAGCTGGCGGTGGGCGTGGTCGGTGCAAGGATCACGTCGCACTGCTTGAAGGCTTCGCTGAAGTCGCGCGAGACCAGCGCGCGGACCTTTTGCGCCTGGTTGTAATAGGCGTCGTAGAAGCCGGCCGAGAGCACATAGGTGCCGATAAGGATGCGGCGCTTCACCTCGTCGCCGAAACCGGCGGCGCGGGTGGCGGCATACATGTCTTGAAGCCCAGCTCCGTCGGGCAGTTCGCGCAAGCCGTAACGCACGCCGTCATAGCGCGCGAGGTTGGACGAAGCTTCAGCCGGTGCCACGATGTAATAGGCGGGCAGCGCATACTTGGTGTGTGGCAGGCTGACGTCGACGATCTCCGCCCCCGCATCGCGCAGCCATTCCTTGCCGCGTTCCCAGCTGTCGAGGATTTCGGAATCGGTACCGTCCATGCGGTATTCGCGCGGAATGCCGACCTTCTTGCCTCGGAGATCGGCGTCCAGGCCTGCTTCCCATGCGGGTACCGGCATATCGAGGCTGGTCGCGTCCTTCGGGTCGAAGCCCGCCATCGCCTCCAACATGATCGCGCAATCGGTGACGTCGCGCGCCATCGGCCCTGCCTGGTCGAGGCTGCTGGCAAAGGCGACCACGCCCCAGCGGGAGCAGCGGCCATAGGTCGGCTTGATCCCGCAAATGCCGGTGAAGGCGGCCGGCTGGCGGATCGAACCACCGGTGTCGGTGCCGGTCGCGGCTGGTGCGATCCGCGCCGAGACTGCGGCCGAGGAACCGCCCGATGAGCCGCCCGGGCTCATCGCCGCGTTGGTGCCTTCCTTGCGCCAGGGCGAGGAGACATTGCCGAAATAGGAGGTCTCGTTCGAGGAGCCCATCGCGAACTGGTCGAGGTTGAGCTTGCCCAGCATGCCCGCGCCCGCGTTCCACAGGTTCTGGGACACGGTGCTTTCGTATTCGGGCTCGAACCCTTCGAGGATATGCGATGCGGCGGTGGTCTGGACGCCCTTGGTGGCGAACAAATCCTTCATGCCGATCGGTACGCCCGCCATCTTGCCCAGCGGCTTGCCCGCCGCGCGGTCTGCATCGACCCGCTCGGCTGCCGACAACGCATGATCGGGAGTGGTGACGATGAAAGCGTTGAGTTCGGCTGCACCGGCCACGGCGGCGTTGAATGCTTCCGCCACTTCGCGCGCGGAAAAGTCGCCCCCGGCAACGCCGTCACGGATGGCCTTGACGCCAAGGTTGGTGAATTCACTCATCAGAAAACCGTTCGCCCTGAGCCTGTCGAAGGGCTGCCCTTCTTCGAAAGCTCGGGTCCAAAAGAGAAATGCAGGGCTTCGACAAGCTCAGCCCGAACGGGTTGGGTAAACCGGCACATGGTCATTCGATCACCTTCGGCACGCCAAAGAAGCCGTGTTCTGCGGCGGGCGCATTGGCCAGTACGTCGTCGCGCTTGCCGCCGCCGGTCAGCGGATCGGCATCGACCACGTCGTCGCGCAGGCGCAAATGGTTGGGGATCACCGCGGTCATCGGCTCGACGCCCGAGACGTCGACCTCGCCCAGCTGTTCGACCCAGGCGAGGATATTGTTGAGCTCGGGCACCATGCGCTCGAGCTCTTCATCGCCCATCTTGATGCGGGCCAAGGATGCGATCTTGGCCACGGTTGCTTTATCTACCGACATGGCCTGCGCGTTAGCGGGGCGAGCGACGCCCATCAAGCGCGAGTTGATGGCTCTGCTCCCTATTCGAAAGGCTGGCCCACCGGTTCGCCATCCACATAGAGCTGGCGGCCTTCATATCGGCGCAGCTCGACCGTGCCTTCGCGGTCGTATTCCCTGGCTTCGTAGGTGCTGGTGGGAACGAGCTTCCCGTCCTTCTGCCAATAGGGAACTGCCGCCTTCTTTTCGCGCTCGTAGACGAGGAATTGCACGTCGTTCTTCGCGATCACGGCAATGACCGGTCCCGCTTCAACCTGCCCGACTTCGACCGCCCTGCAACCTTCCAGGCACTGGTAGGATCCGGTAGCGATGAATTCCCTCACTGCGGCAGCGGCAGCCTCATCACTCACGTCGATGCGAGCGTTTTCCGCGATCTCGCGCTGGTCGCGCATGGTCGTGCCGTAAAAGGGCCGCTCTTTCATCGCTTGCGCATCGGAGGCAAATTTCGCGATCTCGGCGTTTTCGCTCCCGGCCAACCTGGCCAGCGCCTTGCGCCCTGCATCGCCGAAGTCCCAGCGCAGCGCAGCATAGTCGAAATCTTCCGCACTCACCTTGCCAGCCTCGAGCCTGGCGAGTTGGTTGTTCGCCGATATCGCGCCAAAATTGAAGATCGGCAGCGCAAGAATGAAGGCGATTGCGCAGGTCATCACAGCGAGGTGCAAATTGGCCTGGCGCACCATGTCGCGCCAGCCGGCGCGGCGGCCGCGAATGACGGCGGCGAGATAGCCAACGCCAAAGGCCACCGCGACAGTGATCGCGAGCAGCGCCCAAAGCCGCTCGGGGCTGAGCCCGTGCTGGTCGATTCGCGTACCCATCGAAATCGCGGCCATTACCGCCAGCGGCAATATTCCCAGCGCGAGCACGAAGCCGGCAGCGCGCAAGATCAGCGATTGGCTGGCCTGCGCGTCTTCATCGCGCACCACGGCGTTGGTCAGCACGAAGCAGCCCACTGCAATCGCCAGCAGGAGTGGCGTTGCGCTCTTGGTTGCTTCCCACAGCACGTCGAGGCCCGACAGCGCGACCGCCAGCAGGAACGCCACCATTGCCAGCGCCAGCGGAACCGCCAGTATCGACAGGACCAGCAGAACGACGTTCTGCAAAGTGCCGATGATCTTCAACTGGTTGCGCAGCACGCCCAGCGCGGCACCAAAGGCGAGGCACGAAAACGTCCAGCTGAACCACGCTTGGACAATCAGTTCCTTCAGGAAATCGATCTTGATGACCGCGAACAATTCGGCGAGCAGCGCAAGCAATGCCCACGACAGGACAAAGAAGGCCAGTGCCCCTGCACCGCTGATCGCATCGGTCCAGACGTGGAAATGGGTCGCCTTATAGGATGTGTTCCAGCGTAGCCGGTGGAAACCTGCCTGGAACAACGGCAGCGCCAGCGTCACCGCCAAAATGCCTGCCGCGATCCAATATTCCTCATCGGCATAACGCTCGCCAGCGCTCGTGGCGCGCCAGGCGATCCCCGCCATCACCAGCGCAGCCACACCGGAAAATACCAGCGGCGTCTTCCAGCGGTCGGCATCTAGCGTGAAACAGGCAGCGAGCGGGCCGAACACCAGCGCGGCAGTGAGCGCCATACGCCACGGCGCGTCCTGGCCTCCATCGCTGGCGAAATGGACCAGCAGGCCCGCCAGGCCGAGCAGCAATGCGCAGAACCACGGCCGCAGCAGCCAGTCGTGCAGGCTTGTTTCGTCTTCGATCGCGGTTTGCGCGGTCATGCTGCACTCTCCCTCAGCGACCATGCAGGCCGATCATGGTTGCGGCGGAGCTGCTCCGTCAGGCGCGCTCGGCGCACCCTGCCCCTGCATCATCTGCTGCATCATCATGAAGCGCCGCTCGGCGTCTTCCTGGCTCATGAAATCGACCATCTCGACTTCGAAGACAAGGTCGGAACCCGGCGGGATGGTGGAAGTGGGCGGCGGCGAATCGCCATAGGCCAGCACGGCGGGGATATGGAGCGTATACTTGCCGCCCTTCTCCATCTGCTTCAGCCCCTGGTAGAAGCCTTCGACCATCCGGCCCGGCTCGATCAGCATGGGAACCCCATCGGGAAACAGTCCCGGCGGGAATGGCGAAGCGCCCGCTTCATCGAAAACAGTCCCGTCAGCCAGCGTGCCCTTGTATTTCACGAAGGCGACGTCGCCATCCGAAGGGCTGGCGCCAGTTCCGGCCACCAGTTCTTCAACCGAGATCGAAGGCGGCATTGTGGTCCAGGCAAGCCCTGCGCCCAGCAGAACAGCGCCGATCACGCCCAGCCACAGCTTGGCAAGCGAGCCTTTTTCGATCGGCTGGATCGGAACGCGGGTAATTTCGGTCATTGATTCGTGTCCTGCTGCAACGGGTTGCGCCCGGTGGTGCAATGCAAAAGGGCGCGGAATCGGTTTCCGCGCCCTGATGGCTTATCGCATGTGGGTGTTCAAGCGCGAAACGCCCGAACGCGTCGGCATTACTTGCTGCCGTCGCGCTCCATCCGCTTGCGCTCGAGCTTGCGTGCGCGGCGAACGGCAGCGGCCTTTTCACGGGCGCGCTTCTCACTCGGCTTTTCAAAGTGCCGGCGCAGCTTCATTTCGCGATACACCCCCTCGCGCTGCAGCTTCTTCTTGAGCGCGCGCAGGGCCTGGTCGACATTGTTATCGCGAACGATGATTTGCATAAATTCCTACACCTCACAGCAATGGTACAGAGCCCGCCTCGAGCGCGGGTTGCGCCACTTGAAAATCAACGAAAAAGGCGCCGAATCCGCGAACGGTCGGCCTCATCCGGGGGCGCCCTAGCGAAATCAGCACCTTTTGGCAAGGCTCTGGCAGCGAAAGCGCTGCTAGGCATAAAGCACTTGGCTCGTTAAGGAGTGCCGCAATGTCTGCCGCACTCTCTCCATTCGCCGCCAGCCTCAACGTCGCCATAGGCGGCGGGGTGGGCGCGCTCCTGCGTTACCAGCTGGGGCGCGGGATGACTCATTGGCTCGGTCCACAAGTGGTCACGGCCTTTCCCTGGGCCACATTGGCCGTCAATGTGGTCGGCAGCATGGCGATGGGCCTGCTCGCCGGTTGGCTGGCACGCCACGGCAGCGCACAGGGCGAACAATTGCGCCTGCTGCTGGGCGTGGGCCTGCTCGGCGGCTTCACCACTTTCAGCGCCTTCAGCCTCGAATTGATGCTGCTGATCGAACGCGGGCAACCGGCAACCGCGCTGGGCTATGCCGCCATTTCGGTGCTGGCCGGGCTGATCGGGCTCTATCTCGGCCTGATCGTGATGCGGATCGTCGGATGAGCGACGCAGCGAAACCCGCCGCGCCCGCAGTGCGCCAGTTCACGGTCGATGCCGATGACGACGGCGTGCGGCTGGACCGCTGGTTCAAGCGCCATTTGCCGCAAGTCGGCTTCGGCACCGTTTCCAAATGGGCGCGCACCGGCCAGCTGCGGGTCGACGGCAAGCGGGTAAAGCCCGAGGATCGGCTGAGCGCGGGACAGGTCTTGCGCGTGCCCCCCGGCGGAGAGGACACCGGCCGCAAACCCAAGCCGCAGCGCCAGCTCTCCGCTGAGGAAATCGCCGAGGCCGAGGCCATGGTGATCAAGCAGACCAAGAGCGCCATCGTGCTGAACAAGCCGCCCGGCCTCGCCACACAGGGTGGCAGCAAGACCACTCGCCATGTCGACGGGCTGCTCGACGCCTTCGTCGAAGGAGACGGGCCGCGCCCGCGCCTCGTCCACCGGCTGGACAAGGACACGTCAGGCGTGCTGCTGATCGCGCGCACACCCGGCAGCGCCGCTTTCTTCTCCAAGCGATTTTCAGGGCGCAGCGCCCGCAAGATCTATTGGGCGCTGATCGCGGGCGTTCCCGATGTGAAGGAAGGCACGATCGACGCTCCGCTCGCCAAGCAGCCGGGCACCGGCGGCGAGAAGATGCATATCGACGAGGAAGCCGGCCAGCCTGCCAAGACGCGCTATCGCGTGGTCGACAAGGCCGGCAACCGCGCGGCCTGGGTCGAGCTTGAGCCGCTGACGGGCCGTACACACCAGCTGCGCGTGCACCTTGCCGCGATCGGGCACCCGATCGTGGGCGACGGCAAATATGGCGGGCAGGATTCCTTCCTCACCGGCAGCATCAGCCGCAAGATGCACCTCCATGCGCGGCGGCTGATCATCGACGAGCCGGGCGGCGGTAAGCTGGATGTCACTGCCGAACTGCCCGAACATTTCGCGGCCAGCATGGAACAGCTCGGCTTCGATCCGGGGCTGAGCGACGCCGCGCCGCTGCGCGACGACGTGCCCGAGAAGACGCGCGCCGACAAGAAACAGGCCGCGCGCGCTCATGCCAAGCAATATCGCAAGGCGCGACGCGGCGAGCGCCGTGGCCGGGGTGCGTCGCCCGCAGGCAAGCCCAAGCCCAAGGGACCGGCCAAGGGGCCGAAGCGCTGATGCATCCCAACCCGCTTTTCCGCAGCGATGACCGCGCGCTGCTCGAAGCGCTGATCGACGAGATCGGCTTCGGCATGGTCTTCCTGACCACGCCCGACGGGCCGCGCGTTGCGCACACGCCCCTGCTTTCGACCGGTGACGGCGCGGTGCAGTTCCACCTTGCGCGCGGCAATGCGATTACCCGCCATCTCGACGGCTCAACCGCGCTGGTGGTGGTCAACGGGCCTGACGCCTATGTCAGCCCCCGCTGGTATGCCGATCGCGCGACCGTGCCGACCTGGGATTATGTTGCGCTCGAACTCGAAGGCCGGGTGCGCCGGATGGACGATGAAGGGCTCGAAGCCTTCCTCTACAGTCTGATCGAACGCTTCGAAGGCAGGCTCGGCGGCGAGCAGTGGAGCGCGGACGAAACGCCCGAAAGCATCTGGAACAGCCTGTTCCGCGGCATCGTGGGCTTCGAGATGGAAATCCTCGCCTGGCGGCCGACACTCAAGATGTCGCAAAAGAAGTCGCCCGAAGAGCGAGAACGGATTGCGGCAGGCCTGGCCGAGAACGGATCGCCCGCGCTGGCGCACCTGATGCGGACTTTAGGCGGATGAAACTCGCCGTGTTCGATTGCGACGGCACGCTCGTGGACGGGCAGGCGCATGTCTGCGACACGATGGAGCAAGCCTTTCTCGATGCGGGCCTGCCGGCGCCGGATCGCAACGAGGTGCGTCGTTCGGTGGGATTGAGCCTGCCGGTTGCGATCCGCCACCTCGCGCCTGAACTCGATCCCGAAATGAATGCGCGGCTGGTGCAGGCCTATAAGGAAGGCTTCTTCGCGCGCAGGCGGAAAGGGCTGATCGACGAGCCGCTTTACGAAGGGATTCACGAAGTGCTGACCGGCTTGGCGGAAGCTGGCTGGCTTCTCGCTGTCGCCACCGGCAAGAGCGATCGCGGGCTCAATGCTTGCCTCGAACGACACGGCCTTACCGGCCTGTTCGTTTCTCTGCAGACCGCCGATCGCCACCCATCAAAGCCGCACACAGCCATGCTGGACACGGCGCTGTTCGAAGCGGGCGTGGCGCCCGGCGCAGCCGTGATGGTGGGCGACACCACTTTCGACATTTTGATGGCGCGCGACGCGGGGGTGCGCGCACTCGGCGTGGCATGGGGTTATCACACGCCCGACGAACTTCGCCGCGCAGGCGCGGAAGCGGTTGCGCAGCACCCGACAGAGCTGGAGAAATTGCTGTGATCGACGACAAGGAAGCGCTGGCGCGCCAACGCTACATGATCCTCAACCTCGTGCGGGTCGCAGGCGTGGCGATGGTACTCGCAGGGATTGCGATTGCGCGCGGGGTGATCGACCTGCCCGTTCCGCTTGGATGGGTGCTGGCCTTCGCCGGCCTGTTCGATTTCTTCTTTGCACCCCGTTTGCTTGCGCGGGGGTGGCGGTCGAACGACCAATGAAACGATTCTACAAGGAAGTCGCCGTCGCCGAGGTTCCGGGCGGCTGGCAGGTCATGCTCGACGGTCGCGGAATCAAGAGCATGAAGGGCGCGCCGCAAGTGCTGCCCAGTCGCGCTCTGGCCGACGCATTGGCGAGCGAGTGGGCCGGGCAAGGGGAGGACATCCATCCCGCGGCATTCCGCTTCCGCGACCAGGCCGATTTCGCGATCGACATCGTCGCGGCCGACCCTGCGGCCGCAATCGATACCCTGCTGGGCTTCGCCGAGACCGATACGTTGTGCTATCGCGCCGATCCCGACGAACCGCTCTATGCTCGCCAGCAAGCCGAATGGGAGCCGCTGCTGTCGACCCTTGAGCTGCGCGTAAGCGTCAGTTTCACGCGCGTCAGCGGGATCATGCATCGCCCGCAGCCGCCTGCCACGCTCGATCGCTTGCGCGAACGGCTGGGCGCCCTCGACCATTTCGCGCTGGCCGGATTGCAGGCCGCGGCTTCGCTCGCCGCCTCGCTGACGGTTGCGCTGCTTGCGCTCGAACAGGCAGCGGATTCGGGCGTCCTTTGGCGGGCTGCCAGCCTCGAGGAAGAATGGCAGGCCGAGCAGTGGGGACGCGACCCGCAAGCGGAAGAGCACCGCGCGCGGAAACATGCGGACTTCCTGGCGGCTTGCGAATGGATGCGGCTGCTGCGCGCCTGAGCCCTATTGGGCAACCCAGTCTGCGACCTGGCGCGCCACGTCATTGGCTGCGCGATTGAGCGCTGCACCCACCGGGCCCGCTTCGGCGATCACGCCTTGCTCGACCGCTTCGAAGCGCTGCTGCTCGACCACTCCGTCGTCTCCGACCAGCATGGCGTCGAAACGCACCACCACTGCAGCGCGCGACGCGTCATAGCCGAATTCGCTGATCTGGCCGCGCAATTGCGGGGCACCACGAGCCAGCGGATCGCCGCCAGCCAGCACCACGCGCTCGGTCCGCACGCGGATCGTTTCGGCGAGCAGGCGGCGGAATAATTGCCCCGGGCGTTCGACCCACACAGCATCCTTCAGATAAGCCACATTGGTCGGGTCGATCCGCACGGGCACACGCAGAACGTCGATTTCGGCCGGAACCGCCAATTCGTTGAGCGCAATCGCCTGCCCTCGCGCAGCGCTGACCGCGCTGCCAGCCGGTGCAGACATTTCGGGAGTAAGGGTGAGGAGGCTTTCGGGCGGTTCCGCCCCGCCCAGGCTCACGCAGCCGCCAAGCGCCAGCAGCGGTGCCAGCAACGCAAGGCGCAAGGCACCCCGGGGTCGTTTCGCGAGTGACGGCATGGTGCCCCCCATAGTCATGGCCTTCCTCATGGCTTGTAGTCCGGCAGCGTTTCACCCTTCAGCACCGCGCCAGCGCCCTGGCTTTCGAGCCGTTCGGTCACCTTGCGCAGCGCGCGGCTGGTGGCTTCGAGATCGCGCAAGGTGGCTTCGGCCGCCGGGATCGTGGTCTGCGACAATTGCTGGGCGGCGGGTTCGGCCGCGTCGAGCGTTCTCGCCAGCGACGCCGAGGCTGCATTGACCGATTCGAGTGTGGCGCGAAGCCCTTTCGCCAGCGACTGGCCCTCGCTGTTGATCACCTTGTCGGTCGAAGCCATCACCTTCTCGAAGGAATCCAGCGCTTCGGCGGCCTCGGTCAGCGTCACCTGCAGGTCTTCAAGCGTGGCATTCACATGCGGTGCGGTCTCGGCGAAGCTGGCGGTCATGGCGTTCGTGTTCCGAAGGATCGCGGCGATCTCGTTCTGGTTGTCATCAGAAAGCACCTGCGTCATCCGCTCGGTCAGCGTGGCCAGCCGTTCAAGCAGCAGCGGCGCGTTCGACAGCAGCTCGCCCAGCCCGCCGGGCTTTGTCGGGATGGCCGGTACGCCTTCGGGGCATGCCGTCGCGCCGTCTCCATCGTCGCAGGTGATAGGCGGTGCGCCGCGCCGCGCACCGTCGAGCAGGATGGTGGAGACCCCGGTGAAAGAGCCCTGGATCGTGGCGGTGGTGCCGACCAGGATCGGCACATCGTCACGCACCCGTACGCGCACGCGCACGAACTCGGGATCTTTGTCCCACAGCTCGATCTCGTTCACCTGCCCCACGGGTACGCCCGCGAAAGATACTTCGGAACCCTTGGCCAGGCCCGAGACCGACTGCTGGAAGAAGATGTCGTAATCGTTCTGCTGCCCTTCGCCCAGCCGCGCGATCCACACGATGAAGGCGGCCAACGCAGCCAACAACAGCAGCGTGACCGCACCGACCCAGAGATGATTGGCCCGTGTTTCCATTCGCCCCTCTATGGCCCGCCGGGCCCGTCATTGTCCATCGACTTGGCCATGCTGTCTGCACGGACCTTGCTGTCGCGAGCGGCGCGCCCGCGCGGCCCGTTGAAATATTCGTCGATCCACGGATGGTCGGTCTTGAGCAGCTCGGGGATCGTGCCGACTGCAATCACCTGCTTGTCCGCGATTACCGCCACGCGGTCGCAAATCTCGTAGAGCGTGTCGAGATCGTGAGTGATCAGGAACACGGTGAGGCCAAGCGTCTCCTGCAATTCCTTGGTCAGACGGTCGAACTTGGCCGCGCCGATTGGGTCGAGCCCGGCGGTCGGCTCGTCAAGGAATAGCAGTTCGGGGTCAAGTGCCAGCGCGCGCGCCAGCCCGGCACGCTTGCGCATCCCGCCCGAAAGTTCTGAGGGATATTTGCTCACCGCATCGTCGCGCAGCCCTGACAGCAGCACTTTGTAGCGCGCGATGTCGCGCCGCAGGCTGTCCTCGATATCGGGATAGAACTGCTTGAGCGGCGTCTCGACATTTTCCCCAACCGTCAGCGTCGAGAACAAAGCGCCACCCTGGAACAGCACGCCCCAGCGGCTTCGCACACCCATATAGGCGTCGGGGTCGGCTCCCGCGATATTGCGGCCCAGCACTTCGATGCTGCCTGCCGCCGCAGCCTGCAGCCCAATGATCGCGCGCATCAGCACCGACTTGCCGGTGCCCGATCCGCCCACGACACCGATGATCTCACCGCGATTGACCGTCAGCGACAGGTTCTCGTGCACGACATGCGTGCCGAACTGGGTCTTGAGCCCTTCGACCACAATCGGGTGGTCGCCCTTGAAGCGTTCGTGCACTTCGGGCGCGCGCTGGCCGAGCAAATTCATCCCCAGCCAACCTCGGTGAAGAACACCGCGAAAAATGCGTCCAGCACGATCACCGCGAAGATAGCGGAGACCACCGCCATGGTGGTCCTGAGGCCCACCTCTTCCGAATTGCCGCGCACCTGCATCCCGTGATAGCAGCCAGCGAGCGCCACGATCAGGCCGAACACCGGCGCCTTGATCAGCCCGACCCACAAGTCGTGCGTCGGCACCACTTCCTGGATCCGCGTGAGGAAGGTCCAGAAGGGGATGCCCAATAATAGGTCGCCCACCACCGCACCGCCCACGATCGCGACCACCGATGCGTAAAAGCCCAGCAGGATCATCATGAAGGTGCATGCCAGGATGCGCGGCACCACCAGCGCTTCGACGGGCGAAATGCCGATCGTGCGCATGGCGTCGATTTCCTCGGTCAGCTTCATTGTGCCGATCTGCGCTGCGAAAGCCGAGCCCGAGCGGCCCGCAACCATGATCGCGGTCATGAGCACGCCCAGTTCGCGCAGCGTAATGCGCCCGACGAGGTTCACCGTGAGCGCTTCAGCGCCAAACTGTTCGAGCTGGACTGAGCCCTGTTGCGCGATCACGATCCCGATCAGGAAGCTCATCAGCCCGATGATCGGCAGCGCCGAAACCCCCACCAGTTCCATCTGGCGCACCAGCGCGGTCCCACGAAAGCGCTTGGGATGAATGAGCAGGCTGCCGCAAGCGATCAGCACCTGGCCGAGGAACCCGACTACGCCGACAAAGCCCTGCCAGCCATTTGTGACCAAGGCACCGGTGGCTTCGGGCACGCGCTCCCACACGGGCAGGCGCGGCGGCTCCAAGGCTGCATTGCTGTGCGCTGTGCCGACTGCAGCAAGCAATCGCTGCGCGCGCTCGTCCGCACCCATGATCTCGGCGCAATGGCGCTCGGCAAGCTGGAGCGCGACCCAGGCACCGACTGTGTCGATCTCGGTCACTCCGGCAATGTCGATCGCTTCGATTCCGTCCCTCACGGTGTAGAGATCCTGGTCGATCGCGCCGATGGTCGAGATCAGATAGGGGCCGGTGAGGATCAGCCTCCCCGCGCCGCTCTCGTCATGCTCGATTGAAAATTCGGCCCCGCCGCTCATGGCGGCAAGGTATGAGGGGAAAATCGAGCCATAACAAGCGCCCAATGGTACTGGTAGCATCTGTCGTTGCTTCGCAGCCGCAACATTGGCAAAGGCGGTGCCCTATGAGTACCGAATTATCCAAGACTTTCGACCCCGCTGCGATCGAAGCGAAGTGGTATGCCCATTGGGAAGCGAATGGCTGTTTCCGGCCCGAACGGCCCGGCGCCGAGCCTTTTACGCTCGTCAACCCGCCGCCGAACGTGACGGGAAGCCTCCATATCGGCCACGCGCTCGACAACACGCTGCAGGACGTGGTGATCCGTTATGAGCGGCTGCGCGGCAAGGATGCGCTGTGGGTGGTCGGCATGGACCACGCCGGCATCGCCACGCAGATGGTGGTCGAACGCCAGCTTGAGGAACGGCAGGACAAGCGCACCAATTACTCGCGTGAGGAATTCGTCGATCTCGTCTGGAAGTGGAAGGCCGAAAGCGGCGGCAAGATCACCGGCCAGTTGCGCCGACTGGGCTGCTCGATGGACTGGAGCCGCGAGCAGTTCACCATGGACGAGCACTTCACGCGTGCCGTTCTCAAGGTATTCGTCGACCTCTACAATGACGGGTTGATCTATCGCGACAAGCGGCTGGTCAATTGGGACCCCAAGCTGAAGACCGCGATTTCGGACCTTGAGGTCGAACAGCAGACCATCGCGGGCAGCTTCTGGCATCTCAAATACCCGCTTGCCGATGGCGTAACGCTCGACGACGGGCGCGACTATCTGGAGGTCGCCACCACAAGGCCTGAAACCATGCTGGCGGACATGGCGGTGGCGGTGCACCCCGACGATGAACGCTACAAGAGCGTGGTCGGCAAATATGTGGTGCTGCCGATTACAGGGCGGCATGTGCCGATCGTGGCTGACGAGCACGCCGATCCCGAACTGGGCTCGGGCTGCGTCAAGATCACGCCGGGGCATGACTTCAACGACTTCGAAGTGGGCAAGCGTGCGGGGATCGCCCCGGCTGACATGCTCAACATGCTCGATGGCGACGCCAATGTCTGCCAGACGGCGGACGGGCTGGTGCCCGCCGAATTTATCGGCCTCCACCGTTTCCGCAAGGACGGTGTAGACGGCGCGCGCGAACTGGTGGTCCAGCGCCTGAAGGAACATGGCTATCTCATCCCGCATGTCGCCGAGAAGGATGGCGAGCGGATCGAACACGATGCCGAACCGCGCCAGATCGCGACGCCATTCGGCGACCGCGGCGGAGTGGTGATCGAGCCCTGGCTGACCGACCAGTGGTACGTCAACGCCGCCGAACTGGCGAAGAAGCCGATCGAAGCGGTGAAGACCGGCGAGATCGAGATCGTCCCCAAGAGCTGGGAGAAAACCTTCTTCAACTGGATGGAGAACATCCAGCCGTGGTGCGTCAGCCGCCAGCTGTGGTGGGGCCACCGCATCCCGGCTTGGTATGACGAGGCCGGCAAGGTCTATGTCGCCATGACCGAAGAAGAGGCGCAAACGCAGGCAGGCGCGGGCGTGAACCTAATTCGCGACAATGACGTGCTCGACACATGGTTCTCATCCGCACTGTGGCCATTCGCCACGCTTGGCTGGCCCGAGAACACCGAATTGCTCGAAAAGCATTATCCCAACAATCTGCTGATCAGCGGTTTCGACATCCTGTTCTTCTGGGACGCCCGCATGATGATGATGGGCTATTACAACATGGGCCAGCGCCCGTGGGAGAAGCTCTATCTCCACGGCCTCGTGCGCGCGGCGGATGGCGCCAAGATGTCCAAATCAAAGGGCAATGTGGTCGATCCGCTCGGCTTGATCGACCAGTATGGCGCTGACGCGCTGCGCTTCTTCATGGCGGCGCTGGAAAGCCAGGGCCGCGACATCAAGATGGATGGGAAGCGGGTCGAGGGTTACCGCAACTTCGCCACCAAGCTGTGGAACGCGACGCGTTTCTGCCAGTCGAACGGGATCGGCGCTTCCACTTCCATCGCAGCGCCCGAAGCGAAGCTCGCCGCCAACCAGTGGATCATTGGCGAAGTGGCGCAAACCGTCGCAGCGCTCGAAGCCGCCATGGCCGATCTCCGCTTCGACGCGGCTGCCAACACGATCTACCATTTCGTGTGGGACCGGTTCTGCGACTGGTATCTCGAACTGATCAAGCCGGTGTTCCAGGGCGAGGCAGGCAGCCCCGCCGCGCAGGAAACCCGCGCTGTGGCCGGATGGGCGCTCGACCAGATCCTGGTGATGCTGCACCCCTTCATGCCCTTCATCACCGAAGAGCTGTGGCACGCGCAAGGAGAGCGTGAGTACGAACTCATCCTCGCCAAATGGCCGGAACCCGATGCCAGTGTGAGCAAGGAAGCGACCGATGCGATCGACTGGGTGATCGAACTGACCACTGCGGTGCGCAGCGCGAAGAACGAACTTGGCATTGCCCCGGGCGCGAAGCTCGCGGCCTTTTGCCCAGCCCCTTCCGATGTCGCGCAACGCGTGATCGAGCGCAGCAGCGCGGCGATCGAACGGCTCGCGCGATTGACGCCGGTTACACTGGGCGAGGCGCCCCCGGGGCCAGCCATGCAGGTGACCGCAGGCGACGACGTGTTCATCGTGCCGCTTGAAGGCGTGATCGATATCGACGCTGAAAAGGCTCGACTCCAGAAGGCGCTTGACGCTTCAGCCAAGGAAGCGAAATCGCTCGAAGGGCGGCTGTCCAACCCGTCCTTCATCGAACGCGCCAAGGCCGAAGCGGTCGAAAAGGCGCGCGCCGACCATGCCCATCACAACGCCGAAGTCGAGCGGCTACAGGCTGCGTTGGCGCGACTTGGTTAGGAAATGATCCGTTCGCCCTGAGCTTGTCGAAGGGCTGTCCTTATCCTTATTGTCGGGCCTGGCGAAACACAGGGCTTCGACAGGCTCAGCCCGAACGGAATGGATATGGCGCTAGCACTGGCAACAACCGTCCCCGGCGAACCGGAGATTTTCGCTTCGCTGCAAGGCGAAGGGCCAAGCGCGGGGATGCCGGTTGCTTTCATGCGCTTGAGCCGCTGCAACCTCGCCTGCGTGTGGTGCGACACGGCCTACACGTGGCATTTCGAGGGCGACAACCGGCCGCATCGCAGCGGCGAGATTTTCGAGCGCAAGGCCAACCAGGTCTCGCTGGAAGTGGCCGATGTCGCTGCGCGGATCGCTGCATTGGGGCAGACGCGCCTTGTCATCACCGGCGGGGAACCTCTGCTGCAGGCGGGCAAGCTGGCCGAGCTGCTCGCTCTGCTGCCCGACATCTCGGTCGAGATTGAGACCAATGGCACTGTGGCTGCACCCGCGCGGCTCGATATCCGTGTCGATCAGTACAACGTCAGCCCCAAGCTGGCGCATTCGGGCAATGACGCGGAGCTGGCGCTGATCCCCGAACGGCTCGACGCCTATGCCACGGACCCGCGCGCTTTCTTCAAATTCGTGATCGCATCCCCTGGAGACGTCGACGAAGTGATGGCGCTGCATCGCCGCTATCGCTTCCGGCCCGGCCATGTCTTCCTGATGCCCGAAGGCACCGACAGCGCTACTCTGCGCGAACGCGAGACATGGCTCTCTGAGCTATGCCTCGAGCATGGCTTCCGGATGAGCGACCGACTGCATATCCATCTCTACGGCGATACGCGCGGAACTTAGCCATTCTGGATTCCCGCGTTCGCGGGACTGACGAAACAAGAGGAAGGCGAGTTCGCAGGACGGAATTTTCGGGAGGGCGAGGCGAAAATGGCGGACTGCGAGAACCGGCGCGCAGCGACCAAGTGGGTCGTGAGCACCGGAAGCGCAGCAGGCTGCCGTTTGCAGCCCGCCATCGCGGAAATTACCCTTGCGAACGCCAGCGCTGGACGACGCGGTGGACGACCTCTTCCTCGCCGCCGGTTTCGTTCCACAGCTGCACGAAGCTCGGGTCTTCCGAAGCCGGGCGCTTGTTCTCTTCGAGATTGTCGAAGGCGACGCGGATCGGAATGGCGACACCTTCGCCGCAGACGATGCATTGGCGGTTGCGCAGCGCCGGGATCGAATCGAGGAAGCCGCGTGCACCTTCGGGCATGGCGGCGCGCACGAAGGCCTGGTCGCGTTCGTTGTTGAGGCGCATCGAGATGATCGTGCCGCACTGCGACAGCACGCCTTCGGCAAGGTCGGACGGGCGCTGCGTAATCAGGCCCAGCGAAATGCCGTATTTACGGCCTTCCTTGGCGATGCGGCTGAGAATGCGGCCAACCGACGAACCGTCGGCGTTCTTCTCGTTGGGCACGTAGCGGTGCGCCTCTTCGCAGACCAGCAGGATCGGGCGGGTCTTGTCGTCGCGGCCCCAGATCGCAAAGTCGAACACCAGTCGGCTGAGCACTGCCACCACGGTGCTGGTAATGTCCGACGGCACACCCGACACGTCGATGATCGAGATTGGCTTGCCGTCGCCCGGCATGCGGAACACCTTGCCGATGAATTCGGCCATGGTGTCGCCCACCAGCATCCCTGAGAACATGAACTGGTAGCGCGGATCGGCCTTGATCTCGTCGAGCTTGTTCTTGATCCGCATATAGGGGGCAGACGAAGTCGCCTTGTCGAGCTTGCCCATCTCGTCGAGAATCTTGTTCGAAAGGTCCGACAGGAGATAGGGGATCGGCGAATCCACCGTGATCTTGCCGAGATGTTCGGCCAGCCGGTTCTTCTGGCGCGCGTGCAGCAGGCACTTTGCAAGGATGTCTGCATCGACCTGCCGCTCGTTGCCCGCGCTGGTGAGCAGCACTTCGCAATGCTCTTCGAAGTTCATCAGCCAATAGGGCATCTGAAGGTTCGACACGTCGAGGATCAGGCCGGTCTGGCGGAACGCCGCCGAATATTCGCCGTGCGGGTCGACCATCACGATATGGCCGTCGGGTGCGGCCTGGCAGATGCGGTGCAGGATCAGCGCGGCGCTCGTCGACTTACCGGTACCGGTCGAGCCGAGCAGCGCAAAGTGCTTGCCCAGCATCGCATCGATGTAGAGCCCGGCGCGGATGTCGCGCGTCGGGAACACAGTGCCGATTTCGATATTGGCGCGGCCATCGCTGGCATAGACTTGTTTGAGGTCGGCCGTGGTCGCCGGATAGATCATCGCACCCGGAATCGGGTAGCGGGTCACACCGCGGCGGAAACCGCGCAACCGCCCGGTCAGCTTCTCCTCGACGCCTTCACCCAGGAAGTCGATATTGGCGAGGATACCGCCATTGGCGCGGCGATCCTTGCGCTGGTTGCGGACGCTGGCGAGCAACCAGCTATCGCCAACGCGGATCTTGATCTGGCTGCCAACCTGCCCGGCCAGAGCAATCGAAGGATCATCATCCTCCATGCATTCGTTGATCCGCTGTATGTCGAGCGCGATCTCAGACCCCGAACCGGCGATTTCGAGCACAACGCCGATCGGCATGCGCGCATTGTCGTCGGGAGCAGAAGAAGGCTTGGGCGCAGCAGCGCCAGCTGCGGCAGCCGCTTGCGCAACATCTCGCGGCGCAGGCGCAGCCTGCGGTTGCTGGCCGTTCGCCGGGTTGAACGAGTCGAAATTCTGATTGCCCATATCGGTCATGCAAAGCCCCAAGACGCGTGGAATTATTCGCCCGTGGGCCTAGCCGCACGAGGTTAAGATCGCGTCAACGATACCGATTTCTGGAAGATCAGATGAAGGCGAACAGGCGCCCGGCGACCCAGCCCATGCCGATCGAAAGACCGACGGCGATCAGCCCATAGAAGAGCGACCAGTTCTGCGAAAACACCTCGACGAACCGCTCGAAACCGACCTTGCGCACTTCGACCTCGGCAATGGCAGATGCAATCACGCGATTGTCTGAAATGGCAAAGGTTTCAGCGGTATATTGGCCCGTCACGACGTTCGAAGGCAGCCCGATTCGGGCCTGGTAGAGCACTTGCTCGCTGATTGTGACCCCACCCATGTCTTCCTTGTAGAGCCCTTGCCGCTCGCGAAGGTCGACCAGGCCGGATGCAAACCGCGCCTGCTTCTCCGGTTCGATCTGCCCGGTCGGGGACAGCTGGATGAATTCGGTTCCCAGTTCGTAGATCGCGGCGGTCCGCTCATCGACGATTTCTTCGACCGGGCGCGAGGCCGCGACCGCGAAAAACGAGGGTGCCGATCGGAAATCGGAGCTTTCGGCATTCATCCAGATGCCGAGAATCCGCTCTTTCTCGCGGAGCCGGATCGGTTCAGTCGGACCCTTGAGCACAACCACGATGTCGTAATTCGAACCGCCGCGCTGGCCACGCGGATCGAGAATGGCGCCGTAGAGCAGTAATTCCGTGCCGGTGAAACCCTGGCGCACCTGCACCTCGCTTTGCGAAACGGCGGGCACGAGGATCGCGTCGCGCTGCCCCATCAGGAACAGCGCCGCGATGATGAGGAACAGCGCCCTCATAGCGGCGCCACCGTGTAGATCTCGTCGGGCTGGACACCGAGGCCGAACAGCATCCTCAGCGCAACGGCGAGCACGATAGCCGCCAACACGAGCCGCAGAATCTCTGGTCGCGCCTTGAGCGCGATCTGCGTACCGAACTGCGCGCCGAGCACAGAGCCGAGCAGCAGCAACCCGGCCAGCACGATATCGACCGCCTTGGTCGTCAAGGCATGAACCATGGTGGTGGCCATGGTCACGAAAAGGATCTGGAACAGCGAAGTACCGACCACGACATTCCCGCTCATGCCCAGGATGTAGAGCATCGCCGGCACCAGGATGAACCCGCCGCCAACACCCATCAGCATTGTCAGGATACCCACCAGCACGCCGAGGATGAACGGGGCGAGCGGCGAGATGTAGAGCCCCGAGCGATAGAAGCGCCAGCGCATCGGCAGCGCTGCGACCAAAGGATGGTGGCGCCGCTTGCGCACTTGCTGCGTCGCGCCTTCGCGCGGGCGAAGCGCGCTGAGCGCTTCGCGCAGCATCAGCGAACCGATCGCGCCGAGCAGCACCACATAGAGCACATTGATGACGACATCGATCTGCCCCACCGCCTGCAGAACGCGGAACAGCAGCGCCCCGATCATCGCCCCGAATATGCCGCCCCCGACCGCGACCGAGCCGAGCCGGTAGTCGACCCCGCCGCGGCGGCTGTGCGCAAGCACACCCGAAACGCTGGCGCCAGTGACCTGAGTCGCAGCCGAAGCCGCCGCAACCGTGGGCGGAATTCCGTAGAAGATCAGCAAAGGCGTGGTGAGGAAGCCGCCGCCCACGCCGAACAGGCCCGAGAGAATTCCGGTCAGCCCACCCAACGCGACGATCAGAAGACCGTTCACTGAAAGATTCGCGATGGGGAGGTAGACGTCCATAGCGTGGGCCTAGCCCAGCGAGGTTGCGGATTAAAGCGGCAGTAGCCCCGCTATCGCCTAAAACCGTGTCGAAAGCGTCACGGCAAGGCCCGAGGGCGGCTCGGCCTCACCGGCGACGCGCTCTCGGTAGTCGACCGAAAGCCGCGCTGGCGCCTCGCCGATCGACAGGTCGAACCTCACGCTCGGCCCGAGGTCGATCCGTTCCGCACCCTTTTGCGCTCCGCCCCAGGCCGCCGCGCCGACACTCACTTCGCCCAGGTCGAAGCTGCTCACGCTGCGCAGCAAGTGCAATTGCTCGTCGGCGAATGGGGTTGCCGCTTCGCCACCAACATAGCCCGCCTGTGCATAGGCTTCGCCGCGCAGGCCAACAGGCAGGCGCACAGCCGGGAGTTCGGTCGTGACGAAGCCCGCCGGCCGCAACCTTGTGCCGTCGGCAAATTCGGTCACGCGCAATTCGGCATGGGCGCGCAATGGTACTCGCGAAAAGGGGCGGGCCGAAAGCCCGGCTGCCAGTTCGCTTTCACTTCCTGAAATCAGCGCGCGATAGGCCCGGACATAGGCCTGCGGATCACGCGCATTGCTCGGCGAAAGGTGATAGCGCAGAACAGCGCCAGCCTGGCTGGCGCCGTATGTCGGGGCGCGGCCTTCTGAAACCGCCCCGCTGCCCGAACCCGCGCGCCACAAAGCCCAGCCGTCAAGCGACCAGCGCTCGACCCCCGGCAGGCTACGCTTCGGCAATGCAGGAACGACGGAACCCGGCGGGACGGCCCGGGCTAAACGCTCGTTCACCGCTTGCGGCACAGGCAGATACGACATGGCTGCCATCCACAGCAGCTGATGCCCAGCTGACGCATGCGGTGCTGCGCTCAGGGGTGGAGCGACCGGGTCATTCCATGCCAGCGGCGCTGCAACGCTGGGGACATAACTCGGAGTATAGGTTTCCGAGAGATTGGTGCTGACCCTCGGTTCCTGATCCGGTGCGGCGGCCACCGAGGGCATTTCGCGAGAGGCAAGGACTGGCGCCACAAGCTCGCGCAGTTCGATCGCGCCTGGCAGCGGGGATTCCCACATGACCACGCGCGACCCCACCCAAACAGACAGCCGCACTGCCAGCATGATCAGCGGCTGGCCGCGCCGCGGACGCTCTGAAATACCTTTATTTCCAATCACGTGGCACTCCCCGCGCGTTGCGTCTTCTGGGGCACACCACGCGCCGGATGATCGAAATGCTGCGTCTTATCCCACGCGATGGCCTGCCCGGCCAGTGTCCCGACATAGGCCACGAACGCGCGGCGCCCTGCCATGATCGCGATGATGTTGGTGATGGGGAAACGCAGCACCGCCCGCAGCCCCTCGGCGGCGGCATATTCGCGCGTCGTGAAGGCAAAGCGCATTGCTCCGCGCCACAGGAAAGCGGCGAAGTTCGCAGCGAGCAGGATCGTGAGTGCCGGGGTCAGCTCTATCGCCTGCCCGAAACCAAGGGCCGCCGCCACCCAAACCAGCGCCGCGATCGCCAGCAGCAAATAGCCGACGAACAGCACCAGCGCCGTCAGCGGGCCGCGCCGGTCTCGCATCCGCATCCATTTTTCCACCAAGCTTGTTGCTTCCCCAGGCGGGCTCCATCCCTACCGGTCCCAGCCCTGGAAGGCGATCCCGTGAATCCAGCGCGTCTTCTGCCGTACAACATGATCGAGCCACGCCGGGAAATAGGCACGCGTCGCGACCAACTCGCCGTTGGTGTGACGCGCGCGGACAAAGCGACAACGCCCGCCCTGGTCGGCGATCCGCAGGCCGAGTTCGTAATCCTCGGTAAGCGATTCCGTTTCGAAGGGATTCGTGCCGCCACGCGCTGCGGCAAGGCGAGCGAGTGCCGTTCGTGAAACGGCGCATCCGACGCCCGCCGCCGGCAATGCCGCACCAAGGGCATCGCGCACGACCAGCCCCTTGCCATGCGCTTCAGCGAATTCCTCGCAATAGTGGCTACCGATCCAGCGGCTGTTCGGCTGAGGGAGCGGCAGCACCGGCAATTGCACGAAGTCGGATGTTGCGACGGCGCGATCCAGCAGGCGTAGCGCGGCCGGATCGACCATGTCTTCCGCATCGTGGAACACGACCATCCGCGTCATCTTGCCGCAGCGCGCTTCGTCGGCACATAACGCCCCGTAGAGGCGATTGAGGCAATCGGCCTTCGTGCTTGCCCCGCCCTGTCGTGGATCACCAGCCTGAGGCGGGGATCGCCGGGGGCCGCCGCCATCACCGCCTGGATCGTTTCGGGATCGTTGCGGTAGCAGCCGACATAGATCGGCACCTCAGCCTGCGGCCATGCGCGCAATGCATGTGCAATGGTATATCCGATCACTTCAGATTCCAGCCAGGCAGGAATGAAGATCGCTGCGGGTCCGTCCAGCGGCTCGGAAGCGAGACTCTCGCTATCGGCTTTCTCAGCCTTGGCCCGGCCGGTTAGCCGCAGCCATATCCAGCACAAATCAACGCCGAAATCATCGAGCGCGCCGAGCCGGAAGAAAATCCCAGCAAAAAGAAGCAGCTCGTGCTGGAACAAAACCAGCAGCTGCTACGTAGACAGTGCCAACACGGGCAAGGCGACCCCCTTCCCTTGTGATGCCAAGACTAGTCGGAACGATCTCCCCTTGCAACGGCGAAGAAATTCCTAAAAAGGCCATGAACATCATGACCAATTCAAATCCCCTCCGTTCGATTTTCGCCCCTGTGCGTGCGCTGTTTGTAAGCGACGCTTCGGCAGGCGTGCTGTTGATTCTCGTCGCCGCTGCGGCAATGCTGGCCGCCAATTCTCCGCTCGCCGCCGAATACCGCAACCTGTTCTACGGCGACCTGGCATGGACCCCGATTGCCAAGCTCGATGATCTGCATCTGTGGATCAACGATGGCCTGATGGCGATCTTCTTCTTCGTCGTCGGGCTGGAAGTTAAGCGCGAGCTTATTTCGGGCCAGTTGGCCGATCCGATGAAGCGGCGCCTGCCTGTGCTGGCGGCCGGGGCCGGCATGTTCGTTCCCGCCGCCGTCTACATGCTGGTGTCGGGCGGCGGGCAATATACCAGTGGCTGGGCGATCCCGGCGGCTACGGATATTGCCTTTGCCATGGGTGTGCTGGGCCTACTGGGCAACCGCGTACCCGCTTCGCTCCGCCTGTTCCTGCTGACCGTGGCGATCGTGGACGACATTGGCGCGGTGCTGGTGATCGCGCTGTTCTACACTCCGTCGATCAAGACCGCATGGCTTCTCGCATCGGTTGTTGTGTTTGGCCTGATGGTGGTGCTCAATCGGGCCCGCGTCAGCAGCCTTTGGCCCTATATCCTGATGGCGTTGGTGCTGTGGTATTGCGTACTCAATACCGGCATCCATGCGACCATTGCAGGCGTCGTCGCCGCTCTGACGATCCCGATGCAGCGCCGCGACGGGAACTCCATGCTCGAAAAGCTGGAGCATGGCCTGGCCCCATGGAGCGCCTATCTGGTGGTTCCGGTGTTCGGCTTCGCCAATGCGGGGGTCTCGCTCGATGGTTTGGGGCTTGAGGCCTTGCTCGACCCCCTGCCCTACGCGATTGCGGCCGGCCTGGTGGTCGGCAAGCAGCTGGGCATTTTCACGGCCGTTTGGCTGGCGGTGAAGACCGGGTTCGCCCAGAAGCCGGACCACGCCAGCTGGACCGAGATCTACGGCGTTTCGGTGCTTTGCGGGATCGGCTTCACGATGTCGCTGTTCATCGGTAGCCTTGCCTTCCCCGGTAATGAGCTGCTGATCGACGAAGCGAAAATCGGCATCCTCAGCGGTTCGGCCATCTCTGCGATTTTGGGATATGTCATCTTGCGCATGACCACCCCGCATCCCGAAGAAGAATGCGACGACCATGCGAACGACCCGTCGAGACACTGACGCGAATGCTGAAGCCGGCGCGGAAGAGCCAAGTGGCTTTTCCGCCCGGCCTCGCCTTACCAGCTTCCGGTGTTCTCCATGCTCGCCCAGGGTTCCTGCGGCGGCAAATGCCCTTCCTGCAGCAATTCGACCGAAATCCCGTCAGGTGATTTGACGAAAGCCATATGCCCGTCGCGCGGCGGGCGATGGATCGTGTGGCCGGCGTCCATCAGGCGCTGGCAGGTCTCGTAAATGTCATCCACCCGATAGGCCAAATGGCCGAAATTGCGCCCACCATTGTACTCCTCGGCCGGACTGCCGTCAGCTGGTGGCCAATTATAGGTCAGCTCTACTTCGGCCAACCCTTCCTGCCCGGGAGCGGCAAGGAAAATCAGGGTGAAGCGCCCGGCCTCCACTTCGAAGCGGCGCACTTCTTCGAGGCCGATAAGTTTGAAAAAGGCGACTGTCGCATCCGGATCGCTCACCCGGATCATGCTGTGGAGGTATTTGACCATCGCTTGGCTCTTCCATTCAAAAACGGTCTCTTCAGATTGATGCAGGTTTCACCGCGTCAATCGTCTCGAGCGATAGATGCGACCTTTGGGCCTGAGGCACAACCCCAACGAGAGTTTGCGGGTGGTCGCGAGAAACAATTTCGTTGGAAGATTCCAGGGCTCAAAATGAAAGGGGCGCCGACCAGCTTGGCCAGCGCCCCTTCATTATCGCGTATTAACGCCGATGAGCGATCAGATGCTCGCGCTGAGCGTGAACACAAGTGCATCGTCGGCAAAGTCGTAGTTGCCTGGCAGGATATCGTCCTCAGCGCCAACATAGGCCACGCCGAAGCTGACCGGGCCATAGAGCGGTGTTTCCACGCCGATCGACCAGTCAAATGCCTTCCCGTCATTAGTGAAAGTCAGGAAGCCGTCGGTGTAGCCGACATGTCCCGTTGCCGTGAACGGCGTGCCGGGGACGCCCAGCGACAGATCATAGTAGATATAGAAGTTGTCGGTCCCGCCGAGCGAATCCTGCTTGGGCGCATAAGCGATGCCAAGTGTCGATTCAGCCGGGCCGATTGAAAATCCGACCGAGCCATAGGCTTCAATATAATCGTAATCGCCTGCCCCGGCATTCGGATAGAGATATGCGAGCGCGCCAATATCGAAGCTTACGCCTTCAGTGAGTTCGCCGCTGAAACCGGCGTAAACGTCAAGTTCGGTGTGACCATAGCCGACGGTATCTTCGTCGAGCGACGAGCCCCAGGTGCCGACATAGAAGCCCGAGCTGTGCGTCAGGTCGATGCCGCCTTGGATAGCAATATCGCCGCCCGAAAGGTCGATACCACGGAAGCGGTATTCGCTGGCAAGCGCGACGTTGCCCGAGATCTCGACAGAACTCTCGTCGCCAGCGCGGTTCACTGAGGCATAGTCGACAACAGGAGTGGCTGCTTCAAGGTCAGCCACATCGACAGTTACGTCGGCGGCAGCTTCCACGGCGGCAAGGTCGAATTCGTTTTCTGGTGCCGAGGTTTCGGCGAATGCCGGCGCTGCGGAGAGCGCGAGGCCGGTTGCAAAGCTTGCGGCAACGATGCCGCGAATGGACGTGAGCATGACAACTTCCTTCGTTGTATTGTTGCTTCGTCCCACCTGCGTATCCGATAGGTCGCCTCTATTTGCGGGCAATCTCTTCCGGAGACGCAACATTCGTGCACGTATTTGCTGCAGTGCACAAGGGAAATTGCGCGGAATGCTGCAAAGCTTCAACAGTGTGGATTTTCGGCACCACTCCCGCTGACCCAACACGCGCTTGAGCCTGTTGGTTGCCGTTAAGGCCTGCGTCGCCTAAGGCGTTCGCCTGATCCGGACTGATCCCAGCACCATGATTCTAGCGCCCCTGAACAAGCTGTTCCGCCGCGAGGCCACGCGAACGACGCGCCCCCGCGTGCCGGCAGGCGAACGCTATTACGTGGTCGGCGACATCCATGGGCGATGCGACCTGTTCGATGCCCTGGTTGAGGCGATCGAAGCAGATTGTGCCGATTCCGACTCAGTGGTGACTCATGTCGTCCTGCTCGGCGATCTGATCGACCGCGGGCCTGAAAGCGCCGGTGTAATCAAGCGCGCGCGCAAGTGGCGCAAGAAGCGCCCCGTCCGCATCATCGCGGGCAACCATGAAGAGATGTTTCTCGAGTCTTTCCAGGATGCCGAGGTGCTGCGCCACTTCCTCAAGCATGGGGGTCGCGAGACGATCCTGAGCTATGGCTTGCCGCGCAAGGAATATCGCAAGCTCTCGCTGGAAGAGCTGTTTGAACGCCTCCCAGAGATCGTGCCGCAGGCCGACCGCGAATTCATCGCCGGGTTCGAAGACATGATCGTCGCGGGCGATTATGTGTTCGTTCATGCCGGGATCGACCCGAATTTGCCGCTCGACCAGCAGCGCCGCAGCGACCTTATGTGGATCCGCGAACGCTTCCTGCGGCACCGCGGGCCGCTGCCCAAGGTTGTGGTTCATGGACACACGATCTTCGATGAGGTGGAGGAGAAGCCCCAGCGCATCGGAGTAGATACCGGAGCTTTCCGGACCGGAATTCTCACCGCGCTCGTGCTTGAAGGGGACCAGCGCCGCACCATCCAGGCGGTCGAGAAGGAAGGCCGCATCAAGATCAAGCACAAGGAACTTGCTCAATGAAAATCGCAATGGTGGGATCGGGTTATGTTGGCCTTGTCTCAGGCGCCTGCTTTGCCGATTTCGGCCATGACGTCGTGTGTATCGACAAGGACCAGTCGAAGATCGACCGGCTGCATCAGGGGATCATGCCGATCTATGAGCCGGGGCTCGACGCACTGGTGGAAAACAACGTCAAGGCCGGTCGCCTGAGCTTCACCACCGACGTTGCCGAAGGGATCAGGGGCGCGCAGGCGGTTTTCATCGCGGTCGGCACTCCCAGCCGCCGGGGCGATGGCCATGCCGACCTGTCCTTCGTCTACGCCGTTGCCGAGGAAGTGGGTGCAAGCCTTGCCAATGACGCCGTCGTCGTGACCAAATCGACCGTGCCCGTGGGGACGGGTGACGAGGTCGAACGGATCATCCAGGCCAGCGGAACGCCGCACAAGGTCTCGGTCGTTTCAAATCCAGAGTTCCTGCGCGAAGGCGCGGCGATCGGCGATTTCAAGCGCCCCGACCGCATCGTGATCGGCGCCGAGGACGACTTCGGACGCGACGTGATGCGCGAAGTCTATCGCCCGCTGTTCCTCAACGAGAGCCCGATCCTTTTCGTCAATCGCCGTTCGAGCGAGCTGATCAAATACGCTGCCAACGCGTTCCTCGCGACCAAGATCACCTTCATCAACGAGATGGCTGACCTGTGCGAAAAGGCGGGCGGCAATGTGCAGGACGTGGCGCGCGGGATCGGCATGGATGGCCGCATCGGCTCGAAGTTCCTCAATGCCGGGCCGGGCTATGGCGGATCGTGCTTCCCCAAGGACACGCTGGCCCTGCTCAAGACGGCTGAGGATTACGACAGCCCGGTCCGCATCGTTGAAGCGGTGGTCAAGGTCAACGACAGCCGCAAGCGCGCGATGGGCCGCAAGGTGATCGATGCGCTGGGCGGCACAAAGGCCTCACGCGGCAAGAAGGTCGCTCTACTTGGCCTGACCTTCAAGCCCAACACCGACGACATGCGCGATTCGCCCTCGATCGACATCGCCGAGACGCTGGGCAACGCCGGTGTGAGCATCGCCGCCTATGACCCTGAAGGCATGGAGCAGGCGCGCCCGCTGATGCCCGAAGTGGCGATGTGCGACAGCCCCTATGCCGCGATCGAAGGCGCCGACGCCGTAGTGATCGTGACTGAATGGGATGCCTTCCGCGCGCTCGACCTGGACCGGGTCAAGGCGCTGGCCAAGGCCCCGCTGCTGGTAGACCTCCGGAACATCTACAATCCCGACGACATGCGCACCGCAGGCTTCACTTACCATAGCGTAGGACGGCCTCGAGCCGAATAGCGGAATGTTTGCCAGGGGGCCTGTAAGCCGGGTTCTGTCTTGCGGGCGATACGCTTGCACATCAGCCTCGCAAGGGCAGCCATTCATCTAGGCCATGGATCGCTCCATGGCTCAAGCAGCCAACCCGGGCCTCTCGGGGCGAAACGCCCCTGCCCCGGATCAAGTCCGGGGCGGGAGGCCCCTATTTGGCCTTGCTCCGGGTGGGGTTTGCCATGCGGACCCTGTTGCCAGCGCCCCGGTGCGCTCTTGCCGCACCCTTTCACCCTTGCCTGTGCCCTTTAGGGGCCATCGGCGGTATACTCTCTGTGGCACTTTCCCTCGGCTTCGGCCCGAAAGCCTCGCCGGGCGGGCGTTACCCGCCACCCTTGTTTCGTGGAGCCCGGACTTTCCTCGGTATCTTGCGACAACGCGGCTGCCCGGCCCCCTGGCAATGGCGCATATAGGGATGGCGCAGCGATTAGGGAAGCCTTGAGCTATTCCGCGGCCTTGTCGACATATTGGTCATAGGCCTCAAGTGCCTGCGCGGCATACATCGCCGCCGGTCCAGCTCCCATATAGACCGCCATGCCCATCGTCTCGGCGATCTCTGCCCGGGACGCCCCATGCTTGCGCGCACCTTCGACATGGTAGGCGATGCAGGGGTCGCAGCGCACCGCCACTGCGATCCCCAGAGCGAGCAGCTCCTTGGTCTTGGGATCGAGCGCGCCCGCTTCATGCGCAGCGGCTCCCATTTCGCGGAAAGCCTTCATCACTCCCGGCGCGCCCTTGTGCAGTTCGCGGATCGCGGGGATCAGGTTTGCGGCCATCGCCGGCCAGTCCTTGAATTCGGTATGCGCCATGAGTGCTGCCTCCTGCTTTCGATCCCTGACTAGTTGATCCGCCCCGCCGCCCTCATTGATCGAGGTCAATCTCCCTCACCGCGTCACCCCGCGGTCGCGATCGAGCAGCAGTTGGAACAGGATCGCGCGGAGCTGCCCGTCGATCTCGCCATCGATCCGCTCTGGTCGCCAGCGCCGCTGGAACGCCTCGACCGCCTTGTGGCCGTCGGTGATGTCGTAGCCGAAGCGCTCGAGCGCGAGGTAAAACGCCCCGTCATTGTCGAACGGATCGCCCAATTCGATTCTGGGCCGGGGCAGGCACAGCCCGTATTCGGCCAGCCGGTCCCAAGGGAAGAGTTCGCCCGGGTCGGTCTTGCGCGCCGGCGCCACATCGGAATGGCCCAGCACATTGGCGCGCGGAATGTCATACTGCCGCTGTATGCGGTGGAGCAGCGGGATCAGCGCATCGATCTGCTCTTCGGCAAAGGGGCGATAGCCAAGCGCATGGCCCGGATGGTCGAGCTCGATCCCGATGCTGGCCGAGTTCACATCCTTGTGCCCGCGCCAGAAGGACGCTCCCGCATGCCAGGCGCGCTTCTCTTCAGGCACCAGCCGCGTGACTTCGCCTTCCTCGCTGATGAGGTAATGCGCGGAAACCTGCGCTTCGGGATCGCACAGCCTGTCGAGCGCGGTCTCGACCGGCTTCATTTCCGTATAGTGCAGCACCACCATGCTGATCGGCAGCGCGCGGTCGTTGAAATTGGGAGACAGCCGCTCGCGATGGACCAGCTCATCGTCCATTTCAGCCGATCATCCCGTCGGGCTGGGGGATCACCGCCCCCATCACCAGCGTGCCGTCATCACGCTTGTATTGCAGCCCGCCACGGCATTCCTCGGCAAGGATGGCGATCATATGCGCGGCAGCGGTGCGGCTCGACAATTCGCCCGGTGCGAGATTGCCTTCGAGCGCGCGGCCGATCGTCTCGTCGAAAGCGATCTTGTCCCCGCTGGCCCGCACCACGATCTCGTAATTCCCGTCATGCAGCTCGGCCCCGATGTCCAGCGTGCCGCCGCGGATCAGCGCGTCGAGCGCGATCTGGGCGAGGTTGAGCATCACCTTGACCGCGGGTTTCGGCAGGCTCGATCCGTCGATAGCCCAATTGAGTTCGACCCGCCGGGCTTCCGCCACCAGCGCTTCAATAACGCCCTTGGCTTCCTCGACCGGAACGGCATCGCCAAAGCCGCCCGCCGCGCCGAAAGCGAGGCGGAAGAATTTGAGCTTGCCGGTGCTGATCCGCGCGCTCTGCTCAAGCAATTCGATGCAGCGCGCGCGCATTTCCGGGTCTTTCTCGTCGGCGAGCAGTTCCAGCCCGTTCGACAGCGCACCCACGGGCGAGAGCATGTCGTGGCACAGGCGCGAACACATGAGCGCGGCGAGTTCAGTTGCAGAGGTATTGTTCATTGCTTCACGGCTTTACCTGAATTGGCGCGACACATGCGACACTGTCTAAGTTGAAAAAACCTGCCCCACCACCTGCATCGGCAAGGTGGCTGGGGAAAGGGGCAAGGGATCGCGCAGGCATGTGCAATCCCTAGCTTTCTTCGACGAGGTAGGAAAGCGCCCGGAAGCCATCCGGCGTATCCTGCCAGAACGAGACCTTGTCGGTGCCGACAATGGCCCAGACCCGGCCATCACCTGACGCCATTGCCCGGTCGGTTGCCGAAGGTTCGGCCGCGCCGGTTGGATGCGAATGGTAATAGCCGACCACTTGCGGCCCGCCCGCACGCGCGGCGCGATGGGCATCGATCAGCGCCTGCGGATCGATCTCGAAATGGGTTTCAGGCTCGGGGTGGACATTGGCGGCAGGCCGCGCCTCGGTGAAGCGATTGCCAGTGCCCAACAGGATCCCGCAACATTCCCGCGGGAGAGCGGCCTGTGCCTCCGAAAGCATCCTAGCGAGCACTTGAATTGTCATGATGACATGCATCCGCTGCAAATAACCGTTCGCCCTGAGCTTGTCGAAGGGCCGTCCTTATCTTAGGCCCATTGAATGCCGTTTTGGGCCTATATGCTGCATTGCCGGGGAGGCTCCTTCTACACTGGGCATACTGACGATCTCGAGCTCAGGATCGCCCAGCACCAGGCCGGGGAAATAGCGGGCTACACGAAAGACAGGCTCCCGGTCGAATTGGTATGGTCACAGGAATTCCCCACCCGTCACGAGGCGATGGCGGCTGAGCAACAGGTCAAGGGATGGTCGCGCGCGAAGAAAATGGCCCTGATCCGGGGCGACTGGGAGGCAGTGTCCTTGCACGCCAAAAGTAAGAACGGTGCTTCGACAAGCTCAGCACGAACGGAGGTTGTTGAGGGCGTGATCCTCTCCCCCGGCCGCCTCGACAAGGCGCTGGCCGAGGCAAGCGGGCTGTCGCGCGAACGCATCAAGGCATTGATCGCGGAAGGCATGGTGGCAATCGGGGGCAAGCCCGCCACCAGCGCCAGCGCCAAGGTTGCGGCCGATGCCGCCTTCACGATCGAAGTGCCGCCCGCAGCCGAAGCCGCAGCGCGCCCGCAGGATATCCCGCTCGAAGTGGTTTACGAAGACGAACATTTGATCGTGATCGACAAGCCTGCGGGCATGGTGGTGCATCCGGCGGCGGGCAATCCCGACGGAACGCTGGTGAATGCGTTGCTGCATCACTGCCGCGGCCAGCTGTCGGGGATCGGCGGAGTGGCGCGCCCCGGCATCGTCCACCGGATCGACAAGGACACTTCGGGCCTGCTGGTGGTCGCCAAGAGCGACGTTGCGCATGAAGGGCTGGCGCGCCAGTTCAAGGACCATTCGATCGAGCGGCGCTACCTGGCAGTCTGCGCCGGGCACCCTTCCCCGCCGGAAGGCACGATTGCCACGCGAATCGGCCGTTCCGATGCGAACCGCAAGAAAATGGCCGTGCTCGACAAGAATTCCTCGCGCGGCAAACGCGCGGTTACGCACTATAAGGTAATAAGAAAGCTCGGCTCTGCCGCCTTGATCGAATGCCGGCTGGAAACGGGGCGAACTCACCAGGTGCGCGTTCACTGTGCGTCAATCGGCCATGCGCTATTGGGAGATCCGTTATATGGACGCACTCCATCCGAATTGCGGTCGATTCTCAAAGACTTGGGCTTCAACCGGCAGGCTTTGCATGCGGCATCGCTCGGTTTCGAACACCCGGTGAGCGGCAAATGGCTGGAATTTACCTCGGAATTGCCCGCCGACATGCGGGAACTGATCGGCCAAACCGCTCGTTAAAATCGATGAATCGCACTGCAAAACTCGACAGATGCGTCTATATGTAACCGTGTGGCCCTCACCAGCGGACGCCCATCAGGGGTCCGGCACCGAAGGGTCGACGCAAGAAAGGTTAGGGAAGAAGTGAGCACTAAGAAGAACCCAACGGTTCCGGCATTGAGCGGTGAGCAGAGCCTCAACCGCTATCTCTCCGAGATCAAGAAATTCCCCGTACTCACGGCCGAGCAGGAATACATGCTCGCCAAGCGCTACCAGGAACATGACGATCCCGAAGCGGCTGCACAGCTGGTGACCAGCCACCTGCGGCTCGTGGCCAAGATCGCGATGGGCTATCGCGGCTATGGCCTGCCCGTCAGCGACCTCATTTCCGAAGGGAATGTGGGCCTGATGCAGGGTGTGAAGAAATTTGAGCCCGATCGCGGCTTCCGCCTGGCAACCTATGCCATGTGGTGGATCAAGGCGAGCATGCAGGAATTCATCCTGCGTAGCTGGAGCCTCGTGAAGATGGGCACCACCGCCGCGCAGAAGAAGCTGTTCTTCAACCTGCGCCGGATGAAGAAGAACCTCGACGCCTACGAGGACACCGACCTGCATCCTGACGATGTCGCGAAGATCGCGGCCGATCTCGGCGTGCCCGAGCAGGAAGTGATCAACATGAACCGGCGGATGATGATGGGCGGCGACGGTTCGCTCAACACGCCGATGCGCCATGGCGAGGAAGGTTCGGGAGAGTGGCAGGACTGGCTGACCGACGACCGCCCGCTGCAGGATGAGCTCGTAGCCGATGCCGAAGAAGCCGACATGCGCCACGAAATGCTGTCCGAAGCGATGGGTGCGCTCAACGAGCGCGAACGGCACATCCTGACCGAGCGCCGGTTGACCGAGAACCCGCAGACGCTCGAAGAGCTCTCGCAGCAATACAACGTCAGCCGCGAACGCATCCGCCAGATCGAAGTGCGCGCTTTCGAAAAGTTGCAGAAGGCAATGCAGCGCATCGCCGGCGAGCGGCTGCTTCCGGGCATCGCCTGACAGTTACCGAAACGACGAAAAAGGGGCGGTTCTCCGCCCCTTTTTTGTGCCGCTATTCGGCAGTCGTCGGGTCGATGATCGTCCGCACTTCGGATACCGAATTGGCCGGAAAGCCCGCAGTCACAGCATGTTGGCGGATCTGGTCCGCATTGTCCGCGCGATAGATGCAATAGATCTTGTCATCGGTGACATAGGAATGGACCCATTGGATCCCGGGGCCCATGTCGCGCAGCACGCTGCAGGATTGCTGCGAGGCACCCTTCAGATCATCCGGCGATAGCGATCCCGCGCCCGGCATGTCACGCTCGATCACGAATTGCGGCATAGAAAATCTCCCGTTTCGCGACCCGGGTGAGCTCTTACTCCCCCCAGCGCGAGTCGGTCGAACGGATTCTTGCAGAAGCCGGAATCGTTATTTGGCGGGCGCGAGGTCCAGCACTGCCGCGATCATCGCGCGTGTGCCAACCGTCACCGATTCGCGCGGCGAGATCTTGAACAGCGGCGAGTGGTGCGAGGGCACCGGCGGGCCGCCATTGGCTGCTGCTTTGAAGGCTTCAGCCGGGGTGCCGCCCACCGCGAAGTAATATCCCGGAACGCCCAAGTCCTCTGTCACGAAGAAGGCGAAGTCTTCCGCGCCCATGCCCGTCTGCTTGAAATCGGGCACCGATTCCTCGCCAAAGGTCCGCTTCATCGCCGCGTTGAGCCGCCGCGCCAGCGCCGGGTCGTTATTGGTCACCGGCGTGCCTTCGCTCACCGTCACCTTGGGCAGCATGTCTTCAGGAAGACCGTGCGCACGCCCGATATTGACCGCGATCCGCTCGATCGAGGCGAGCGTGGCGGCCCGCACCTTCTCGTCATTGGCGCGCACCGTCAGCTGCAGGTCCGCCCGGTCCGAAATGATGTTGTGCTTGGTGCCCGAATGGAATGCGCCCACCGTCACCACCACCGGGTCGAGCGGCATGGTTTCGCGGCTGGCGATTGATTGCAGCGCGGTAACGATCTGCGATGCGATGTAGACCGGATCGCGCCCCGCATGCGGGCTGGCGCCATGCGCGCCGATGCCCGGCACCACGATGTCGACCGAATCCGCGCTCGAATACTGGATCCCTTCGGATGCGGAGACCATTCCGGTCGGCAGTTCCGAAGACACGTGGAAGGCAACCGCATAGTCGGGCTTGCCGAAGCGCTCATAAAGCCCGTCCTCGACCATCGCCCTCGCCCCGCCCACGCGCTCTTCGGCGGGCTGGACCACGAACATCAGCGTTCCGCTCCACTTGTCCTTCATCGCCATCAGGCGGCGCGCGGTGCCGACCATCGAGGTAATGTGCACGTCATGGCCGCAGGCATGCATCACGGGGTATTCGACCCCGTCCTGCCCCACCTGGGTTGCCTTCGAGGCATAGGGCAGCCCGGATTTCTCGGGCACTGGCAAGCCGTCCATATCCGCGCGCAGCAGGATCAGCGGCCCGTCGCCATTCTTCAGCATGCCCACCACGCCGGTGCCGCCCACCCCTTCGGTCACTTCCAGGCCGGCGGCGCGGAGTTCCGCCGCCATTCGGGCTGCGGTCTTCGTCTCGAGGAAGGACAACTCGGGGTTGAGGTGGAAATGAACGAACAGCTCGTCGAGATATCCGTCGTAATCCGCATTCACGGCGGCCGCGATTGCATCGTCATTGGCCATTGCGGGGGTGCCCGCCCAAGCTGCGCCCAATGCAGCAGCCAGCATCGCCTTGCGGATCAGTTTCATCGAGTCTCTCCTGAATTCGACCTCGGCGCATTCCAAGCAGCTTCGCACCTTGCGCGCAAGCGCACATGTATGACGATTGCGCAGCCGCCGCAGCGCGATTAATCGACAAAGCATGCGCACTGCATTTCTTCCCGCCATCCGCGAGGGATTCGCCAATCTCAGGCGCGCGCCCGGGCGCACGCTCCTTCGCTGGCTGGCCAAGGGGATCGTGGGATTCGTCGCGATCAGCCTGGCACTGGTGCTGATCTACAAATGGGTGCCGGTGCCGATCACCGCGACGATGCTGCTGGACGAAAAGGTGTGGGAGGAAGGCGGGCTTACCAAGGACTGGGAATCGCTCGACAATATCGACCGCAACCTGGTCACCGCGGTGATCGCGGCCGAAGACGGCAAGTTCTGCAGCCATAACGGGTTCGACACCGAAGCGATCGCCAAGGCGGCGGCGCGCAACCTGCAGGGCGGGCGCATCCGCGGCGGATCGACCATCACTCAGCAAACCGCCAAGAACGTGTTCCTGTGGCAAGGCGGCGGTTATTTCCGCAAGGGGATGGAAGCCTGGTTCGCTTTCCTGATCGAACAGGCCTGGGGCAAGCGGCGCATCATGGAAGTCTATCTCAATGTCGCAGAGACCGGCATCGCCACCTATGGCGCGGAGGCCGGTTCGCAGCGATATTTCGGCCATTCGGCGGCACGGATGACGCGGAGCGAGGCCGCCCGCATGGCCGCCGCGCTGCCGCTCCCCAAAAAGCGCCCGGTGGTCAATCCCGGCGGCTTCACAAGGCGTTATGGCAACATGATTGCAGCGCGCATGGGCGTTGTGAGGCGTGACGGGCTCGATTCCTGCGTCTACGACTGACTTCAATGGGCGGGACTCACTCACATAGCCATCGTCACGATCATGCGCATGGCCATCACCATGGAGGCCATCACCATGGCCATCACCACCATGGCGGCCATAGCCATGCGCCCGCGGACTTCGGCCGCGCGTTCCTGGTCGGGGTCGTGCTCAACACCGCTTTCGTCATCGTGGAGGCGACATACGGCATCCTTTCGGGCTCGATGGCGCTGGTCGCCGATGCCGGGCACAATCTTTCCGACGTATTGGCGCTGATCCTGGCATGGGCGGCGAGCGTGGCGGCGAAGAGGCCGCCCTCCCCCCGCTTCACCTATGGCTTCAAGAGTTCGACGATCCTCGCGGCTCTGGCAAACGCCATGTTGCTGGCGATCGCGATCGGCGCGATCCTGTTCGAGACGATCCATCGCCTGTTCAACCCGGCCCCGGTGGAGGGGATGACCATGGTGGTCGTGGCGGGCATCGGTATCGCGATCAACACCGCCACTGCGCTGATGTTCATGCGCGGTCGCAAGCATGATCTGAATATTCGCGGCGCCTTCCTGCACATGGCGGCCGATGCGCTGGTCTCGCTTGGCGTAGTGGTGGCCGGGCTGGCGATCCTCCTGACGGACCAATTGTGGATCGATCCGGTTACCAGCCTGCTGATCGTGGCGGTGATCGGCTGGGGCACATGGGGGTTGGCGAAGGACAGCATCAAGCTGGGCCTGCACGCCGTGCCCGAACAGATCGACGAGGAAGCGGTGCGCAGCCATATGGCGGCGCTCCCCGGCGTCAGCGCCGTACACGATCTGCACATCTGGCCGATGTCGACCACCGAGACCGCGCTCACCGCGCATCTGGTCATGCCCGGTGGGCATCCCGGCGACGCCTTCCTGCAATCGCTTGCGGACGCGCTGGAGCAACGTTTCGGCATCGTGCATGTCACCGTCCAGGTCGCGAGCGTGCGGCTGGCGGGCTGTTGCAAGGCAGCGGGAGAACACGAGTAGGAGAGAGGCCATGGCAGTGAGTGAACGCGAGGGTGCCTGCGCATGCGGCGCCGTGCGCTATCGGATCGAAGGCGATCCGATCTTCGTCAACAATTGCCATTGCCGCCAATGCCAGCAGCAGACCGGTTCGACCTCGGTCGTCAACGCTTTCTTCGAAAGCGACCGCATCACGCTGCTTTCAGGCGAGCTGACCGAGCATGTGGTTACAGCCGGCAGCGGCGGGCCGCATATCATCTGCCGTTGCAGCGAGTGCGGCACAGCATTGTGGAGCCATTATCCGCGCCTCGGAAGGATCGGAGCGGGGCTGCGCGTCGGAACGCTCGACGATAGCCGCGACATCAGGCCGGATGCGGCGGTGTGGGTCGCAGAACGCATGCCCTGGGTTGCCCTGCCTGAAGGCATCCCGCACTTCGACGCCTATTACGATTTCCGCGAGCTTCTCGCGCTCGACAAGATCGCGCGGATGGATGCCCTGATCGAGCGGCGCAAGGCGGGCGAAGGCTAGCCATCACCACTCGGGCGAGGGCCGCACGCCCGCCATTGCGCGGCCGACGCTTCGACCCTAGCCTACGCTATCCCGGCGGATCCGCCGGACGGGTTTGGGAGGGGATAGCATGGCAGGCAGTTTCGATGGCAAGGTCGCGATAGTCACCGGCGCAAGCAGCGGGATCGGGCTGGCAACCGCCAGGCTTCTCGCTGAACTCGGAGCAGCCGTCGTGCTGGCAGCTCGCCGGGGCGACGACATTGCCGAACATGCCGAAGCGATCCGCGCGGCCGGGGGACAGGCCAGCCACATCAGGACCGACGTATCGGATTCCGCAGATGTGCAGGCGATGGTCGATCATGCGGTCGAAACTTTCGGGCGGCTCGACATCGCCGTGAACAACGCGGGCATCGAAGGGCATATCTCGATGCTCACGGACATGCCCGACGACAATTGGGATCGCGTCACCGGCATCAATCTGCGCGGCAATTTCCTGTGCCTGAAATATGAGGCCCGCGCGATGCTGAAGGCCGGAAACGGCGGCGCGATCGTGAATGTCGGTTCGGTCAACTCCTTCCTGGGATCGCCGGGAGCTACCGCCTATGCCGCGTCCAAGCATGGCCAGCTTGGCCTCACGACCTCCGCTTCGGCCGAGCTCGCGCCGCAGGGCATTCGCGTCAACATCGTCTGCCCCGGACTGGTCAAGACGCCGATGCACCAGCGCATTCGCGACACGATCGGCGATGCGGCGATCGACCAGGGCATGATCACGCGCGTTCACCAGCACCGCGCGGGCGAGCCCGAGGAAATCGCCCGGGCCATCGCTTTCCTCTGCTCCGACGAAGCGAGCTACATCACCGGGGCCACGCTGACCCCTGACGGCGGGTTGATGTTGACGACCTGAGCCCCGCTCAGGCGCAATCACTCGTTCAATTCAGGCGAGCGCCTGCTCCACCGCCGCGAGCGCGTGCAATTGGGTGGTGTCGAACAGCGGCACGGCGCTGTCTTCCTCGCGCACCAGCAGCATGATCTCGGTGCAGCCGAGGATCACGCCTTGCGCTCCGCGTTCGACGAGGCGAGCGATCACATCCCGATAGGCCGCGCGCGAGCTTTCGGTGACGATGCCCGCCACCAGTTCATCATAGATCACCCGGTGGACCGTTGCGCGGTCCTCCGCCGCGGGAACCAGCACTTCGAGCCCGTGCTCGCGTTCGAGCCGCCCGCGATAGAAGTCCTGCTCCATGGTGAAAGCGGTGCCGAGCAGCCCGACCTTCGCGATCCCCTGCGCCCTGATCGCTTCCCCGGTCGGATCGACGATGTGCAGGAAAGGCAGGCCGCTTGCCGCCGTGATCCGGTCGGCCAGCTTGTGCATGGTGTTGGTGCAGAGCAGGATCAGTTCCGCCCCTCCTGCTTCAAGCCGGCTCGCGCTGTCAGCCATCATGTCGCCCAGCGCATCCCATTCGCCGGCATGCTGGAGCCGTTCGACTTCGCCGAAATCAACCGAATCCATCAGCACCTTGGCGCTGTGCGGGGCGCCCAACCGGTCGCGCACCGCGCGGTTGATGATCGCGTAATATTGCGCCGAGCTTTCCCAGCTCATTCCGCCGATCAGGCCGATGGTTTTCAATCCGGCAGTTCCCTCAAAGCAAACGGGGCCCCCGAAGGAGCCCCGCAATCAGATTATCGTGTCATCGCGAGAGGAGGCAGTGACCGCTCAGGCCGCCTCTTCCTTCTTGCCGCTCTTGCCCTGCATCACGCGGACAGGCTCCTTGCGGCCTTCGACCACATCCTTGTCGATCACGATCTCGGTCACGCCATCCATGTCGGGCAGGTCGAACATCGTGTCGAGCAGGATGCCTTCGACGATCGAGCGCAGCCCGCGCGCGCCGGTCTTACGCTTGATCGCGCGTTCGGCGATCGCCTGCAGCGCTTCCTCAGTGAAGGTCAGCTCGACATCCTCAAGCTCGAACAGCTTGCGGTACTGCTTGACCAGCGCGTTCTTGGGCTCCTTGAGGATCTGGACCAGCGCATCGACATCGAGGTCGTGCAGCGTGGCGATCACCGGCAGGCGGCCGACGAATTCGGGGATCAGGCCGAATTTGAGCAAATCTTCCGGCTCGCTCTTCTCGAGCAGTTCGCCCACGCGGCGCTTTTCCGGATCGGCGACATGCGCGCCGAAGCCGATCGAGCGCTTCTGCAAGCGGTCGGCAATGATCTTGTCAAGGCCCGCGAAGGCGCCACCGCAGATGAACAGGATGTTGGTCGTGTCGACCTGCAGGAATTCCTGCTGCGGATGCTTGCGGCCACCCTGCGGCGGAACCGAGGCGGTCGTGCCTTCCATCAGCTTGAGCAGCGCTTGCTGCACGCCTTCGCCCGACACGTCGCGCGTGATCGACGGATTTTCCGCCTTGCGCGTGATCTTGTCGATCTCGTCGATGTAGACGATGCCGTGCTGCGCCTTCTCGACATTGTAGTCGGAAGCCTGGAGCAGCTTGAGGATGATGTTCTCGACGTCTTCACCCACGTAACCCGCTTCGGTCAGCGTAGTGGCGTCGGCCATGGTGAAGGGCACGTCGAACGTGCGCGCCAACGTCTGCGCCAGCAGCGTCTTGCCCGAACCGGTCGGGCCGACGAGCAGGATGTTCGACTTCGCCAGCTCGACATCGTTGCCCTTGCCGCTGTGCTTGAGCCGCTTGTAGTGGTTGTGCACCGCGACCGAGAGCACGCGCTTCGCGCGGTCCTGCCCGATCACATAATCATTGAGCGTGTCGAAGATATCCTTCGGCGTAGGGACTTCGCCTTCCTTGCGCCCGGCGATCCCCGCCTTGGTCTCTTCGCGGATGATGTCGTTGCACAGTTCCACGCATTCATCGCAGATGAATACGGTGGGCCCTGCGATGAGTTTGCGTACTTCGTGCTGCGACTTGCCGCAGAAGCTGCAGTACAGGCTGCTCTTGCTGTCAGTTCCGCTCAATTTGGTCATTTCCTAGGATTCCTGGATCCCCAATATATGGAGATTCGGACAATCTATACCCGCATAATGATGAATCAACCTATAGCGCACGCTTTTGCGGCCCTGCGTGGCGCCAACCGGGGCACCGGGCGCGGATCGTGGCGCCGGTGTCCCGCAAAGAGGCGAAAAGCCCGGAATTCTTACTCCGGAGCGCCACCCGAGCCTTCGGCTTCGCTCGAACCTTCGCCTTCGGGGCGGCTTTCGAAGACCTTGTCGACGATCCCGAACTTGAGCGCTTCATCGGCCTCAAGGAAGGTATCGCGATCCATCGCCTTTTCGATATCGGTCAGGCTCTTGCCGGTATACTTCACGTAAAGGCCGTTCATCCGCTCGCGAATGCGCAGGATTTCGCGCGCCTGGATCTCGATGTCGGACGCCATGCCGCGGGCGCCGCCCGAAGGCTGGTGCACCATGATCCGCGCATTGGGCAGCGCGATGCGCATGCCCGGCTCGCCCGCCGCCAGCAGGAAGCTGCCCATGCTGGCAGCCTGGCCGATGCACACGGTCGAAACGCGCGGCTTGATGTATTGCATGGTGTCGTGGATCGCCATGCCGGCAGTCACCACGCCGCCCGGCGAGTTGATGTACATGCTGATCGGCTTCGAAGGATTCTCGCTTTCGAGGAACAGCAGCTGGGCCACGATCAGCGAAGCCATGTTGTCTTCCACCTGGCCGGTCACGAACACGATGCGTTCGCGCAGCAGGCGGCTGAAGATGTCGAAGCTGCGCTCGCCGCGGCTGGTCTGCTCGACCACCACCGGCACCAGCGCCCCGGTCAGGGGATCGCGGGTGAACTGGCCCTGGGCGCCATAGGTTTCGCCGGAATTGCCGAGCAGGTCGATCATCGATTCTTCCTCATAGAATTGCGTGATCGCCTATGTCGGGCCGCGCGGCGCGATGTTCAAGGGCATTAACCCTTGCCCTGCCCAAATGCATGTGGATGCTTGCATTGGATGCGCATGGTGGCAGTGTGCGCCAATGCAGACATACGCCGCGCTGATCGCACTCGCCCTCGCTTCTGTCCCTGTCGCCGCGCAGGATGCGGCACCGCCTCCGGGAAGCCCCAACATCGCCGAACGCCATGCGCTCGAACGCTACCAGCGTATCCTCGAACTGGACGATGGAGAAAACGGGCTCAACGCCGTCATCGCGCTCAACCCCGACGCCGGGCGCGAAGCCGGTGAAGCCTTCGATGCCGGAACTTCGCTCGGCGGGCGCACAGTGCTGGTGAAAGACAATGTCGAAACGCGCGAATTGCCGACCACCGCCGGTTCGCTGGCGTTGAAGGACAATCAGACCGGCCGCGATGCCCCCATGATCGCGCGGCTGCGCGCCGCTGGCGGCGTAGTGCTGGGCAAGACCAACCTTTCCGAGTGGGCCAATATCCGCGACAATGATTCAACCAGTGGCTGGAGCGCAGTGGGCGGCCTCACGCGCAACCCGCATGCGATCGACCGCAACGCCTGCGGATCGTCCTCGGGCAGCGGGGCTGCCGTTGCGGCAGGCTTTGCCTGGGCGGCCATCGGCACCGAAACCAACGGTTCGATCACCTGCCCTGCCAGCGTGAACGGCGTTGTGGGCTTCAAGCCCACCGTCGGCATGGTCAGTCGCACCCATGTGGTGCCGATCAGCGCGACACAGGACACGGCCGGGCCTATGGCGCGCAGCGTATTTGCCGCCGCCCAGCTGCTCGGCGCGATCGCCGGAAGCGACCCCGCAGACCCGGCAACCGCAGATGCGGATCGTTACGCGACCGATTTCACCGCGGGCCTTGCCGACTATTCGCTCAAGGGCGTGCGGGTCGGCGTGATGCGCAACCAGATCGGTCGCCGCCCCGGCGTGACCGCTTTGTTCGAACAGGCCTTGCGCGATCTCGAGGCAGCGGGCGCGGAACTGGTCGATGTCGAATACAGCTATCCCGAGGGCTTCTGGGGCCGCTCGCTGACCGTGCTGCTTTTCGAATTGCAGCGCGACATGAATGCCTATCTCGCAACACTCGATGACCCGGCGATGCCCGACACGCTGGCAGACCTTGTCGCATTCAACCGCGCGCATGCGGATCAGGAACTGCGCTGGTTCGGGCAGGACCTGTTCGAGCAGGCGCTGGGAACGACCGACGAGGCGGCCTATCGCGAAGCGCTCGAAGCCAATCTCAAGGCAACCCGCGAAGATGGTATCGACCGCCTGATGGCCGAACACCGGGTAAGCTTCCTGGTCGCGCCGACCACCGGGCCGGCCTGGTCGACCGATCTGGTCAATGGCGACAATTTCGGCGGCGGAATAGGCGCAGGCTCGCTCCCGGCGATCGCGGGCTATCCGCACCTCACAGTGCCGATGGGCGCTGTGGAGCGGCTGCCGGTGGGCTTCAGCATCTTTGCCGGCAAGTGGCAGGACCACGAAGTGCTGAAAGCGGGCGCCGCATACGAAAGGGCGCGGACAGCACAGCTGCCCACGCCCTCGTTCAAGCCCTGGCGCCCGGCGGACTGACCGCCCGACGCTGGCTGATTACTTCTTGGCCGCAGCCTTTTTGGCAGGGGCCTTCTTCGCGGCCGGCTTCTTTTCGGCTGCGGGCTTGGCTTCTGCCTTCTTGGCTGCAGGCTTCTTGGCAGGAGCCTTCTTGGCCGCAGGCTTTTCTTCCTTGGCCGCTTCCTTCTTCGGAGCGTCCTTCTTGGCGGGAGCCTTCTTGGCAGCAGCCTTCTTCTTCGGAGCGGGCTTCGCCTCGGCGGTCTCATCCGCTTCGATCGCGGCTTCGAGCTCTTCCTGCGTCACTTCGCGTTCGGTGACTTCGGCCTGGTCGAACAGGAAGTCGACGACCTTGTCTTCATAGAGCGGGGCGCGCAGCTGGGCCGCAGCCATCGGCTCCTGGCGAACATAGTCGACGAACCGCTGGCGGTCTTCCGGGCGATACTGCTGGGCAGCCTGCTGGATCAGCATGCTCATTTCCTGCGCGGTCACTTCCACGCCATTCGCCTGGCCGATTTCCGACAGCAGCAGGCCCAGGCGCACGCGGCGCTCGGCGATGCTGCGGTATTCGTCACGCTCGTTCTGGATTTCCTTGAGCGCTTCCTGCGGGTTTTCCTCGCGCGAGGCTTCCTGCTGCAGCTGCGCCCAGATCTGGTCGAATTCGGCGTTCACCATGCCTTCGGGCACTTCGAAATCGTGGCCGGCGGCAAGCTGGTCGAGCAGCGCGCGCTTCATCTGCGTACGGGTAAGCCCGGCGGTCTGCTGTTCGAGCTGGCCGCGGATCAGGCCCTTGAGCTGGTCGAGACCTTCGAGGCCGAGCGACTTGGCGAAGTCTTCGTCAACCTTGGTTTCGCCTTCGACCTTCACCTGCTTCACAGTGATGTCGAATTCGGCTTCCTGGCCCGCGAGGTGCTCGGCCGGATAATCGGCGGGGAAAGTGACCTTGATAGTCTTCTTGTCGCCGGTCTTCGCGCCAACCAGCTGCTCTTCGAAGCCGGGGATGAACTGGCCCGAGCCGATCACCAGCGCAGCGTCTTCCGCCTTGCCGCCTTCGAACTCCTCATCGCCCAGTCGGCCGACGAAATCGATGATCAGCTGGTCGCCTTCGGCAGCCTTTTTGGTCTTCGGCGCGTCCTTGTAGCTCTTCTGCTGGCCGGCGATGCCCTGAAGCGCCTCGTCGACGGCTTCGTCGGACACCGGCACCACCAGCTTTTCGAGCTTCAACCCGTCGGTCGACGGTGCTTCGATGGTCGGCAGCACTTCCAGCTCGACCGCGATTTCCGCGTCCTTGCCTTCTTCATAGCCTGCGCCCAGTTCGATGCGGGGCTGCATCGCGGGGCGCAGCTCCTTGTCCTTCATCAGCTTGTCGACCGATTCGCGGATCACGTCGTTCACAGTCTGCGCGTGCAGCTGTTCGCCGTGCATCTTCTTGACGAGATTCGCGGGCACCTTGCCAGGGCGGAAGCCGGGCATGCGGACCTGCGGCGCGATCTTCTTGATCTCTGCCTCGATCTTGGCGGCGATATCGCCAGCCTTGATCGTCAGCTGATAGGCGCGCTTGAGGCCCTTGTTGGTCGTTTCCTTGATCTGCATGGGATTAAAACTGATGCCTTTTCAACAATTTCGCTATGACAGAGCCACGTTCGAGCGAATTGGTGCGGGCGAAGGGACTCGAACCCCCACATCTTGCGATACTGGTACCTAAAACCAGCGCGTCTACCAATTCCGCCACGCCCGCTAGCCCGAACGAAGCTGCGCGCGAAACGGAAGCCGCTTCGCGTGTAGGGGAGCGCCATTAGTCGGGCCGACGCGAAAGGGCAAGCGGAAGCCGCTTGTTTGGTTCACTCCACGCGACTAAGGGCCCGCGCATGACCGAGAATTCCACAAACGACACTCCGCCCGACCGCCTGTCGGTGAATCCGCGCAGCGAATTTTTCGATGCCGACAAGCTGCAGCGCGGCATTGGCATCCGCTTCAAGGACCGCGTCCGCACCGACATCGAGGAATATTGCATTTCCGAAGGCTGGGTGCGCGTGCAGGCGGGCAAGAGCATGGACCGCCACGGCAACCCGCTGACCATCAAGCTTACCGGCCCGGTCGAAGCCTGGTACGAAGACCTGGGCGAGAATCCCCCGGTGGCCAAGGCCTGAGCCGACCGGACGGCGCTTGCCAAGCGGGCGGTAAAAGCCCAACTGGCGTGGCAGCAATGAAACCGCAGGTCATCATCATCGGCCGACCCAATGTCGGCAAGTCCACGCTGTTCAACCGGCTGGTGGGCAAGAAGCTCGCGCTGGTCGACGACCAGCCGGGGGTGACGCGCGACCGCCGCATGGGCGATGCAGACATCGCGGGCATGGCCTTCACCATCGTCGACACTGCCGGATGGGAAGACGACGATCCCGAAACGCTGCCCGGGCGAATGCGCAAGCAGACCGAAGTAAGCCTGGAAGGCGCCGACGCCGCGCTGTTCGTGATCGATGCGCGCGCGGGCCTGACTCCGCTGGACGAGGAAATCGGACGCTGGCTGCGCGGGCAAAGCGTTCCCGTCGTGCTGGTCGCCAACAAGGCGGAAGGCCGCGCGGGCGAAGGCGGCGTGCTCGAAAGCTATTCGCTGGGCCTGGGCGAACCGATCGCCATCTCGGCGGAGCATGGCGAAGGCGTGGCCGACCTGTTCGGCGCGCTGTGGCCGATCATCGGGGCAAAGGCCGAAGCTGCGGAAACCGCAGCCGAGTTCGCGCTGAGCGAAGGCGAGGAGGCTCCGCTCGGCCCGCTCAAGCTCGCCATCGTGGGGCGGCCCAATGCGGGCAAATCGACCCTGATAAACCGCCTGCTGGGCGAAGACCGGCTGCTGACCGGCCCCGAGGCGGGAATCACGCGCGATTCGATCGCGGTCGACTGGCAGTGGACCGATCCGAAATCGGGTGACGTGCGCGATGTGCGGCTGATCGACACCGCCGGGATGCGCAAGAAGCGCAATGTGGTCGAGAAGCTGGAAAAGCTCTCGGTCGCCGATGCCCGCCGCGCAGTCGATTTCGCCGAAGTGGTGGTGCTGCTGCTCGATGCGACGCAGGGCCTCGAACACCAGGATCTCAAGATCGCCGACATGGTGCTGCAGGAAGGCCGCGCGCTGATGGTGGCGATCAACAAGTGGGACGTCGCCGAAGACCCGTCGAAGCTGTTCAACGGCATCCGCCATGCGCTCGACGAAGGGCTGGCGCAGGTGCGCGGGCTGCCGCTGTTTGCGGTGAGCGCGAAGACCGGCAAGGGGCTCGACGACCTGCTGCGCGCCGCCTTCGAACTTCGCGAAAGCTGGTCGAAGCGCGTGCCCACCGCGGCGCTCAACCGCTGGTTCGACGACGCGCTCGAAGCCAACCCGCCGCCGGCGCCCGGCGGCAAGCGCATCAAGCTGCGCTACATCACGCAGGCAGGCAACCGCCCGCCGCGCTTCGTGGTGTTCGGGACGCGGCTCGACATGCTCCCCAAGAGCTACGAGCGTTACCTCGTCAATGGGATCCGCAAGAACCTTGGCTTCGACGCAGTGCCCGTGCGTGTGGTATTGAAGAGCCCGAAGAACCCTTACGCCAAGGATTAGGGCCAAGGATCAGGGACCACGCCGGGCATGCTCGATCTCCTCGCTTCAAGCGGCAATATCGCCACCGATTTGCTGGAACGCACCGCGAGCACGCTGCGCGTTCAGGAGATCGTGCGACTGAGCCTGACGCCGGCGTTTCTCCTCGCGGCAATCGGCGCGATCATGAACGTGATGATGACGCGGCTGATCTGGGTCGCCGAGCGGATCGAGCGGCTCGAAGAGCGGATGGAAGAGGAACAGACGCCGCGCGATTACAGCGAACTGGCCTGGCTTCGCCGCCGCCGGTTGCTGGCGCAACGCGCGGTGATGTTCAGCACCATAGCCGGACTGACGATCTGCGTGGTGGTGGCGCTGCTGTTCGTCAGCGCCTTCATCAAGCCGCAGATCGGCACGGTGACAGCGCTGGCCTGGATCGCAACCATGGGCTTCCTGATCACCGGGCTGCTGCATTTCGTGGTCGAAACGCTGGTGGCAGCGCGCGGATATGTGCGGCAGAGCCAAACGACAGCCGATATCGCCGAACCTCAGGACGACTGACATCCCGCAGCAAAAGGGGCGAAGCGCAATGCGCCCCGCCCCCATTGTTACCGCATAATGCCGAGAGTTACTTGGTGTTCATCCGCAGTTCGCGCAGGATGTAAGTGCCCTTGATCTTGCGGATGTTGTTGTAGACTTCGCGCACGGTCTTGTTGCTGTTTGCCATATTGGCATTGCCCCATGCGGTCATGAACTTGTCGTATTCGGCCTTGTCGGCGTCGAGCGACGCCATGTTGGGATAGTTGATCCGCAGCACGAGGTTCACTTCATTGCTGCCGTAAGGCACGGTGTAGATGCCATAGTCGGTGATCTGGCCCAGGCTCTTCGACACTTCATTGGCCTTTACCCAGGTCTGCCGGAGGCCTTCGAGATAGGTGTCCAGTTGGCCTTCGTCGACCTTCACATAGGTCAGTTCGATCACGGTCTGTTGCGGCGTATAGTCTTCCCAGGCCTTGAGCTGGGCCGCCGCCGGCGACGCAAAGGCCAAGGCAGTGGCAGCCGCACTTGCAAAGCCGATCGACTTAAGGATGGTCTTCATATTCGTACTCCCTCATTCTCAGGTTACTGCGACCCGTGAAAAGGAAGCGCGACCCCAGATAAATCTGGCGTTCCCATGTGAGGCGTCTGCACCCCATTGACAGTAGTGTCAATTAGATAGGCAAGGCCGGTGCGGCAATCCGGACGGCTGGCTGACCCGCCGCCAATCAATCCTCGGCAGGCTTGCTCTGCAGCTGCACGTAGTTCTGCAGGCCCATCCGCCCGATCATCTCGAACTGGGTTTCGAGGAAATCGACATGCTCCTCCTCGCTTTCGAGGATGGCGGCGAACAGGTCGCGGCTGACATAGTCGCGCACCTTCTCGCAATGCTCGATCGCATCGCGCAGCAAGGGGATTGCCTCTTCCTCCATCGCAAGGTCGGCCTTGAGGATTTCTTCGACCGTCTCGCCCACTTTCAGCCGGTGGATCGCCTGGAAATTGGGCAGCCCGCCCAGGAACAGCACCCGCTCGGCCAGCTGGTCGGCGTGCTTCATCTCGTCGATCGATTCGTGCCGCTCATATTCCGCGAGCCGCGACACGCCCCAATCGGCCAGCACGCGGTAATGCAGCCAGTACTGGTTGATCGCGGTCAGCTCGTTGGTGAGCGCCTTGTTGAGGAATTCGATGACTGTTGCGTCGCCCTTCATGGCGCGGCTCCCTTGCTTCCCGGATGAGTGCCGTTTTATGCGCCGGGGCGACCGGAAAGACAAGGGAAGCTGACGAAAAATGGCGGAATTCCGCCACTTGCGAGCGATTTGCGTTAGCGCAGAATCCGCTCAGGCGGCGATCGGCTTGCAGGCCAGTTCGCGCTCTTCGAACACGATCGCGTCAGCATCCATCAGGCAGGTGCCGCAATTGGGGCGCTTGCCCAGCGCGGCATAGGCCGCCTCGGCATCGCCCGACGTGCGCCGAGCAACGCGGCGCAGTTCGGTTTCGCGGATAGCATTGCAGATGCACACATACATCGGCGACAGACTCCTGCGAGTGATTCGCAGGAATAGAAATATGCGAACTATTCTCAATAGCAAGTAGAATTTGTATTTAGCACCTGCCTACGCAGGTGCGTCAGCTATCGCCGCAACGCGAACAGCTTCCCGTAAGTGAGGCTGCGCCACAGCCATTCGAGCGGGCCATAGCGGAAGCGCGCGAGCCATGGCTTCGACCATGCCAGCATCGCCACCCAGGCCAGCAGCACGACAAGGTAAAGCTGCGGGCGGTTGAGTTCGCCATACAGGCCGAGCGCCCAACCGTGAAACACGAACAGCATCACGATCGACGTGCCGAGATAATTGCTGAAGGCCGCGCGCCCCGCCGCCACGATCCGCTGGCCCAGCCACCCGGTCCAGCCGGGCGAATAGGCCACCAGCAATGCGGCCAGTCCCAGCACCATGAACAGCCGCGGCAAGGGGCTGAACCCCATGAAGGCGGCCAGATTGCCGTAATAGGTGAAGCCGACCTGCCGGGCCCAAAGCGCAATGGCGATATGAATCGCCCCGCCGACCGCGAGCCCGACCCAGCCCCAGCGGATCATGTCGCGCCTTTCGAACCCTCCCCCGAAGAAGCCGAGCCGGTAAAGCGCCACGCCGATCAGCATCAGCGGGATGCTTTCCATGCAGAACAGCAGCACGTTGGCGAGCGGTTCGAATGTGTGCTCGGTGATCCGGTGCGCGACGAAACCGGAATAGTCGCCCGAGGATATCAGGCCGATTTCGACTGCGTCTTCCGCAAATGCGTCAGCCTTCGATTCCTCGAGGCTCGAGCGAATTTCGGTCAGCGACGCAGCGTCGCCCATCGGCGTATCGGCGATGAAATGGAGCGGGACGAAGATCGCAGCATAGGCGAGCGCGCCGAGCATATAGCCGCCCAGCCCGACGACCAGCTGCGTCTTGATGCTCCAGCGCAGGCAAAGCAGCACGATGAAGCCGCACAAGGCATAATAGGTCAGGATGTCGCCGAACCAGACCAGGAAGAAATGCGCGAGCCCGAACAGCAGCAGGAAGAAGAGCCGCCGCGCCTGTAGCCAGCGCGTCGAGCCGCGCGCCCATGCACGTTCCATGAAGAGATACAGTCCGGCGCCGAACAAGAGAGTAAATAGTCCGCGCATCTTGCCGTCGATCAGGACGAACTGGGAAATCCACAGCCAGCCGCTTTGATCGCCGCTGGGCACAAGGAAGGCATCGGGGAACATATAGGCGCTGGAGGGCTGGCCGAAGGCGACGATATTCGCCGCAAGGATGCCCATCACCGCCAGCCCGCGGATGAAATCGAGGCTTCCGATCCGGTCCGCCCCCACCACCGGTGCGACCGTACCCGCGCCAGCGTTCGCTGCCGGCATGTCTGCGTGATTCATCGAATTCCCCTTAATCCCCTGCGGTTTGCACTCATAACACGCTGCATCCCTTTGGAAAGCCGCGCGCGATGTATTGCGACACAGGCAAGGCCCTGCAGGCGCTCCGAAACCCTGCCTCAGGCACATCGGCGTTAACCCAAAATTAGGGGTATACTGCCATCCCCCTGTTTGAAGCCGCATTGGTTGCGGCATCTTTTGAAGGGCTAACCAGGGGGAACCAGGCGTTGCGAGTACTTGCATTGGCATCGCAGAAGGGCGGATCGGGTAAGACGACCCTGTCCGGACACCTCGCCGTCCAGGCCCAGCGCGCAGGCGCTGGCCCGGTGGTATTGATCGACATCGACCCGCAAGGGTCGCTCGCCGACTGGTGGAACGAGCGTGAAGCGGAATATCCCGCCTTCGCCCAGACCACTGTGGCGCGCCTGGCGAACGACCTGCAGGTCCTGCGCCAGCAGGGCTTCAAACTGGCCGTGATCGACACGCCGCCGGCCATCACCATGGCAATCCAGTCGGTCATTTCTGTCGCCGAACTGATCGTGGTGCCTACCCGCCCGAGCCCGCACGATCTGCGCGCCGTGGGTGCGACCGTCGACCTGTGCGAACGCGCCGGCAAGCCGCTGGTGTTCGTGGTCAATGCCGCAACGCCCAAGGCCAAGATCACGTCGGAAGCCGCAGTCGCGCTGTCGCAGCACGGCACGGTGGCCCCGATCACGCTGCACCACCGCACCGATTTCGCGGCCTCGATGATCGACGGCCGCACCGTGATGGAAGTCGACCCCGAAGGCCGCAGCGCCGCGGAAGTGACCGCGCTGTGGAAGTATATTTCGGACCGGCTCGAGAAGAATTTCCGACGCACCGTGTTCGCTGCTCCGGGTTCGCAGTCGCAGCTGCCAGGCGTGCACCGTCCTGCAGGCGGTTTCGGCCGCCGCGTCGCTCAGTAAGGAGCGCGGGCCATGACCGAAGGCAGCTTTGCTTCCCTGAGCCCGACGCTGCTGGCCCGCAAAGGTGGTGCCAAGCCCGCGATGCGCCCGCAGCTCGCGCCGATCCCCGATGCTTCGACCGCAAATCTCGAAGACCTCGGCTGGAACGACATGGGTGGTGAAGAACATGCCAATGTCGTGCAGCTGACGCCGCCATCGAATGACGAGGCGCCGGCGATCCGGCTTGCTTCTGCCCGTACCGCCGCACCGGCCAAGCGCAGCGCCGCCTCGAAACGCGGCAAGCGCGCCGCCTTCACTCTGCGCCTCGATGCGCAGCGCCATCTCAAGCTGCGCCTCGCTGCCACGATCAAGGGCGAAAGCGCACAGCAGATTGTGACCGATGCTCTCGACCAGTTGCTGGCCGAGATCGAAGACCTGGATACGCTTGCTGCCAAGATGACGCGCAAGTGACTGGAAATGCGTGAACTGAGGGGATGACCCAATGAGCCACACCGCCATCAACAAGCCGAAGATCGCCCTTGCGGTCAGCACTGCACTCGTCAGCATCGCGCTGTCGGGTTGCGCCACTTCGGCCGCTCCACCGGCTCAGGCATCGGCTGCCAAGGCGCAGGTCGCGCTTGAAAAGGGTCAGTTCAGCAAGGCCGTGAGCCATGCCGAAAGCGCCGTGCTGGCCGATCCGCGCAATGCGCAGAGCCGCGCGCTGCTGGGCGCTGCCTATCTCGAGGCGGGCCGCTTCCAGGCCGCCGCGACCAGCTTCAGCGATGCGATGGAACTGGGTGACAGCGATCCGCGCACCGTGCTGAGCTATGCGCTCGCACAAATCGCGCTAGGCAACAGCCGCGAAGCGGTGAATGCGCTCGACGGAGGCCGTAACGACATCGACCCGGCCGACCTCGGCCTCGGGCTTGCGCTTGCGGGCGATGCCAATGAAGGCGTGGCCGTGCTTTCGGATGCGCTGCGCAGCGGCCAGTCGAGCGCCAAACTGCGCCAGAACCTCGCCTATGCCTATGCGTTGCAGGGCAATTGGCGCGCCGCGCGCGTCATGGTCGCGGAAGACGTCCCGGCCGACATGGTCTCGGACCGCATCGGCGAATGGGCGCAGCTTGCCGCGCCGGAATTCTACCAGCAGCGCGTCGCCAACCTGCTGCAGGTCGCCCCGTCCTATGACGGCGGCCAGCCTGCCCAGCTCGCGCTCGCCAATTTCCCTAGTCACGGCCAGATGGTGGCCCACGCGGCGGATGATATCGACGGGCCCGAACTCGCCGCCAGCGAAGTGCCGCAGGTTGCCGTGGCGCAACCGGTCGAAGCACCGGCTCCTGCCCCTTCGCCCAAGCCCGCACCGGTACAAACGGTTGCGGTCGCTTTCGCGCAGGACGATGCACCTGTGGCGCCCAAGCCCGCTGCCGCTCCGGCTCAACGCGTGGTAAGCGGCCCGGTCGTGCAGCAGCTGCCGAGCGACTACAAGAAGCCCGCCGCCAAGCCGGCCGCACCCGCTTCGCGCCTCGCCGCCAGCTCGTCGCAGCGCCGCATGGCCGCGACTGCCGACAGCAGCTCGAACACGCACTTGGTGCAGTTGGGCAGCTTTGCCAGCCGCGCAAGCGCAGAGCGCGCCTGGGGCATCTACCAGACCCGCTATCCGCAGCTTTCGGGCCGCGACGTCGTGATCACCGAAGCGGTGGTGCGCGGCAAGACCTATTACCGAGTTGCTGCAGCTGGCTATGGCGCGCGCAGCGCCAGCGCCATGTGCCAGACGATCAAGTCCGGCGGCAAAGGCTGCATCGCCTATGCGGCGAGCCGCCCGCTTCCCGGCGCAGTGGATCGCGGGGTTCGCGTCGCTTCGCGCTAACGCTCTGTTCCTGAACTTCAGCGTGAATGCCCCCGGTGCCGCAAGGCTCCGGGGGTTTTTCGTCAGTAGAGGAGGCGCGCACCGACGGACTGCCACCATGCCGAGTTCCACAGCCACTGTACCAGGATTCCGCTCGGCAGCATGACAGCTGCAAATATCCAGTAGGCGCGGTGGATGGTCCGCTGCCGATAGAGATCCCACAGGAACATGGGAACCGCGAACAAGATCGGCCAAAGAAGTGTCGTTTCCGTAGATTCCGGTAATGTGTTTGGCAGGAACGCCATCCGCGACGTCGCCGCTCCCAGCGGAGTGACAGTCGCGAGGATCATCAACCGCTTGTGCAAACCCGAATCGAGCTTGCGCGCGCGCAGGGCCAGAACCACGAACAGCAGGAAGCAGATGCCCACTCGCAGCTGGACGAGAGCGATATTGACGCTGAATACCAGCCCTTCGGCAAGGCCATCCTGCGCTTCAGGTACGTTGGCAGCAAAGGCAATATTCGTCGCTATATTCGTGGGAACCAGGACCACACCGGCCAGCACCAGCGCAGGTGCGAGGACCATCCCCAGCACACCCAGCTGCATGTGCCAATCTCGCCGCCCCGTCGCCATCAACGTCGTCTGCGCGAGCAAGAGCAGCATCCAGCTGCCCATCAGCACTGCATGGACATGCAGAGCCATTGGAAACGGCGGGCGCATCCCGGCCTGAACGGCAGCAATCTTGTTGAGCGAATCCGGAACGAAGCCAATCAGCACCGTGAGGGTGAGCAATACCGCCATGAAAACGTAGATCCAGCGGTCGATGAAAGCCGTCAGCGACGGCGCTCGGGCACCGGACGCAGGCTGGATTTGGCCATGTGTCGCCATGTTCCCCTCCCCTCCATTAGGAACACGACCCTGTGCGGGCTGATACCGCTATCGGAGCGAAAAGAGAAGCCGAGCCTAGGCGATCCTGACGCCGCCCTTCCACAAGGCCGTCGCGCGCCCCTGCGCCGGCTGGCCGTCGAAAGGCGTATTATCGGCGGTGGCGGCCATCTTCGCGCGGTCGACGATCCACGGCTTTTCCGGATCGACCAGCGCGATATCCGCCTCGCACCCCACCTCGATCGCCCCGGCGGCCACGCCCAGCAGCCGCGCCGGTGCGGCAGCGAGAAGATCGAAGGCACGGGGCAGGTCGATCACGCCATCGCGCACCAGCGTGAGCGTCATCGCCAGCAGCGTTTCGGCCCCGGCCATGCCGGGTTCGGCATCGGCAAAGGGCAGGCGCTTGTCTTCCGGCCCGCGCGGATCATGGCCCGAAGCGATCACGTCGATCGTCCCGTCGCCGATCGCGGCAATCACTGCCTGCCGGTCCGCCTCGCTGCGCAGCGGAGGCGAAAGCCGCGCGAAGCTGCGGAATTCCGCCGTCGCAAGGTCGGACAGGATGAAATGGGCCGGGGTTACGCCCGCCGTGACTGTAACCCCGCGACGCTTCGCTGCACGCACCAGCTCGAGCGCAGCGGCGGTGGTCACCTGCCGGATATGGAGCCGGGCCCCACAGATCTCGGCGAGCGCGATGTCGCGCGCCACCGCCAGCGTTTCGGCCTCTGCCGGGGCGCTCGGAAGTCCAAGCCGCGTCGCCATCTCGCCGGCGGTCGCGACTGCGTCACCGGCCAGCCCGGCATCCTCGGCATGGCTCACCACCACCAGATCCAGCATGGCCGCATATTGCAGCAGCCGCAGCATCGCTCCGCTATTGCCGATCCAGCGCCGCCCGGTCGCGACACCGCGCGCGCCCGCTTCCTTCATCAGGCCGATCTCTGCGAGTTCGCTGCCTTCGAGACCACGCGTGGCAGCGGCCAGCGGGTGCACCCACAGGTCGGGCTTGCCGCTCTTGGCGATGTAGCTGACCCGGCTCGGCAGATCGAGCGGGGGCGACTGGTCGGGCATCAGCGCAGCGCGGGTGATCCCGCCGAAATGGCACGCGGGCTTGTCGATCGCGAAGGTGCCGAAATCGACGAGGCCGGGCGCGACCAGCTTGCCGCGCGCGTCGACAACTTCGTCACCGGACTGCGAAGCGACCTGGCCGACCGCTTCGATCCGTCCTTCGACCAACCGCACGCCGCCCTCGACGATGCCGCTGGCGGTGACAACGCGGCCATTGGTGATCCTGACTGGTGCAGTCTGCTTCATGCCCAGCCCTCCACCTGCCGCGCCCGCCGGGTGAGGATGTCCAGGCATGCCATGCGGATCGCCACGCCCATTTCCACCTGGCGCGTGATGATCGAACGGTCGATCAGATCGGCAACATCGCTGTCGATCTCGACTCCGCGGTTCATCGGCCCGGGGTGCATCACCAGCGCATCGGGTGCGGCGCCTTTCAACCGCTCCTTCGTGAGGCCGTAGAGGTGGTGGTATTCGCGCGGCGAGGGAATGAACTGCCCCTGCATCCGTTCGGTCTGGAGCCGGAGCATCATCACCACGTCGCTGCCCGCCAACGCGGCGTCGAAATCGTGGAACGGCTGCGCGCCAAGCGCTTCAACCCCTGCAGGCATCAGCGCGGGCGGCGCGCAGAGCCGCACGGTGGCGCCCAGTGCCTGCAGGCACAGCAGGTTTGAGCGCGCAACGCGGCTGTGCAGGATATCGCCGCAGATCGTGACCGTTAGCCCGGTGAAATCCTCTGCCGCCTCGCCCCGTTCGCGCAGCGCATGCCGCAAGGCCAGCGCGTCGAGAAGCGCCTGCGTCGGGTGCTCGTGTTGCCCGTCGCCCGCATTGAGCACCGGGCAATCGACCTTGCTGGCGATCAGCTGGGTCGCCCCGCTCGACGCATGTCGGATCACGATCGCATCGGCACGCATGGCATTGAGAGTGATCGCGGTGTCGATCAGCGTCTCGCCCTTCTTCACGCTCGACTGGGCTGCGTGCATGTTGACGACATCCGCCCCCAGCCGCTTGCCCGCGATCTCGAAGCTCAGCAACGTGCGCGTGCTGTTCTCGAAGAAGGCGTTGATGATGGTCAGGCCAGACAGGAGATCGGCATGTTTGGAGCTTTGCCGGTTGAGGTCGATCCAGGGTTCCGCCTGGTCGAGCACATAAAGAATCTCATGCCGCTCAAGCTGGGCGATGCCGAGCAGGTCGCGGTGCGGAAAGGCCAGCCGTCCTGCGGGAAATCGGCCATTGGCAGGCAGGTTTGCCGACTGGCCAGCTTCGTATTCGGCCATGAACTGGCGCAATCGCGCAGCAGTGCTGCCGCGCAAATCGCGCCCCGATTTCAGCTGTGAGACGAAGGGCTTGTCGTTAAGCGCCAGTTCCCCGAAGCGCGTCTCCGACATGCCGTTTCGGAGGCAGAATTGTTCGATTTCGTGGAGCAGGTCATGCATGGAACGGCGCTCTAGGTTGGATTTAACCAACCGTCCAGTGGGAATCCGCATTCTCCGCACCCAAAGCCGTTCGGCGAGCGATATCACCCGCTCGACCATTTCCTGCGCCCGAATTAAGTGGAAGTTTGCACTTTCGCCCTTAGTTAAAGCCAATCAACGCAACGGGATCGACGGAATATGAGTTTCGCTGGAAAGGTTTGGCGGCTGCTGGTCGGCATCAAGGACGGGCTTGTCCTTCTGTTCATGCTGCTGTTCTTCGCGCTGCTGTTCGCGATCCTGTCCGCACGGCCCAGCCCTGGCATGGTGCGCGAAGGCGCGCTGCTGATCGAGCTTGACGGCTATGTCGTCGAAGAGAAATCCGTGATTGATCCGTTCGAGGCACTGCTGAGCCAGCAAGCCCCGGTGGCCGAATATGAGGTTGGCGAACTGGTTCGCGCGCTGGATTCAGCCGCAGGCGATGACCGGATCAAGGCGGTCGCGCTCGATCTTTCGCGTTTCCTGGGTGGCGGGCAAGTCCACTTGCAGGAAGTGGGTGAAGCGATGGCGCGAGTGCGCGCTGCGAAAAAGCCGGTGCTGGTCTATTCCTTCGCCTATGGCGATGACGCCCTGCACCTCGCCGCCCACGCCAGCGAAGTGTGGGTCGATCCAATCGGCGGCGCGGTGGTTGGAGGGCCGGGCGGCTCCTACCTGTTCTTCGGAGACCTCCTCAAGCAATTCGACGTGAACGCGCGCGTCTACCGCGTGGGCACATACAAGGCCGCGACCGAACCCTATACCCGCAGCGGATTCTCGGACGAGGCGCGCGAGAGTATCGCCGGCCTTTACGGCGCGATGTGGGAAGAATGGAAAGCCAATGTGAAGAAAGCGCGCCCCGCTGCCGATCTTGACCTTGTCACCAAAGACCCGGTCGGCTGGGTGCAGGCCGCGAAAGGTGATTTGGCGCAGGCCGCGCGCACCGCCGGGCTGGTCGACAAGCTGGGCGATCGCACCGAATGGGGTGCGCGCGTGGCGGAAGTTGCGGGCGAGGACGACTGGAGCAGTGAGCCCGGCGCATTCGCTTCGACCGATCTTGGCCCCTATCTGGTCGACACCAAGCCGGGCAAGCATGGCCGCCCGATCGGGATCATAACCATTGCGGGCGACGTGGTTGACGGCGACGCAGGCCCTGGCACCGCCGGCGCCGACCGTATTGCCGAACTGCTCGACGATGCGCTCGATGACGATCTGGCCGCGCTGGTGGTACGGATCGACACGCCGGGCGGCTCGGTAACCGCTTCCGAACAGATCCGCCGCGCTATCCTGCGCCACAAGGCGCTGGATATCCCGGTGGCGATTTCGATGGCCAATGTCGCTGCGAGCGCCGGCTATTCGATTGCCTCGATCGGCGACCGCATTTTCGCCCAGCCTGAGACGGTCACTGGCTCGATCGGGGTTTACGCGGTCGTCCCGACCTTCGAGAAGACCGCCGCACGCTTCGGCATCTACTCCGATGGGGTGCGCACCACGCCGCTGTCCGGCCAGCCCGATATCATCGCGGGCTTCGCGCCCGAAGTCGATGCGATCCTGCAAGCTTCGGTCGAAGACAGCTACGCCGATTTCATTGGCCACGTTTCCGAAGGCCGCAAGATCACTCCCGAGCGGCTCGATGCCATTGCGCAAGGCCGCGTCTGGGATGGTGGCACCGCGCGCCAGTTGGGGCTGGTCGACCAGTTCGGCGGGCTTGACGACGCGCTCGAATGGGCAGCCCAGCAGGCCGGGCTGAAGGATGGCGGCTGGTATCCCAAGCGGCTCGGCACCACGCCTTCAAGCTATGATTCGCTGATCCGCCAGTTGCTGGTCGACAGTGCCGAGGACACGGAAGGAGCTGCCGACGTCTTCGCCATGCTGGCCCGCCAGCGCAACGCCGCGCTGGCGCAGGTCGCAACCGACCTAGACCGGCTAACGCGTGTGCAGGGAGTACAGGCCTATTGCCTCGAATGCCCGCGCGAAGTGCGGACCGGCAGCACCGCCGGCGTCAGCGGATGGCTGGCGCTGCTGGGAGGGTTTTTCGGAGCCAGCTGAGGCGCGCCGCGCAACTGGCCCCTTGCCAATCGACCTGCTGCGTGGCAATGGCGCGCCCCTGTCCAGCCGGACGGGCGCGTAGCTCAGTGGTAGAGCACACCCTTCACACGGGTGGGGTCACAGGTTCAATCCCTGTCGCGCCCACCATCTTTTCAAGGACTTAGCTTGGAGATGGTGCCTAGTATGAAAAAAGTATGAAACACTTTTAATGCCCTTTCGAAATCTTCTGATGTGATCAGCGATCGGGGCGGAACTGCGACACGCGAAGCTCCAGCCCCATTCCGTGGCTCGCTCTCATCGTTCGGGTCGGTCAGGACGCCCACCGCTTGGGTGGATATGTTCTATTTCTGTTCCTTTATGCTTTCCTACAGGGGGAAGGCACTTGTAGGCTTGCGGCTCGATCCGGGGAGGGTTTGATAAGCTTACTGGAACTCGAAATGACGCACAAACGAGTCCACAAATCCGGCGGGGCCCAAGAAATGCTGAAGCCATGGCTTGGCCACGGGCGACTGATTAGACTGCCTGAACCGCCCCGGGATTGCCGGAGGCCCTAACTCCTGAGAGGAAGGGTCTACGATGAGCAAGACGACGAACAAGTTT
>NZ_JAZDQV010000006.1:0-176303 GCF_036324225.1 Altererythrobacter litoralis
TAAAACCCCTTACGAAGCCCTCCGCGAAAAGCTATGAAATGATGTCCGCCGTGTCTCGCCGGTCACCCGATGCTACAGTGACCGCTTTCCACCCAATCGGAGACATTCAAAGCAATAAGCGGATGTGTTGTTAGCGGACATGGGAAATCTCGCGCTCGCACGAGAACAGACCCAGCGATTGAAGCGGATCCGTATACCGGTTTCCAAGCGGAGAATCCTTGCGATTCACCCTGCCCTACTCATGTCGCAGATATGTTGCATGGAGCCACTGGAATTCTCCGGAACGCAACGAAAATTGGCAGAAAACCTTGCAACACCGTGCAACAAACTGCTTCAGGCACTCAAACCAGAAAACAACATAATATCTAATAAAATCGGATATATAGTTGGTAGCGGAGGAGGGACTCGACCCCCCGAAACGTGGAGTGTGATTTACCAAACACGCCATGCTACGGCCCAATAGCTGACGCCTCAGTCGGCAGCTCTTTTCTTGGCTCTCACTTGTGCCACGCAGCTTCGCTGCACTACACCGCAGCAATAGGAAAGAGGGACCATATCATGTTCAAGCGTCTAATCATCCTTGCAACTCCGCTCTTCATTGTGGCTTGCGTGACCGATCGCGATGCGACCACGCTCTCCGAAAGCGCAGCCGAAGGCAGGGCCTTTGCGCAGCAGAACTGCGCCGGTTGTCACGCTATTGATGATGGTGCTTCGCCCAATCCGAACGCCCCCAGCCTTCGTCGAGCGGCCCACCGTTTGCCGGACTGGGCGGTCGAGGCGTCATTTGAGCGTGGAGTCCAAGTCGGCCATACGATGGAAATGCCCGTCTTCGTATTTGAAAATGGCGATGTCGCTAATCTGCTCGCCTATCTCGAGACGCTTAGGGAAAAGGATTGAATGGTAGGCTTCGATTTGTCGGGCAGAGAGGCGCCGAACCAGCTTAGCATACCCCGCGGCTCGTTCTTGATCCGACATTCGAAAAGCTGTTCCCCCCGGAGGGGAGTGCACGCAATAGGTGGAATCGATGCTCGAGTTCGTATGCGCCGTTTTGATGTAGCCGCGGCTCGGCATCGCCCAGGCTTAGGGCGCGTTGAAAGCGCTGCAAATGACACAATATTGAGCGCCATGAAGCACCAATTAACCGTCTGGTATGATGGCGCTTGCCCTCTCTGCTTGCGAGAGATCGCCCTGATGCGGCGCCTGGACCGGCGCGATACAATCGAGTTTGTAGACGTTACACGCTCAGCAGCGGAGAACTGCCCGATCGATCAGGCGCAACTGCTCGAACGCTTTCATGCGAGCGAGGATGGCAAGCTGTTGTCCGGAGCCGAAGCCTTTGCCGCGATGTGGCGTGCGATACCGCTATTGCGCCCACTTGGACTGCTTGCGCGTAATCGAAGGGTGCTACAAGCGCTTGAGCTCCTCTATACCCTGTTCCTGCGGCATAGACCAAAGCTTCAACAATGGGTTGCTCGGCGGAAATAGTGCGTAATTGAGCGGGAAGCTTGATCTGGAAAATGGTAGCGGAGGAGGGACTCGAACCCCCGACACGCGGATTATGATTCCGCTGCTCTAACCACCTGAGCTACTCCGCCCCAAAGGGCATGCCGGGGCAAAAGCCCGCTCGGCAGGCGGCGCATTTAGGGCCGAGCTTCGCCCCGGTCAACCGCTATTGCCCCCGAAAGGCGCAGCGTTTCACAAACTCCCACGGCCCGCCGCGATAGATGTGCAGTTCCAGCGCCGGAAAGGCAAAGCCGCGCGGTTCGATCCTGTCGCGCAGATCGGCCTGCAGCGCCCTCGCCTCTTCCTTGCTCACCTTGTTCTGGATGGTGATGTGCAGCCGCGGCTCATGCAGGTCCTGGTCGGTCAGCGAGCCATGGAAATGGTCGGCTGTCCGCGCCCGCACTTCGAGCAATTGCGGGCTTTGCAGCGCGATGGCGGTTCCCTTGCCCAAATCCATCAGGCCCGCGATCCGGCCTTCGGGCGGCGGAAAATCCTTCGCAACGCGCGGCAGGAAGTCGCGCAATTCCTCGAACAGCGTCGGCGCGAAGGCATGGAACAGAGTGACATGCGCGTGCAAATGATTGCGCTCGGGCGGGAAATATGCGCGCCGCAGCGCATCGGCCCAAGCGAATATGTCGTCGGGCAATGCGGCTGTGACGATAAAGGGCGAACTTCCCATTGCCCGCGACTCCTGCCTGCTCACTTGTCGTTGCCCCACTTATCGAGCAGTCTGCCTGCGAGACAAGGGAGAGGGACATGAGAATCGCCATGCTTTGCGGCCTGTTGGCCGGTGTGTCACTTGCAGCAACGGCAAACGCGCAGGAAGGGGCCAAGCCCGCCTCCCCCGCGACGATCGAGGCCCTGCGCGCCGCTGCCGCCGAATTGCCGCCCGATGGTTCGCGCGACGCCGATTTCGCATCGCGCGGCTTCCTGACCACACGCGCCGATCCGCTGATCCGCAATGCGAAGGGCGATCCCGTGTGGGACCTCGATGCCTATGCCTTTGTCGACGGCGACGCCCCGCCCACGGTCCACCCCAGCCTTTGGCGCCACATGCGCTACCTAAGGCAACACGGCCTGTTCAAAGTGGCCGAGGGTGTCTGGCAGGTGCGCGGGTTCGACCTTTCGAACATGACCGTGGTGCGCGGCAAGACGGGCTGGATCCTGATCGACCCGCTCACGACGCAGGAAGTCGCCGCGGCGGCGCTGGAACTGGTCAATCAGACGCTGGGCGAGCGGCCGGTGAGCGCGGTGATCTACAGCCACAGCCATGCCGACCATTTCGGGGGTGTGCGCGGCGTCGCCAGTGCAGCGGATGTGGCCGCCGGGAAAATCGCGATCATCGCGCCCGAACATTTCATGGAAGAGGCCGCGTCCGAAAACGTGATGGCGGGCGGCGCGATGCAGCGGCGCGCCAATTTCCAGTTTGGCATGGGCCTGATGCCGGGGAACAGCGGCCAGATGGGCAGCGGCATCGGCTCTGCGGTCTCGCGCGGCACGATAACCTTGCTTGCGCCGAGCGACACGATCACCCGCACCGGCGAGAAGCGCACGGTGGACGGAGTCGACCTCGAATTCCAGATCGTATCGGGCAGCGAAGCCCCGTCTGAGCTCAACGTCTATGTCGCGCCCGCACGCACCTTCCTCACCGCCGAAATCGCGACCTGCACCCTGCACAACATCCTGACTCCGCGCGGGGCGAAGGTGCGCGATGCGCGCGCCTGGGCGCAATTCCTTGATGAAGCGGTGCAGCGCTTCGCTCCCAAGAGCGATGTCGTCATTTCCAGCCATTGCTGGCCCCATTTCGGCAACAAGGAAGGGACAAGCTGGCTCAGCGCGCAGCGTGACAACTACCGCTTCCTGCACGACCAGACGGTGCGCCTGATGAACCAGGGCGCCACCATGGCGGAAATCGCCGAGGCCGTCGCCCAGCCACCGCAGCTGGCGCAAGAATGGTCGACGCATGGATATTACGGCACCTACAGCCACAATTTGAAGGCGATCTACCAATACTACCTCGGCTGGTAAGACGCCGTACCAGCCAACCTCCATGCGCATCCGCCGGTTGCGCGGGCGCAGCGCATGATCGACGCGATGGGCGGCGCGGACCGGGTGATCGCGCTGGCGCGCAATGCCATGGCGAGCGGCGACTATCGCTGGTCATCCGACCTGCTGCAACAACTCGTCTTCGCCGCGCCCGACAATGCCGAGGCCGCATCGCTGCTGGCCGACAGCTATGAGCAGCAGGGCTACCAGTCCGAAAGCGCAATCTGGCGCAACCAGTTCCTGGTCGCCGCCAATGAGTTGCGCAACGGCAGGCCCTACGCTCCTTCAGCGCAGAGCCCAGACCTGATCGCAGCCGTGCCCACCAGCCTGCTGCTCGATTCGGCCGCAACGCGGTTCGATCCCGCCAAGTTCACCCGCGATCATGCCACGCTGCAGGTCAACCTAGTCGATCGCGGCGAGACCGCAGTGATCGAAGCCAATGGCAATGTGATGATCGGGCGCGTCGACGATGCGGCTTCTGCGCCCGATGTCACCATATCCGGCCCGCGCCAGTTCATGCTGGGGCTGCTGTTCCTGAAACTGCCGCTCGCGCAGTTGCAGGCTGCGGGGCTCAAAGTGGAAGGCGATGCAGCCGCGCTGCAAGCGATGCTCGATGCGCTCGATCCCCTTCCGGGGAGCTTCGATATCGTGAAGCCCTAGGCCGGCGAGGCTACGCTAGATCTCGCCGCGCGCGCGGCGGATCTGGCGCCATTTCGCAACATTGGCTTCATGCTCGGCATAGGTATCGGCGAAGGCGTGGCCTCCGCTGCCGTCGGCGACCATGTAGATCGCGCTGGTGCGCTCTGGATCGAGCACCGCCGCAATGCTTTCGCGCCCCGGATTGGTGATCGGCCCTTTGGGCAGGCCCGCCATCGAATAGGTGTTGTAATCATTGATCGCGTCGATCTCCGACCGGCGGATGCGCCGCCCGAGCGGCTTGCCCTTGGTGATCGGGTAAATGATCGTCGGGTCGGCCTGCAGCCGCATCCCGATCTTCAGCCGGTTCGAATAGAGCCCCGCCACCATGCGCCGTTCGGAGGGAACGCCGGTTTCTTTCTCGACCACCGAGGCAAGGATCAACGCTTCGCGCGGAGTGCTAACGGCTATGTCAGGCCGGCGCTTCTCCCATGCCTCGGCGAGATAGGCCGCCATCGCTGCCTGCATCCGGTCGAGCACCGCCTGCCGGCTTTCGCCGCGCTCGAAATCATAGGTGTCAGGCAGCACCGAACCCTCGGCTGGAACCGCAACTTCGCCGGTCAGCAAATCTTCGGCCATCAGCCGTTCGTGCACGAGAATCGAAGGCATGCCTTCGGGGATCGTGACGAAGCGGCGGATCACGTCGCCTTGCTGGAATGCGCGCAGCATGTCGGTCTGGCTCATGCCCGGCTCAAGCTGGAACTCGCCCGCCTGGATCGGAGTACTCCCGCCCAGCAGCCTCGCGCGCAGCACGAAACCGTCGGCCGAGCTGATCAGCCCTTCGTCCTCCAGCTTCTCCGCGATCGCGGTGAGCGAAGAACCCGAGGGGATAACAAAAGAGGTTTCCTCTTCGACGCTGGCAGAGCCGAAGAGGAGCGAAACCGCCAGTGCCCCGGCGATCAGCAGAGCTGCAATGGCCGCAACGAGGCAGCCGAGCCGTTTCACGTCAGTCGACCTGCTTCATCACCAGCGAAGCATTGGTGCCGCCAAAGCCGAAGCTGTTGTTGAGCACGGCGCGCACCTTGCGCTTCTTCGCCACCAGCGGGACCAGGTCGACACCTTCGGTGCCTTCGTCCGGATTCTGCAAATTGAGCGTCGGCGGGACGATCTGGTCGCGCATCGCAAGGATGCAGAAGATCGCCTCGACCGCACCGGCGCCTCCCAGAAGGTGGCCGATGGCTGACTTGGTCGAGCTCATCGACGCGCCCGAAAGATCGTCACCCAGCACGCGCTTTACCGCGGCGAGTTCGATCGTATCGGCCATGGTGGAAGTGCCATGCGCGTTCACATAGTCAATGTCGCCGCGGCCAAGCCCGGCTTTGCGCAGCGCCATTTCCATGGCTAGCTGCGCGCCCTTGCCTTCGGGGTGTGGCGCGGTGACGTGATAGGCGTCGCCCGACAGGCCATAGCCGACCACTTCGGCATAGATCTTCGCGCCGCGCGCCTTGGCATGCTCATATTCCTCGAGCACGACAACGCCTGCGCCTTCGCCCATCACGAAGCCGTCACGATCCTTGTCATAGGGGCGACTGGCTTCGGTCGGGCGATCATTCATGCTCATATTGAGCGCCTTCGCCTGAGCGAAGCCCGCCACGCCGAGCGGATTGATGGTCGATTCGGAACCGCCCGCCAGCATCACGTCGGCATCGCCGTCCTTGATCATGCGCGCAGCGTCACCGATCGAGTGTGCGCCGGTCGAACAGGCGGTCACCACCGCATGGTTCGGACCCATCAGCCCGTATTTGATCGAGACCTGGCCGCTGATCAGATTGATCAGGCGCCCGTGGACGAAGTGCGGCGACACGCGGCCCGGGCCGCGCTCGTGCAGATTGACCGATTCGAGTTCGATCCCCGGCAGGCCGCCGATGCCCGAACCGATCGAGCAGCCGGTGCGCAGCTTGAGATCGTCGTCCATATCGACGAGGCCGGCGTCTTCAAGCGCCTGGCCAGCGGCATCGACGCCGTACACGATGAAGGGATCGACCTGGCGCTGGACCTTGTGGTCGACGCGCTTGTTGGGGTCGAAGCCGTATTCGTGATCCGCCGGCTTCACTTCGCAGGCGATCTGGCACTTCTGGTCCGACGCGTCAAAGCGCGTGATCGGCCCCGCGCCGCTCTTGCCCGCGATCAGGTTCTGCCAGGTCGTTTCCACATCGCCGCCCAGCGGGGTGACGAGGCCAAGACCGGTTACGACAACACGACGCATTCGTTACTCTCCGAAAAATGACACAGGCCCGGCCCGCTGACGGGTCGGGCCTGTCCGTTACCGCCGCACAGGGCGACGGTCCCTAGCCACAAGGGTGTTAGCCCTTGTTCTCTTCGATATACTTGGTGGCGTCACCGACGGTGGTGATCTTCTCAGCCGCATCGTCGGGGATTTCCACGCCGAATTCTTCTTCGAACGCCATCACCAGTTCGACGATGTCGAGGCTGTCTGCGCCCAGATCGTCGATGAAGCTGGCTTCCTGGGTGACCTTGTCGGCCTCTACACCAAGGTGCTCGACAACAATCTTCTGCACGCGGTCGGCAGTATCGCTCATAATGATCCCTCTGTTCCTGGGGTTTTGAATATCGGCCTGCTAATGAACGGATTGGCACAGCGCAAGAGGCATAGGTGACCCGGCCTCCTGCGATACGCGTCGTCAATTCGTGCTTCCGGGCGCCTTCTCCGGTTCAACTACGCGCAAATGCAGTTCGCGCAGCTGCCTGGGTTCGGGACTGCTCGGCGCGCCCATCAGCAGGTCCTCGGCCTTCTGGTTCATCGGGAAGAGCGTGATTTCGCGCAGGTTCTGCGCGCCGCACAGCAGCATCACGATTCGATCGACACCGGCAGCCATCCCGCCATGCGGCGGCGCGCCGTACTGGAACGCGCGGTACATGCCGCCGAATCGCTCTTCCACATCGGCCTTCGACAGGCCGACGATCTCGAAGGCCTTCACCATCGTTTCGGGCTTGTGGTTACGGATTGAGCCCGATGCGATTTCATAGCCGTTGCAGACGAGGTCGTACTGATAGGCGTTAATCGTCAGCGGATCCTGCGTTTCCAGCGCTTCCAGCCCGCCCTGCGGCATTGAGAAGGGGTTGTGGCTGAAATCGACCTTCTTCTCGGTCTCGTCATATTCGTAGAACGGGAAATCGACGATCCAGGCCAGTTCGAAGCGATCCTTGTGGATCAGTTCGAGCTGTTCGCCCACGCGAATGCGCGCCGCGCCGGCCAGCTTGGCCGCGTCGGCTTCCTTGCCCGCTGCGAAGAAGCAGCCGTCGTTTTCGCCCAAGCCCAGCTCGGCATAGAGCGCTTCCATGCCTTCCTGCCCGTGGTTCTTGGCGATCGGGCCACCGAATTCGCCGCCCTTGCGGGTGACATAGCCAAGGCCGGCAAAGCCTTCCTTGCGCGCCCAGTCGTTCATGTCATCGAAGAACTTGCGGCTCTTCTCATGCGTGCCAGGCGCGGGGATCGCGCGGACGACACCGCCCGAACCGACGATCTTCTCGAACAGGCCGAAGCCCGACTGCTCGAAATGCTTCGACACGTCGGTTATGACCAGCGGGTTGCGCAGGTCCGGCTTGTCGCTGCCGTATTTCAGCATCGCTTCGGCATAGGGAATGCGCGGGAAGCTGCCCGAAGGTGTGACATGCCGCCCTTCGGCGAAAGCTTCGAACGTACCGGCAATCACCGGCTCCATCGTGTCCCACACCTCTTCCTGCGTGACGAAGCTCATCTCCAGGTCGAGCTGGTAGAACTCGCCCGGCAAGCGGTCGGCGCGCGGGTCTTCGTCGCGGAAGCACGGCGCGATTTGGAAATAGCGGTCGAAGCCCGCCACCATCAGCAGCTGCTTGTACTGCTGTGGGGCCTGCGGCAGCGCATAGAACTTGCCTGCGTGGATGCGGCTCGGCACCAGGAAGTCGCGTGCGCCCTCGGGCGAAGACGCGGTGAGGATCGGGGTCGAGAATTCGTTGAAGCCCGCCGCCTTCATCCGCTCGCGCATGTCGGCCACGACCGCGACGCGCGTCATGATATTCTTGTGCAGCGTCTCGCGCCGCAGGTCGAGGAAGCGGTATTTGAGGCGGATATCCTCAGGGTATTCCTGCTCACCCGCCACCGGCAGCGGCAGCTCCTCGGCCGCGCTTTGCACGATCACGCCTCGCGCAAACACTTCGATCGCGCCGGTCGAAAGATTGGCATTCACCGTCTCGGCACTGCGCGCCTTTACCATGCCATCGATCGTCACAACCGATTCGACTCGCGTAGCTTCGAGCACCGCCAGAGCGGGCGAATCCTCGTCCGCCACGATCTGGGTGATGCCATAATGATCGCGCAGGTCGACAAACAGCACCCCGCCGTGGTCGCGCTTTCGGTGAATCCAGCCCGAAAGGCGCACGGTTTCGCCGACCTGGGCTTCACCAAGCTGTGCGCAATTGTGGGTACGATAGGCGTGCATCTAAAATCTTTCCATTTTCGGGTGTATGGCGCTAAGGGCGCGCCCGACAAAAGGCGCGCGAACCCGTGTGCGGTATCAAGCGCGCGCTAACAGGGGAAGAGGGTGCTTTTGTCAAGGCTCCCGAACCAATCTGGGCCTCACGGCCCGAGGGCGGCACTCCGCCCGACACGAAGAAAAGACGAATGAAAATACATGATCTGATTACCACGACCGAGGCGCTGGAACAGCTGTGCACCCGCCTTGCCACTTCAGAGTTCGTCGTGGTCGACACCGAATTCATGCGCGAGAACACCTATTGGCCCGAACTGTGCCTGGTGCAGATCGCCAATGAGCAAGAGGCCGCGGCGATCGATCCGCTGGCCGACGGGATCGACCTTGCGCCGCTGCTCGAGCTGCTGACCGCCAATGAAGACGTGCTCAAAGTGTTCCATGCCGGCGGGCAGGATGTCGAAATCATCGTCAACCTGACCGGCAAGACGCCCTATCCCATTTTCGACACGCAGATCGCGATGATGGCGATCAGCCAGTCCGAACAGATCGGCTATGCCAACCTCGTCGAAAGCTGGCTGGGCCTGACCATCGACAAGGGCGCGCGCTTCACCGACTGGAGCCGGCGCCCGCTGACCGACCGGCAGATCGAATATGCCATCGGCGACGTGACGCACCTGTCGAAGATCTTCCCCAAGATCCTCAAGCGGCTGATCAAGACCGGGCGCGGCGCGTGGCTCGACGCGGAAATGGAAAAGCTCGGCGATCCGTCCAACTACCTGACCGATCCGGGCGAAGCCTGGCGGCGGATCCGCCAGCCGGGACGCAACCCGCAAGTCCTCGGTCGGCTGAAGGCGCTCGCCGCGTGGCGCGAAAGCGAAGCGCAGCACAAGAACATCCCGCGCGGCCGCATCATGCGCGATGAGACGCTGGCCGATATCGCCAGCCACCCGCCGCGCCAGCAGGCCGACCTTGCCAAGGTGCGCGGGCTGTCGAGCGCCTGGCGTGACAATGACATCGGCAAGCGGTTGATGAAGGTGCTGGAGAAGGCCGAGCCGCTCGACAAGGACAACATCCCGGAGAAGATGAAGCGCGGTGCCCCGCTGGGCAAGGAAGGCGTGCTCGTGGCCGATCTGCTCAAGCTGCTGCTCAAGATTCGCGCGCGCGAGATCGACGTGGCCGCGCGCCTGCTGACCCGCGCAGAGGAAATGGAAGCGCTCGCCGCCGGCGTGCGCGACCTGCCCGTGTTGCAAGGTTGGCGCTATGAGATCTTCGGCCGCGAAGCACTCGACCTGGTCGAAGGGAAGGTGGCTTTCGCGGTCAAGAATGGCAAGCTGACCATGACGCATATCGACGACGTGCAGGCAATCATGGAACAACCGCAGGCCGCGGAGTAAGCTGCGCCTCGTGAGCACCTACCTCCCCACGATCAAGCAGCTGCAATATCTCGTCGCGCTGCACGAGCACGGGCATTTCGGGCGCGCAGCGGAAAGCTGCTTTGTATCGCAATCGACGCTGTCGGCGGGCATCCGCGAGCTCGAATCGCTTCTGGGCGTGACTTTGGTCGAACGCAGCCGCCGCGTGGTGCGTTTCACCACGCTGGGCGAGCAAGTGGTGGAGAAAGCGCACCGCCTGCTGCGCGAGGCTGAGGAACTGTCCGACCTCGTGCAGGCCTCCGGCAAGCCGCTGGCGGGCACGGTCAAGATGAGCGTGATCCCCACGATCGCGCCCTTCCTGCTTCCGCGCATTTTGCCGCGCCTGCGCCGCGAGCGGCCGGAGCTGAAACTGCTGCTGCGCGAGGAGACCAGCCACGACGCAGTCGAATCGCTGCAGCACGGAAGGGTCGATTGCGTGTTGCTCGCCCTGCCTTTCACCACTGGCGAAGTGGAGATGGAGCACATTGCAGACGACCGGCTGTTTGTCGCTTTCCCCAAGGACGATCCGCGCGATCCGCCCGCCAGCATTCCCCCGGCGATGATCGATGAGGGACGGTTGCTGCTGCTCGAAGACGGGCATTGCCTGAAGGAGCACGCGCTGGCCGCCTGCAACCGCCCCGAACTGCGCGCTTCGGCCACCATGATCGGCACTTCGCTGCACACGCTGGTGCAGATGGTGAACAATGACCTGGGGCTGACGATGCTGCCTGAAATGGCGCTGGACGCAGGCATCCTAAACGGCACTGATGTAGTGGCGCGCCCGCTCAAATCCGCCAATGCCAAGCGCGAGATCGCGCTGATCTGGCGCAAGAACAGCCCGCGTTCCGAGGAATTCAAATTGCTGGCGGAAGAACTGCGAGCGGGCTAGTGGCCCTGCTTGCTCAAGCGCTGCAAGAGCGCGCGTTAGGCGGCTTTGAGCAGTTTCGCGTCGGCGAATTTCTGGATCTTCTTCGAGCGGCACCACCACCGACAGCGCGATGCCCACGAGCGAACAGAAGCCGATCCACAGAGCCATCCACGAGCCGCCCGCCATATACATGGCGTAAAGCACCGGCACCGCCATCACGGCACCACGCACTTCGTTGAAGATCAGGGCTACCCAGCCGATCTTCAGGAATGCGGCAAGCAAGGTGGAAAGTGTTGCGCTCATGGGGCCTGAATACCCCGCAAGACTTTCAAAATGGTTGATGCACGCCAGTATGGCTGCTGCTGCAGGCAACCGAAAAACGGACATAATGCCAACCTATCCGGGCGCACTGGCCCATCCGTGCGTGGCTACTCAATCCATGTGCTTGAGGCCCACGCGGAGGTAATCCCACCCCGTCATCAGCGTCAGGATCGCCGCGGCCCACAGCGTCGTAAGGCCGACGGTGTGGGGCACATTGGCGACGATGCCGCCGATGGTCATGGTCCAGTTGGGAAGTCCGCCGCCCAGGATCAAGCCGCCCAACGCCACAAGCTGGAAGGTCGTTTTCCACTTGGCCAGCGTGGTCACCGGAACCGAGACCTGCAGGCTGCCGAGGAATTCGCGCAGGCCCGAAACCGCGATCTCGCGGACGAGGATGATCAGGCCCGCAATCACATGCATGTCGCCGACATAGGGCCCACGCAGCACGCCCTGCGCGGTAAGGACGAGGATCACCGCCGCCACCATGATCTTGTCCGCAATCGGATCGAGAAAAATGCCGAGCTTCGACACCGCGCCGCTCGAACGGGCGAGATAGCCGTCGAAATAATCGGTGATCCCCATCAGGCAGTAGAGCCCGAAGGCGAGCAGATAACCCAGCTCCCAATCCGGCCACCACAGCAGGAAAGCCAGCAGTGGAATTGCGGCAATCCGCGACAGGGTGAGGAGATTGGGAAGAGTCAGCATCTTGTCGCCTTGTCTAGCGCTTCGGCGCACCGGGCAAAAGATGGCGCGCAGTCTTGTTCACTACGCCGCGCAGCCTTAGGGTTGGTGAACGGGAGCAGCAGCAAGGCAGATTGGATGACCACTTCAACGCAACTGCTGCGCCAGCGGCGCTTCCTTCCGCTCTTCTGCACCCAGTTGCTCAACGCCTTCAACGACAATCTCTACAAGACCGCGATGGTGCTGTTCGTGGTCTACAGCGTCTATAATGACGAAAGTTCCGAAGGGATGTTCAGCGCGGTCGCATCGGCGCTGTTCATTTTCCCCTTCTTCGTGCTGTCGGCGCTGGCCGGGCAATTGGCCGACATGCGCGACAAGGCGCGGATCATCCGGATCGTGAAGATGTGCGAGATCGGCCTGATGCTGATCGGCGCCAGCGGGCTATACCTCGCATGGCGCGGCATTGCGGTCGACACGCTGGCGATTCCGCTGTTGCTGCTGGCGCTGTTCCTCACCGGCGTGCAGTCGACTTTCCTCGGGCCGATCAAATACGCAATCCTGCCGCAGCACCTTGAGCGGAACGAAGTGCTGGCAGGGACCGGCCTCGTCGAAGCGGGGACCTATATCGCGATCCTGGCGGGAACGATCCTGGCCGGGTGGATCCCGGTCGAATGGGCGGCGGGCGGCATCATAATCACATCGGTGGTCGGTTACCTCACCAGCCGTCAGGTGCCCGCGGCGCCGCCGATCGCGAAGGTGGAAAAGCTCGACTGGCACATCATCCGCGCGTCGATCGCATTGGTGCGCAACACCATGAACGACCGCCAGATATATTACGCGATCCTGTCGATCAGCTTCTTCTGGACCATCGGCGCAGTGCTGTTCATCCAGTTCCCCCCGCTTGCAAAGAACACTCTGATGGCGAGCAAGGAAGTGGCTAGCCTGTTCCTCGTGATCTTCTCGGTCGGGGTCGCAATCGGATCGGTTTCGGTCAATGCCTTGCTCAAGGGCACTGTGTCAGCGCGCTATTCGCCCGCTTCCGTGATCGCGATGGGGATCTTCGTGGTGGCCTTCTATGTCGTGTGCCGCTTGTGGCAGGCCGACCAGCCGACCGAGCTGCTCACCGTCAGCGAATTCCTCTCATGGCCGCTCGCCAGCGTGATCATGCTCTGCCTGCTGGGAATAGCAGTGGCGGGCGGCATGTTCGTGGTGCCGCTTTACGCCTTTCTCACCACGCGCTGTTCGCCCGATGCAGCCGCGCGCACGATTGCCGCCAACAACATCATCAATTCGGGTGCGATGGTGGCAGGTTCGCTTGCAGCCATGGCGCTGAGCGCACTGGGCGTGCCAGTGGTCGAGCAATTGCTGTTGAGCGCGGCGATGTGCCTGTTTTCGGCATGGCTCGGGCAGCGGCTTCACCGCGCCGAGCTCGAAGCGGGGCCGCTTTAGGAAAAGAAGACCAGCGCCGCTGCGAAAGTGGCGAAGTAAACCGTGGCAAAGCCGCGCACGTCCTCGCGCGTCAGCTTCCACAGCACTTCGGCCGGAGCCTCATATTCATTGCTGCGGACATGTGCCGGCAACACCGCCCGGAAGGGGTGCCGTGCTCGCTCGTCGGTCAGGACCAGGTTTCTACGCATGCTGCTTCTTAACCCGATGCTAACCATCGTGCGCGGCAGAAATCCGCGCTGTCGCAGCGCGGGACATTAAGCATCACTGTTCATGCTGGGCTGTGGACAGATTGCCTCTCTTCGGCGGCCCAGCTAAGCGCATCAGCATGACTGCACGCCCCACTCCCGATGCCGCGAAACTGCTGGTCGACTGCCTGATCGAACAGGGCGCGGACCGCATCTTCACCGTCCCCGGCGAAAGCTTCCTGCAGGTGCTCGACGCGCTGCATGGCCGCGACGAGATCGAACTGGTCACTTGCCGGCAGGAAGGCGGCGTCGCCTTCATGGCCTGTGCCGACGGCACCATGACCGGGCGCCCCGGCATTGCCTTCGTCACGCGCGGCCCGGGTGCGACCAATGCCAGCATCGGCGTGCATGTGGCGCACCAGGATTCGCAGCCGATGATCCTGTTCGTGGGAGACGTCGACCGCTCGATGCGCGAGCGCGAAGGCTTCCAGGAAATCGACTTCCCCGCCTTCTTCGGGCCGATCTGCAAATGGGCCGCGCGGATCGACAGCGCCGACCGCATCCCAGAATTCGTTGCGCGGGCCTATGCCACCGCGATTTCCGGCCGCCCCGGCCCAGTGGTGTTGGCGCTTCCCGAAGACATGCTCAGCGATGCGACGCAAGCGACGCCCCGCCCCTTCGTCAGCCGCCCGGCGCAGGCTGCTTGCCCTAACGCGATGATGGCGCTCATGGCGATGATCGGCGATGCGGCCAGTCCGATTGCGATCATCGGTGGCGCCGGATGGAACCCGAAGGCGCGCGAGAACTTCCAGCGCTTCGCCGAACGGATCGGACTGCCGGTAGCGACCGCGTTTCGCAGGCAGGACGCCATATCGCCCTCTTCGCCGGTCTATGCCGGCAATCTCGGCTATGGCCCCAACCCCAAGCTGGTCGAACGCGTGAAACAGGCCGACCTCGTGCTCGCGATCGGCGCGCGGCTGGGCGAAGCGACCACCGATGGCTACAGCTTCCCTGCGCTCGACCGCGAGGACCAGTTGCTGGTCCACATCCATCCCGATCCGGAGGAGCTGCACCGCGTCTATCGCACCGATTTCTCCATGTGCTGCGCGATGGACGAATTCGCCGAAGCGGCGGCGCTGTGGGAAGACCGGTCGATCATTTCCTTCGATGCGGGCGCCGAAGCCCATGCCGAATGGGAAGCCTGGGCAACGCCCAAGCCCTCGCAATTCGCGCTCGACCTTGGGCAATGCGTCGCCTTCATGCGCGAGACTTTCCCGGCCGACACGATCATCTGCAACGGCGCGGGCAATTTCTCGGGCTGGTGGCACCGCTATTGGCGGTACGGTGGCTTCCCGACCCAGCTCGCCCCCACCTCGGGCGCGATGGGATATGGCGTGCCAGCCGCGGTGGCCGCGGCACGTCGCTTCCCGGACCGCACCGTAGTGGCGCTGGCCGGCGACGGCGATTTCCTGATGAACGGGCAGGAACTGGCAACCGCGGTCCAGCATGGGTGCGACATGATCGTGCTGGTGATCGACAATGGCGCATACGGCACAATCCGCATGCACCAGGAGCGCGAATTCCCCACCCGAGTTTCGGGCACGGAGCTCGCCAATCCGGACTTCGCGGCGCTGGGCGCGGCCTACGGCGCGTGGAGCGCGCGGGTGGAAACGACGGATCAGTTCAAGCAGGCGCTGTCCGAAGCGCAGGGCCTGCGCGGCCTGCGCCTGATCCATTGCGTGATCGAAGTCGAGCAGCTTGCCGCCAGCGGCGCAACCGTCAGCGGGCTGAGGTCGCGCTGATCAGCGCTTTGCCAGCCCGCCGCCAAGTTCGAGGATCACCTTCCATTCCTCAGGCGTGACCTCGGCCACCGAAAGCCTGCCCAGCCGGATCAGCTCGCACTCTGCCAGGCGCGGATCGGCCTTGATCTGCTGCAGCGTAACAGGCTGCTTGAGCTTTGCCTTGGGCTTGATCTTCACCGCCGCCCATTTGCCTTCGGGATCGGTCGGATCGGTGATGCCTTCGACCGAAATCGTGACCACGCCCACGATCTCCAGCCCTTCGCGCGAGTGATAGAAGAAGGCTTCCTCGCCCACCTTCATGGCAGCGAGGTTGTTTCTCGCGCGGTAATTGCGCACCCCGTCCCACGTGCCTTCCTTTTCGGCGACAAGATCATCCCAGCTGTATTTGAACGGTTCGGACTTCATCAGCCAATAGCGCGGCAATTTTCTGCTCCCTGCAATCCGGTGGAGGGCCTCCCTAACGCCCGCTTGCCGGTTTCGCCAGAGCCCGTGCGTAGGCCGCAATTAACCTGATCTTTAGCACAATCAGGGATAGCGGCGACGTGTGAGCAACTCAGGGGGCAGGCCTCAAACGCCTGAATCGAAGCCGAAGTGGTCTAATCAGAAAACCCGAAATCCCTGGGCAAGGCAGAGCGCGACCTTGTTGCGCTGGGGATCGCGGCTGCCGCGATCCTGCTTTTCGTCGCCACCGGCGGCTCGGTTTTGCAGAGCATCGTACGTTCGACCTTCGGGTCCGGCACCGGCCCCGATCACTTGCTGGTCAACGCCATGCTCCTGAATATTGCGCTGATCATCTTCGGCTGGCGGCGCTATCGCGACCTGACGAAGGAAATCGCGGAACGGCGCAAAGCGGAAGAGACTGCGCGCAAGCTCGCCGAAACCGACCCCCTGACCGAATGCCTGAACCGCCGAAGCATGGAACGCACCACCAATGAGTTGCGCCGGGTCAGCAATGACTATGGCCAGGCCGTCGCATTCGTCATGATCGACCTCGACAATTTCAAGCAGGTCAACGACATGAACGGCCACGGGATCGGCGACCGTGTGCTTACCTCGCTCGCGGAGCAATTGCGCCAATGCCTGCCCGGCGGGACGCCACTGGCGCGGCTCGGCGGCGACGAATTCGCCTTCGCCATATCCTATGACCCGTCGAATCCTGCTCGGGTCGACGACATTGTCAGCAAGCTGTTCGAAAGCGTTTGCGGCGGGATCGACCTCGACGGCACCACCATCCACTGCACCATGTCGATCGGGATTGCTTCGGACCATTCCAGCCAAAGCCGGAACGACGCGATTACCGACGGCGAGAAGCTGATGCATCGCGCCGACATCGCCATGTACCAGGCAAAGAAGAGCGGCAAAAACCGCCATTTCTGGTTCCAATCGACCGTGGAGAACGAGCTGCGCTTCCGCAACGAACTGGAAGCCGGGATACGCCGCGGCGTCCGCAATGGCGAGTTCGTGCCCTATTACGAACAGCAGATCGACCTCGACAGCGGCGAACTGGTCGGCTTCGAAATGCTGGCGCGCTGGAACACGCCCGACATGGGTGTGGTCAATCCGGAGATATTCATCCCGATCGCCGAGGAAATCGGCGTGATCGGCGAATTGTCGGAGCAGCTGATGGTGCAGGCCTTTGACGACGCAAAGGAATGGGACCCGAAGCTGACGCTTTCGGTCAACATCTCGCCCGTCCAGATGCGCGATCGCTGGTTCTCGCAGCGGCTGCTCAAGCTGCTGTTCGAGCACAATTTCCCCGCGCAGCGGCTTGAGATCGAGATCACTGAAACCTGCCTGCACGAGAATATCGGCCTGGTGCGTTCGATGATATCGAGCCTGCGCAACCAGGGCGTGAAGGTGAGCCTGGATGACTTCGGCACTGGCTACGCCAGCCTGTCGCAGCTTCGCACCTTGCCCTTCGACCGGATCAAGATCGACCGCAGCTTCGTTCGTGAGTTGAACTACAGGGATAGCAGCAAGATCGTCGATGCGATCGTGTCGCTCGGCAACGGGCTGGAAATGCCCATCACAGCCGAAGGGATCGAGAACGAGGCGATCCTCGAAACGCTGCGCCGGATGGGGCAGCTCAAGGGCCAGGGCTATCTCTATGGCCATCCCGAGCCTGCCGTCCGGGTGATTGAGCGCCTGCGCGGACAGGGGCGGCTAAGCAAGGCTGGAGAAAACCGCAATGACAGCGGCGCTGTCACTGACGAGCTTGCCGACCAACGGCGCGCATAGGCCGGAGCCCAGGGCCTGACCCCATCAACTCTGCGAAATGCTGGACGCCGAAGCCCGGCGCGCATAGAGCGCGCATCGACATGCGCGTCCCCTTCACCAAGATGCACGGCCTCGGCAATGATTTCATTGTCCTCGACGGGCGGGAAACGGCCCTGCCCGCGATCTCGGGACGTATCGCGGCTGCATTGGCCGATCGCCGCGAGGGTATCGGCTGCGACCAGTTGATCCTGCTCGAACCCGCGCCTGATGTTTCCGCCGATTTCCGCATGCGCATCTTCAATGCCGACGGCGGCGAAGTCGAAGCTTGCGGTAATGCCAGCCGCGCCGTGGCGCTGCTTCATGGAAGGCCAGCCAGGGTGCTTACCGATGGCGGCGTGATCGCGCTCGAACCCGCCATTGGCGGCGCCCGCGTAGACATGGGCGTGCCCCGTTTCGGCTGGGACGAGATCCCCCTCGCCTATGCGATGGATACGCTCTCCATGCCGGTCGGCTGGGAAGAGCTTGAGAACCCCTCGGCAGTGAATGTCGGCAACCCGCATTTGATCTTCTTCGTCAGCGATTGCGACGCAGTGGAACTCGACAGGCTCGGTCCCGAGATCGAGCGAGACCCGCTGTTCCCCCAGCGGGTCAATGTGAACGTCGCGACGATCGAAGCGCCCGGTCGCATCCGCTTGCGCGTGTGGGAACGCGGCGCGGGGCTTACGCGCGCCTGCGGTACCGGTGCCTGCGCCACTGCGGTTGCGGCGGCCCGCCGTGGCCTCACCGGCCGCGATGTGACGGTTACCCTGCCCGGCGGCCCGCTCGATATCTCATGGCGCGATGACGGCCGCATATTGATGACCGGCCCCGCCACCGAGAGCTTTCGCGGCAGCTTCGAGTGGGAGGACTACGCCAAGGGCGAAGCCGAATGAGCGGGCCCGAAGTGATTTCGCTCGGCTGCCGGCTCAACCTTGCCGAAAGCGACCGCATTCGTGGGATGTTGGGCAATTCGGACGAGATCGTTGTAATAAACAGCTGCGCGGTCACTGCCGAGGCCGTCCGCCAGACGCGGCAGGCGATCCGCCGGGCACGGCGCGCGCGCCCCGACGTGCGCTTGCTGGTGACCGGCTGCGCAGCCGAGATCGAGCACGCCCAGCTCGCCGCAATGCCCGAAGTCGACGGGCTGATCGCCAATCACGCCAAACTTGATCCGCGCGCTTGGAACCTTTCGGTTGAGGCCCCGCAGGTGGCCCGCAGCCGCACCCGCGCCTTCATCGCGGTGCAGAATGGCTGCGACCATGCCTGCACCTTCTGCGTAATCCCGCAAGGGCGCGGGCCGAGCCGCTCGCTCACCATTGACCAGGTGCTGCGCGAAGTCGAAGCGCATCTTGCGCAGGGCGCGGCCGAAGTGGTGCTGACCGGCGTCGACGTCACCAGCTGGGGCCATGACCTGCCCGACAAGCCGCCCCTGGGAAGCCTCGTTGCAAGCATCCTGGACCGCTTTCCCGAGCTCACACGACTTCGCATGTCTTCGCTCGATGGCATTGAAGTCGATGAAGAATTGGTCAAACTCTTCGTAAGCGAGCAACGCCTGATGCCGCATCTGCACCTGTCGTTGCAGCACGGCCATGACTTGATCCTCAAGCGCATGAAGCGGCGCCACCTGCGCCACCACGCGATCGAACTGGTCGGGCGCCTGAAGCAGACTCGCCCCGATCTGGCAGTCGGTGCGGATTTGATCGCAGGCTTCCCGACCGAAAGCGAGGAGCACCACCAGGCGAACCTTTCGATCATCCGCGAACTCGATATCGTCCACGGCCATGTCTTCCCCTATTCGCCCCGCCCCGGCACGCCAGCCGCGCGCATGCCCCAACTCGACCCAGCAACGATCCGCCAGCGCGCCATCGAATTGCGCGAAGCGGTGAGCGATGTGCGCCGCGCATGGATTGAAGCGCATGTAGGGTTAGAGCTTTCGGTGCTCGCCGAAGCCGACGGGACCGGCTATGCACCCGATTTTGCGCGTGTGGCGGTGCCCGAAGGCACGCCGGCCGGTCGGATCGTTCGGGTCCGGCCAACGCAGATAAAGGAAGGACTGCTCGTATGAGCGAGGCGGATGCGCCCAAGAAATCCTGGGCCGATCGGCTGTTCGGCGGGTTCCGCAAGACCTCCGAACGGTTGAGCGAGAACCTCACCAGCGTGGTCAGCACGGCCAAGCTGGACGATGCGACGCTCGACAGCGTCGAAGATGCGCTGATCATGTCCGATCTCGGCCCATCGGCTGCCGCGCGCATTCGCGAGCGGCTGAAGGAAAAGCGCTTCGGGCTGGAGATCAGCGAGCGCGAACTCAAGGAAGCCGTCGCCGAAGAAATCGCCGAAATCCTGCGCCCGGTGGCCAAGCCGCTCGAAATCACCGCTTTCCCGCGCCCGCAAGTGATCCTGGTGATCGGCGTCAATGGCAGCGGCAAAACGACCACCATCGCCAAACTCGCGCATCTGTTCCAGGAAGACGATTACGGCGTGATGCTTGCGGCAGGCGACACTTTCCGCGCCGCGGCGATCGGCCAGCTCGCGACCTGGGCCGAGCGGATCAACGTGCCGATCGTGCGCGGCCCCGAAGGCGGCGATCCCGCCAGCATCGTGTTCGATGCAGTGAAAGCGGCGACCGACAAGGGGATCGACGCGCTGATCGTCGACACCGCCGGCAGGCTCCAGAACAAGCGCGAACTGATGGACGAGCTAGCCAAGATCCGCCGCGTGCTCGGCCGCCTCAACCCGGAGGCGCCGCATGACGTGGTGCTGGTGCTCGATGCCACCAATGGCCAGAACGCGCTGAGCCAGATCGACGTGTTCAAGGAAGTGGCGGGCGTCACCGGCCTGATCATGACCAAGCTCGACGGCACGGCGCGCGGCGGCGTGCTGGTGGCGGCAGCCGAGCAATATGGCCTTCCGATCCACGCAATTGGCGTGGGCGAGAAAATCGATGACTTGCGCCCGTTCGACCCGGATCTGGTCGCGCGCGTGATTGCAGGTGTGGCTTGATCACCTGCACAGCATTTCCGTTCGTGGTGAGCCTGTCGAACCACGAATGTCGCGCAAGGTTCGCCCTTCGGCAGGCTCAGGACGAACGGATAGGTAATGACTGAAAAGGAAACCAAGAAAGCCGGCAGCAGCTGGATCAACGTGGCGGTCGATTACGGCCCGCTGCTGGTGTTCCTTGGCGTCTATCGCTGGTTCGCGCCCGAACAGGCCGAACCGATCGGCGAACTCGCCGCAGTGATCAAGGGCACGATGGCCTTCATGGTCGCCGCCGTGGTTGCTCTCGCGGTTTCCAAATGGCGGCTGGGCAAGGTCTCGCCCATGTTGTGGTTCTCGACCGCGCTGATCGTGGGCTTTGGCGCGCTGACGGTGTTCTTCGGCGACCCGGTGTTCGTCCAGCTCAAGCCCACCATCATCTACACCGTGTTCGGCGTAGCCCTGCTGGTCGGCGTGTGGCGCAAGCGCGCGCTGCTGCAGATCCTTCTCGAAGCGGCGTTCGAAGGGCTGTCGCAGGAAGGCTGGCTCAAGCTCTCGCGCAATTGGGGCGTGTTCTTCCTGCTGCTTGCGCTGCTCAACGAGGGGATGCGCGCGAACATGACCTTCGAAGGCTGGCTGTGGGCCAAGCTGTGGGTGTTCCTGCCGCTGACCTTACTGTTCACCTTCAGCCAGATTCCGATGCTGCTGAAGCACGGCCTCACCATCGAAGGCGTCGATGAGGAAACGCGCAATCCTCCACCGGCCTGAATAATCCGGGCTTGCCAACCCCTTCAATTGTGACCAGTGTCCGCGAGGAGCGGACGGGGGCGAACCGCCTTGCGCTCCTCAGGGCCTTCAAAGGGGGATAACGATGGCAAAACTCTTCGGAAATCTTCATCTCGTGCTGGCGATCGGCCTGGTCGCCGCGCTCGCGCTGATGTTCGGCTTTGACGCTTATGCGACGGTCGATTCCAACTCGGTCGCACGCTGGCTGCACCTCTTCTTCGGGGTGCTGTGGATCGGCCTGCTCTATTACCTGAACTTCGTCCAGGTTCCCACAATGCCCGCCATCCCGGCGGAGCAGAAAGGGGCGATCACCGGGCATATCGCACCCAAGGTGCTGTTCTTCTTCCGCTGGGCCGCGCTGCTCACGGTAGTGACCGGCCTGTGGATCTCGATGGTGAGCGGCTACATGGTCGACGCCTTGACCTTCCGCGGCGAAGGCGCGGTCGATTTGATCGGCGCAGGCATGTGGATGGCACTGGTGATGGCCTTCAACGTGTGGTTCATCATCTGGCCCGCGCAGAAGAAGGTACTGGGCATCGTGGAAGCGAGCGCCGAGGAAAAGGCCGCTGCCGCACCGCGCGCATTGATCGCGAGCCGCCTCAACACGCTGCTCTCGATCCCGATGATGTATGCGATGGTGAGCGCGAATTTGGGCTGACCGGCCCGGATCGGCTTACGCCAGGAAAAGAGGCGCTCCGGGCAACCGGGGCGCCTCTTTCTTTGCCAGTTCGTGATGGTCCGAAACCAATCCGGTTTTCCTACATGGCTGCGATCTGGTAAGAGCACAGTGCTCTTTGCCATTGTCGCATCGCACTAACGCTCCATCCCTCGTATCGTCATTGCGAGGAAGCGCAGCCGACGTTGCAATCCACCTTGGCTCGCGTGTGCATGGATTGCTTCGCTACGCTCGCAATGACGAGCCGAGAGTTTTCTTCTTTAGGACTATGTCGCATGTGTCGCATCGGACCGCAAAACGATGCGCAGTAATGAGCGGCTTTGCGCCGCAAGCAGAGGTCAGATCTCGACCTGGCTCCCCAGCTCAACCACACGGTTCGTCGGCAGCTTGAAGAAGTCCATCGCGGTTGCCGAATTGCGCAGCATCCATGCGAAGACCTTCTCGCGCCAGATCGCCATGCCGGGCTTTTCTGAAGGCAGCAGCGTCTGTCGGCTCAGGAAGAAGCTGGTCTGCATCATGTCGAATTCGCCGCCACACTTCTTCATCTGCTTGAGGCCGGCAGGCACGTCGGTCGCTTCCATGAATCCGTAATGCAGGATCGCGCGATAGAAGCCGTCACCCAGATCGTGATATTCGCACCGCTCGCCCGGATCGACATAGGGCACTTCGGCGATGTCGACCGTCAGGATCACCACGCGTTCGTGCAGCACTTTGTTGTGCTTGATATTGTGCAGCAGCGCCGAGGGCACCCCAGCCGTGCTCGAAGCCATGAAGATCGCCGTGCCGGGCACGCGCAGCGCCGAATTCTTCGCGGACTTGGCGAAGATCTCCATCGGCAGCGCCACTTCGCTCATCCGGTCGCGCATCAGCTTGCGCCCGCGCGCCCATGTAGTGAGCAGCGTGAAGGCGATGAGGCCCACCACCAGTGGGAACCAGCCACCATCGGGCACCTTGGTGAGGTTGGCCGCGAAATAGGCGCCGTCGACGATCAGGAACAGCAATACGAGCGGCGCAGCATACCACCACTTCCACTTCCACACGCCGACCAGCAGCACCGCCATCAGCAGCGTGTCGATCGTGACCGCGCCTGTCACCGCGATGCCATAGGCCGAAGCGAGGTTGGACGAGTTTTGGAACGTCAGCACCAGCACGATCACCGCGATCATCAGCGCCCAATTGACGATCGGAATGTAGATCTGCCCGCCTTCGGTCTCGCTGGTGTGGCGGATCGAAAGACGCGGGATATAGCCCATCTGGATCGCCTGGTGGGTGATCGAGAAGGCGCCGGAGATCACCGCCTGGCTGGCGATGAAAGTGGCCGCCGTGGCAAGGAACACCAGCGGCAGGCGCCATTCCTCGGCCGCAAGGAAGAAGAACGGATTGCGAATAGCCTCTTCGGCAATTTCCTCGGGCAAGCCGACGATCATCGCGCCCTGCCCAAAATAGTTGAGCAGGAGGCAGGGCATGACGAAGCCGAACCACGACAGCCGCATCGGACCGCGCCCGAAATGGCCCATGTCGGAATAGAGCGCCTCTGCACCGGTTACAGCGAGCACCACCGAGCCGAGCGCGAGGAAGGCGAACCAGCCGTCGAGAATGAAGAAATTGATCGCGTACCAGGGGTTGAGCGCCCACAGGATTTCCGGCGTCTGCACGATCTGCCAGATGCCCATCCCCGCGATGACGGTGAAATAGACGATCATCACCGGAGCGAACAGCGCCCCGACCTTGGCCGTTCCTCGCTTCTGCAGGATGAACAGGAACACCAGCAGGCCCAGCGCGATCGGAATGACGAAGGGGTCCATCCGGTGGTCGACGACCGTGAGGCCCTCGACCGCGGACAGCACGGAGATCGCGGGCGTGATCATGCTGTCGCCATAGAACAGCGATGTCGCAAACACGCCGAGCAGCACCGCCACCCAACTGTATTTCGTCTTGCCGATGCTGCGCGAGATCAGCGCCACCAAGGCAAGGCTGCCGCCCTGCCCCTTGTTGTCGGCCCACATCAGGATCGTGACATACTGGATCGCGACGACCAGCGTCATCGACCAGAAGATCAGGCTGACGACGCCCAACACATGCAAATCGTCGATCGGCAGGTGGTGCGCGCCGCGAAAGGTTTCACGGAACGCATAGAGCGGGCTGGTGCCGATATCGCCGAAAACGATGCCAATCGCCCCAACCGCCAAGGCAGCCTTCGACGCGCTATGCCCCTTGCCAGGGACGCCGTGAGGCTGGTGCACTGGGGTTGATGCTTCGCTCATAGTCAAAGGATTTCCCGATTGTCCCCGGTACTGCCCGAGCGCCCGAAAAGCGCCGCTCCAAATGGCTGCCGCAAACGTCCCGACAGCAAAACGCCGGCGCCCTTAGCACCGCCATATGCCCGCTGCAAGTCGCGCCTCAGGGGCGCTCCTCCATCGCGGGTGCAGCGGGCGCAGTGCGCTGTGTTTCCATCATTTGCCGCATGCGCTCCATCTGAGCAATCAATTCGTCGAGCCCTGCAATGCGAAACGCCAAATCCTCGCGCCAGGGTGCGTCCGCAGGCGAGCGCTCAAGCAGTTCCACCCACACCTTGCGCGCCTCAACCGGCTTGCCCGCGCGAAGGCAAGCCATGCCGAGGAAATAGCCCGCGCCCGGATGCGCCGGAAACGCATCTTGCGCGCGCTCGAAGGCATAGAGCGCAGGCGGCGTGAGTTGCCCGTCGGCATGCTCTACCAACGCGATCGCCAGTGCCAGCCACCCTTCGGCATCGCCAGGATTGGCATCGACGCCCTGCCGCAGCAGCGCAGCGGCCTCGGCATAGCGGCCCTGCCGCGCAAAACCGTCGGACATCACCAAGTAATGCGGCGGAGGCGTTCCATCGTCGAACAGGCCACGACGCGCCGAGACCAGCGCTTCGCCCGATTGCGCGGCCTTGGTCACGGCCTGCTTGGGAGCAGCCGGAAGGCCCGGTGAACCATGCACGCCGTAGCCGGCCAGGCCGAACATCAGCACTGCGCCGAACAGCATCCACCCCTGCCGCGGCAAGCGCAGCACCAGTATCGCCGTGAGCATGGCGAACAAGCCCAACAACAGGATCGGCACCCACACCATCAGACGTCCGCCTCATCGTATACTTCGCCAGACCCGCCTTCCGGACGCCGGCCGATGCGCTTCCACAAGATTGCGCCGGCAACCAGCAGCAGCAAAAGCGGGATCGCAAACAGCGGCCAGGCCGAAGCAGTCATGCGCGGCTCGTAGCTGACGTAGTCGCCATAGCGGTCGACCAGCCACTGGCGGATCGCCTCTGGATCTTCGCCAGCGGCGATGCGGGTGCGGACCTGGTGGCGCATGTCACCTGCCATCGGGGCATCGCTGTCGGCAATCGACTGGCTCTGGCACTTGAGGCAACGTAGCGTGTGCATAAGCGCCATCGCCTTGGCTTCCTGCGCGGGATCCTCAAGCTGCTGATAGGCGTAGGGCGCCGGAGGGAGCGAATCCTGTGCCGCAAGCGGCAGAGCCAGCAAGGCGGCCAGGAACAGCGCCAGCGCCCTCATTGGCCCGCCTCGCGGAGCTTCTCGATCAGTTCGGGTACGTTCTCCGCACGCACATCGCCGATATGCTGGTGGCGAATGATCCCCTGCCCGTCGATCACGAAGGTTTCGGGCACGCCCGACGAACCGATTTCGAGCTGGATCGCGGAGATGTCATCGGCCCCGATGCGCGAATAGGGATTGCCATGCGTCTCAAGGAACCGGTCGACATCCTGCTGCTTGTCGCGGATCGCGACGCCGACAATCTCGACTCCGGCTTCGCGCAGCGCTTCGAGATGCGGCGCTTCGGCGATGCAAGGCAGGCACCAACTCGCCCAGATGTTGAGCAACTTCGGCTTGCCGTCGCGGAAATCGGCGGTCGACACGCCCGGAAGCGCGCTGCTCGCCGGTTTCAATTCGAACTCGGGCAATGGCTTGCCGATCATGGTCGAATGGATGAACTCGTCCTTCGGCTGGCTCAGTTGGTAACCGGCCAGCCCGACGAAGAAAGCGAACAGCAGCAGCGGAACCCACAGCGTCCAGCGCATCACACGATCTCCCCGTTTGCGGCGGGAGTGGAAGCATCGGCCCGCAGTGCCGCCATTTCCTCGCGTTCCTCGGCTTCGCGCCGGTCGGCGTGGCGACGGCGCAGGTCGCCGACCAGCCGCCCGATGATCGCCAATGTACCGCCAAGGCAGATCAGCAACCCGCCGAACCAGATCAGTGTGACCAGCGGTTTCCACCACAGCCTCAGCTGCCAACGGCCATCGTCGGCCTGATTGCCCACCACGGCGTAAAGCTGGCCGTCCCAGCGCGTGAGCAAGGCGCTCTCGGTCGTTTCCTGCGCCGGTGCCCAGAAGCTGCGCGATTGCGGGGTAAGCACATGCAGCTTGCCCTCTCCGCGCTGGGCGCTGATTCGCGCTTCCATTGCAGTCCAATTGGGCCCGGCAACGGGTTCCACGCCTTCAAGCGTGATCCGGAATCCGCCAAGCTCGGTGGTTCCGCCCGGTGCAACCGCGACCAGCTTCTCCTTTGTGAAGGCGCTTTCGCTTGCCATGCCCAACAGCGAAACAGCTACGCCGAAATGGGCGAGCACCATGCCCCATGTCGCCAATGGAACGCGCAGGATGTTGCGCCCGCGCAGCGGCATGAAACTCGCGACGCCCAGCCCCACCGCCACGGCAAGGCCGAGCAGTGGCAATATGCCGATGTCACTCTTCGCCAGCACAGTGAACAGCGCCGTGGTGACGATCAGCGCAATGAAGATCGCTATCGGCGCGCGCACCCGCTCGATATCGTCCTCGCGCCAGCGCAGCAACGGCCCCACCGCCATCACCAACAGCATCGGGATAGTGAAGATCGCCCCAACCGGGTTGAAATAGGGCGGGCCGACCGAAACGCGCACATCGAACGCTTCGGTGAGCAACGGATAGAGCGTGCCGAGCAGCACGATTCCGAGAATGGCCGAGAGCATCACATTGTTGAACACCAGCGCGCCTTCACGGCTGGTCGCGGCGAAGCGCTGCCCTTCGGAAACCGTGCTGGCGCGCAAGGCGAAGAGCAACAGGGCGCCGCCGATGTAGATTGTCAGAAGTGCAAGGATGAACGAACCGCGTTCGGGATCGACCGCAAAAGCGTGGACGCTGGTGAGGATGCCCGAACGCACCAGGAAAGTGCCGAGCATGCTCATCGAGAAGGCCACGACACCCAGCATGATTGTCCATGCGCGCAAGGCATCGCGCGCTGCCAGCACGCTGGCCGAATGGAGCAGAGCGGTCGCCGCCAGCCATGGCATGAGCGATGCGTTCTCGACCGGATCCCAGAACCACCAGCCGCCCCAACCGAGCTCGTAATAGGCCCAATAGGAACCGGCAGTGATCCCCATCGTCAGGAACACCCAGGCGCCCAGCACCCAGGGCCGCATCACGCGGGCGAATTCGGGAGTCACTTGCCGCGTCACCAGCGCGCCTACCGCGAAGCTGAACGCGACCGACAGCCCGACATAGCCCATGTAGAGCGTGGGCGGGTGGAAGGCCAAGCCGATGTCCTGCAACAGCGGGTTGAGGCCGTTGCCTTCAGGCACGGGCACGGGCAGCCGCTCGAACGGGTTCGAGCTGAGCAGCAGGAAGGCGTAGAAGCCCAGTGCGACAAAGCCCTGCGCCGCCAATGTCGCCTGCATGGTTTTTTCGGGCAGGCGCTTCTCGATCCAGGCGATCAGGGCGCCCGCCAGCGCCATCACCGTGACCCACAGCAGCATCGAGCCTTCGTGGTTGCCCCACGCACCCGACAGCTTGAAGATCATCGGCTTCATCGAATGCGAATTGGCAGCCACCAGCTTCACCGAAAGATCGGTAATCGCGAAGACCCACAGCAGCATTCCGAAGCTGAACAGCGCCAGGAAGCCCTGCAGCATCGCCGCCGGTCGAACCAGCGCGGCAAGAGGAGCGTAGGGATCGCGCTGGGCGATTGCGCCGCCTGCGAGCTGGAGTACCGCGAGCGCTGCGGCCATCCACAGCGCGGCAAGGCCTAGTTCAGCGCTCATTCGTAGCCGACCACGGTGTCCTGCGGGCCGGGTTCACTCTGGTGTTCGGCCATGTCCTGCAATTCGCGCGGCACGTAATTCTCGTCATGCTTGGCCAGCAGGTGATCGGCGACGAAGACGCCGTCGGCGCCGAGGCTTCCCTCTGCCACCACGCCCGAGCCCTCGACGAACAGGTCAGGCAGGATGCCGGTGTAGCGTACCGGCACGCGCGCATCGCCCTTGTCGGTGACGACGAAGGCGACCGTCACCCCGTCTTCCAACGTCTCGATTGACCCTTCCGCCACCATGCCGCCGAGCCGTACTGCCTGCCCCACAGCGGGCGGGTCCGCCATCATCTGATCGGGCAGGTAAAAATAGTTCGCCTGGTTGCGCAGTGCCCATGCCGCCAGCAGCCCGGCAGCGATGATCGCCACCAGCGCCAGGCTCACGAGCACCAACCGCTGGTGCTTGGGCTTGATCGAACTCATTTTCTTTTCACCTTGTCTCGGCGCGCTTCCGCCCGGCGCATGTCCCACCATGCCCATGCGACCATCGCGAATGTCCCGAACATCCCAACGGCATAGGCCGCGACTACGAAATCCCATTGGTCGAGTGCTTCGCGCATCACGCAGCCTCCAGCGCCATCCGGCGCAAGCGCGCCTCGGCCTGCACTTCCGCCAGCAAGGCACGCATCCGCGCCAGAACTACTCCGCCGAACAGCAGCGAAAAACCGAGCACGGCCACCATCAAGGGGACAAGGAATGCGGGATCGATCGCGCTCTTGCCCATGGTGATGCTGGGCGGCTGGTGCAGCGAATTCCACCACACGACCGAACGGTTGATGATGGGGATATTGATCGCCCCGACCAGCCCGAAGATCGCCGCGATACGCGGCGAAACACCCTCGCGCGCCACAGCCTGCGACAAGGCGATATAGCCGAAGTAGAGAAACAGCAGCACCAGCATGCTGGTGAGGCGTCCGTCCCATTCCCACCAGGTTCCCCAGGTCGGGCGGCCCCAGATCGAGCCGGTGGCAAGGCAAATCGCGGTAAAGACCATACCCGGTACCGCTGCCGCGCGCGCGGCTATCGCCGCCAGCGGATGCTTCCACACGAGATAGGCCAGGCTCGAAATCGCGATCGCGCTCCATCCGCCCATGCCGAGCCACGCGGCGGGAACATGGATGAACAGGATGCGCACTGTGTCGCCCATCAACCGGTCGGGCGGAACCTTGAACAGGCCCCACCACAGGCCGCCGGCAACCAGCACCATACCCGACACCAGCAATAGCGGTGTCAGCCAGTTCGCAAGCTTCAGGAAACGCGTCGGATTGGCAAAGCCATGCATGAAAGAACGGGTCCTTTTGCGGAGGGTATTACAGTGCCCCCCGCTCCCTGCAAGACTGCAAAAACCTCAAGTGTCGGTTGCGTTCAACGCCCGATCAGGCGCTGCGCCATCCGGTCGGCGACCTCGGCCGGGGTTGCGCCAGTGGCTGCGCTTTCCTGCCACACAGCTTCGAGCCGATCGGGAATGCGATCGATCCTAGCGTTGATTTCGTCATCCCCTGCACTGTCGATATGGCGCAGCACGCTGATGATACCGCCCGCGTTGATGACATAGTCAGGCGCATAGAGAATGCCGCGATCGACCAGCAGGCGGCCCTCGCTGCCGGTTGCGAGCTGGTTGTTGGCACCGCCGGCAACCGCCTTGGCCTTGATCGAAGCGATCGATTCCTCGGTCAGGATCGCGCCAAGCGCACAGGGGCTGACGATATCGGCATCGGCGGAAAGGACCGCTTCGGTACTGACCGAGATACCGCCCAGCTCTTCGGCCAGTGCCGCGGCGCGGGCTGCGTCGATATCGGCCAGGATCAGTTCGGCGCCCGCTTCGGCGAGATAGCGGGCGAGACCGCCGCCAACGCTGCCGACGCCCTGGATCGCCACGCGGACGCCCTTCATGTCATCGGTGCCCAGCGCGCGCTTGGCAGCCGCCTTGACGCCGAGATAAACGCCGCGCGCAGTATAGGGACCGGGATCGCCGCCGCCCTGCCCGGGCAGGCCTGCGACGTGTGTGGTGCGCTGCGACAGGCTGACCATGTCGGCTTCGCTCATGCCCACATCCTGCGCGGTGATATACTGGCCGCCAAGCCCGTCGACCGCACGTGCGAAGGCGGCCAGCATCTCGGGCGTCTTCGTGCGGTTCGAATCGGCGAGGATAACCGCCTTGCCGCCACCAGCGGGGAGGCCGGCCATGGCGTTTTTGTAGCTCATTCCGCGGCTCAGGCGCAGCGCATCGCGCATACCAGCCGAAGGTTCGACATAGTGCCAGAATCGCGTCCCGCCCGCAGCCGGGCCAAGGTGGGTCGAATGAATGGCGATAATCGCGGAAAGCCCCGAGGCCGCATCGCGCACGAACACTACCTGCTCGTGATCGTCAAAATCGGGTTGGTTCCAGAAAGCCGTCATTGCCCATCCTTTGTTGGGCGGCCTTTTTGACAGCACTGACAGGGAGAAAATGGGGCGATCGACGGGGTTCGAACCCGCGACCTCCGGTACCACAAACCGGCGCTCTAACCAACTGAGCTACGATCGCCACATGCCCCGTCCCGCATCCGCAAGTCGAGCCGCGCAAGCGGGGCTGATACGCGCTGCCGCGGCGTGGTCAAGGCCAGCCGCAACGGGCGCGAGCCTGTTGCATAGCTTGGCCCGTTTTGGAAGCGAAAACTTCGCAATCGCAAGCGCCACGCAAGATTATTTCGCGCTTTGCCGAATGCGCCAGACTGGCTATCGTGACGCCGATGTCCCGACCCGGCGAATCTTCGGCTGAACGTCTGCTCCGGCACACAGCAATGCAGCGCGTTCCGAGTCCCCGGCTGGAGCTTTTTCAGTGCCGCGATTTCCTGCCTGACGACTTGCGACAAGAACTGACTGCGCTGATCGAAACCAACCGCCGCCCCAGCACCATCGCCGATGACAATGGCGACCGTTATTTCCGGACCAGCGAGACCTGCGATCTGGATGCGGGTGAACCCGCAGTCCAGCGGCTGGAAACAATGTTGGCCGATCTGTCAGGTATCGAGCCCGCATATGGCGAACCGATCCAGGGCCAACGATACGAACTGGGGCAGGAGTTCAAACCGCACACTGACTATTTCGCGCCCGAGGGGGCGGATTTCGCGAAGTTCTGCTCTGTCGCGGGCCAGCGGACCTGGACTTTCATGATCTATCTCAATGACGTCGAGGCAGGCGGTGCGACAAGGTTCAAAGTGATCGGAAAGACCTTCCAACCCGAAGCCGGCAAACTTCTTTGCTGGAACAACCGGCGGCCGGACGGCAGCGTCAACCCGAACACGCTCCATCACGGGATGAAGGTGCGCAAAGGCCTGAAATATGTGATAACCAAATGGTATCGTGAAAAGGAATGGGGATGGGAATGACCGACTGCAGCGACATCGCGACGCAACTCAAGGCGCGACTTGCGGACTTGCTTGAGCGCACCGAAGTGATCGAAGACGATTTGCGCCATCCGCTCGATGCCGATTGGGAAGAGCAAGCGGTCGACCTTGCCGATGACGAAGCGCTCGAAGGCGTGGACGATGTGCTGCGTTCGGAGATCCAGCAGATCAGGCTCGCTCTGCTGCGGATCGAGAACGGAACCTACGGCACCTGTGCAATCTGTGGCGAGCCGATATCCTTGGAGCGGCTCAAGGCTCGTCCGATCGCCACGCGCTGCATCAAATGCGCATAGGCGTCGCTGCCTGATGCGAAGACGGGGCTAAAATGAAAAAGGCGGCCCCGTCGGACCGCCCTTCCCTTCGCGGCCTTGCGACCGCTTAGCTTGTACAATCGCTTACTTCTTGAGCGTAAGCCCGCCGAAGCGCTTGTTGAAGGCAGCAACGCGACCACCTTCGGAAACCTGCTGACGGCCGCCGGTCCAGGCCGGGTGGCTGGTGGGGTCGATTTCGAGCGCCAGGACGTCGCCTTCGCTGCCCCAGGTCGAACGGGTCTGGAATTCGGTGCCATCGGTCATCTTGACCGTGATCATGTGGTAGTCGGGATGCCCTTCGGCCTTCATGTCAAATATCCTTTGTAGCGTTGCGCCGGTTCCGACCGGCGGTGCTGTGATCTCGGAAAGCGGCGCCACTAGCGGCAAACGCCGGGCAATGCAACCACTCTCGGTGGCTCAATTGCTCCCGGCCTCGTCGCCACCAGCCTTGGCCGGCGCCACCAGCTTGGCATATTCGGCCAGCTTGCGTTCCTGCGCGGCAAGGTCGCCAGCGCTTGACGCCTTCCGCAGCGCATCAACCAACAAGGTCCGGTCATAGGGCTCCATGGTTACGCCACCTTCATTCGGGAACCGATACTGCGTGCTGTAAATCTGGGGCTGGCCGATGCTCTGGAGATAGCGATCGAGCGTGGCCGCCGCGATCCATTGCGCATCCCTGTGCCCAAGGGCAGCAGCACGTACAGCCAGCACATGCGCCAGCAGGTAGTCGCGCGGTTCGTTGCCGTGCTGGAAGATGAAAGCAGCTCCGAAGTAATCGGCCCCAGTCTTCAACTCGCCTGCCTCGAACAGCTCGCGTATGTGCATGCGCCGCTGCTCGTCGGCCCGCGCTGCTGCCTCGTGATCATCTGTATCTGCCATGCGCTGCGACTGGTCTGCCGCGAACATGGCCGCCACTTCGGCGTTGTCCTGCGGCACCTCCTGCGCAGTCGCAGGGGCAGCGATTGCCAGTGCCAAGGCGATGGCAAAGCCAAAACCTCTTTTCATGTTGCGTCCCTAATTTTCTGTTATTCGGCAGGCGTTCAATCGGAGGGCGGATCCGCGATCATCGCCGTGAATTCGCACTCGGTGGTGGTCTTGCCTTCGACGCTGGCGCGCCCCTTGAACTTGTAGACCCGGCTGCGCTTCTGGAGGAACTCGACTTCAAGGTCGAGCAGGCAACCCGGCGTCACGGGCGAGCGGAACTTGGCGCCGTCGATCCCCATGAAGAACACCAGCTTGCCGGTGCCCGCAAGCTCGAGCGTCTCGATGCCCAGGATCGCCGCAGCCTGCGCCAGCGCCTCGATCTGGAGCACACCCGGCATGATCGGTGCCCCGGGAAAGTGCCCCTGGAAGAAGTCTTCGTTGAAGGAGACCGCTTTCACCGCATGGATGCGTACACCAAGTTCGATCGACCTGACCCGATCTACCAGCAGCAACGGATAGCGGTGCGGCAGGGCTTTGAGGATCCGCTGGATGTCATAGGCGCCTACGCCCGTCGCTTCACTCATGGCCCTGCCCCCTTTTTTCGTTCTTAGCGGCCGCTCGGCGCCTGCGGGTTCGGCTGCTGCGCCGCCTGTTGCTGCGCCTGGATAGCCTGCGCCGCCATAAGTGTCTGCTGGATCTGCTGATAGATCGCGACCGCATTGCGGGTCGGGCGCCAGTTCTGCGGCGGGACGATCGCCACCGAAGGCACCTTCGCATTGACCGCAGCGGTAACTTGTTGCGTGATATTGGCTTGCTGCGGCGCATAGACCACGACGTCGGGCGTCAGCACCACCTGGATGCGCAGCTGCTGCACCACTTCCTCAAGCGCCGGGCGGTACTGCGCCAGGATCTGTTCGATCGCATAGACGCGAGCAGCCTCGACCTGGTCGGTCAGCTGGGCAACTTCCTGTTCGATTGCCTGCAAGCGCGTCGCCTGCGGCGAATTTTGAGCAGCCTGCTGCTCGGCTTCGTCGAGCTGGTTGTCCTTGTTGGTATCGAGCTGCTGCAGCAGCGTCTGGCTTTCCTGCTGGCGAGCCTGGATCGTGTCCAGCTGCGGCTTATAGGTCGTCGCGATCTGCTGGTAAGCCGTCGTGAAAGCGTTCGAATTGATGACCACGGCCGGCGCATTCACCGTCGCAATGTTGCCCTGCACCTGGGCTGCTGCGGGAACGGCAACCAGTGCCGCCGTCGAAAGGCTCGCTGCCGCGAGCAAGGACGAGATAAGTTTCATCAGAATTGAGTTCCTACGTTGAACGAGAAGCTTTTGGTGTCATCGCCCGGCTCCTTGCGGAGCACGCGGGAGAAGTCGATCCGGAAGGGACCGAATGGCGAATTCCAGTTGACCCCGATGCCGATCGAAACGCGCGGCATTGCCGAGTCGCCCAGGAAGATTTCCTTGAAGCGGCTGTTCGGGATGATCGAAGCCGTATTGGCGGTGATGCCATCGGCGGCCAGCGGATTGGTCGTGATGACATTCGAGAACGTGCCATCGGTATTCGCAACCCGCTCGATATACAGCAGGTTTCCATCCGTGTCGCGCTGCTGGAGCCCATTCGGGTTATCCTGCAGCTGAGGCCTGGTGACGGAGAAGAGCGCGCCCGCATCGACGAAGATCGACGGCCGCAGGCCCATTTCGCGAGCGCCGGTGCCGAGCGGAATCTCAAGCTCTGCGCGTCCGAGATAATACATGCGGCCACCCAGCGCATCGTCGATCACACGCTTGCGATCGGTGATCAACACGGGATCGCCATTCTCGTCATCGACATATTGCTGGCGCAGCACGCGCGGGCCTACGCCGCGAATGTCGAAGCCGCGAATCTGCGGCTCGCCAAGCTGGAAGCGATCGGTCAGGATCACGCCGTCGGTGCCAGGCTCCTCATTGCCGCCAAGCGAATGGATGGCGCCGCCTTCTGCCGCGACCGAGAAGATGAACCCGCTGCCCATCGGCCAATATCTGGCGGCCTTGCCGCGAACACGGGCATATTTCACCGAACCGCCGAGGCCGGCGAACTCCGTGATCAGCGACATATTGCTGCCGCGGGTCGGGCGCAGGCGGCTATCGAGCGAATTGTACACGAGGCTGACCCCGAGGATCGAACTCGTACGCTTGCCCACTGCCTCGCACAGATAGCGCCCGGCATAGAGCGGCTCGCAAGTGCGGATGCCGTCGCCGTCGAAGTCGGAGAAATAGACGTTCGGATCGAGGCTGATGTCGTCGAAGTTCAGCGTGTAGCTACCGATCAGAGAGATATATTCGGTGAGCGGCACACCTGCGCGCAGCGAGAAACCTGTCGTCGATTGCTCGAAGGTGCGGTTGCGGTTGCTGCTGTAGTAATTGAAGCTGTTGAAGTCGCGGCGGTAAATGTCGAGCCCGGCCGAAATGTTCCTGTCGAACAGGTAAGGCTCGGTGAAGCTGACCGACGCTGCGCGGCTGTAGCGCGACCAGTTGACGCTGAAGCCAACCGTTTGGCCCCGACCGCGGAAGTTGCGCTGGCGGATCGACGCCGAAAGGATGAAACGCTCGAGCGACGAGAAGCCAGCCGACAGCTGGAGTTCGCCGGTCGGCTGTTCTTCCACATTGGCTTCGAGCACGATGCGGTCAGGTTGGCTACCTTCGGCCTGGGCAACTTCGAAGTTCTCCTGGAAATAGCCAAGCGAGTTGATGCGTGCCGTGGTGCGCTTCACCTGAAGCGAGTTGAACGCGTCGCCTTCGGCAATACGGAATTCGCGCCGGACCACCTTGTCCTGCGTCAGCGTATTGCCGTTGACGTCGACACGCTCGACATAGACGCGCGGTGCATCGCGGATCACGAAATTGACCTTCATGGTCAGGTCTTCGCGGCTGCGGTCGAAGCGCGGCTGCACCTCTAAGAAAGCATAGCCGAAAGTGCCCGCGAGCTCGGTCATCTGCTCGACCGTGTCTTCGACCATCTTGGCATCGTACCAGTCACCCGCCTTCATCGGCAGGTTCTCCGTCATACGGTCGCTGTCGAAGTCGCGCAGCTGGCTTTCGACCGAGACGTCACCGAATTTGTAGCGATCACCTTCTTCGACCACGTAAGTGATGATGAAGTCGCGCTTGTCCGGCGTGAGTTCGGCCACCGCCGATACGACGCGGAAGTCGGCATAGCCCTCGGTAAGGTAGAACTGGCGCAGCTTCTGCTGGTCGAAGGCCAGCCGGTCCGGGTCATAGCTGGTGTTGGAGCTGAAGAAGCGGTGCCAGCGCGCCTGCTTCGTCACCATTTCGCTACGCAGTTCACCATCGGAAAACTCTTCGTTGCCGATGATGTTAATCTGGCGAACCTTGGACTTGGGCCCTTCGTTGATCTCGAAAACGATGTCGACGCGATTTTGCGGCAGCTGCACCATCTTGGGCTCTACCGTGGCGGCGAAACGGCCTTGGCGCTTGTAGAGTTCGATAATGCGGGCAACGTCGGCGCGCACCTTGGAGCGGGTAAAGATCTGACGCGCCGAAAGCTTGATTTCGGGCACGATCTTGTCGTTCTTGAGCCGCTTGTTGCCTTCGAGAATAATGCGGTTGATCACCGGGTTCTCGGTGACGTTGATCACCACGTTTCCGGCATCGTTGCGGATCGAGAAGTTCGAAAACAGCTCAGTCGCGCCAAGGTCCTTCAGCGCAGCGTCGGCTGCGGTCGAGGTATATTCCTCGCCAACGCGCAGGCGAATGTAGCTTAGGATCGTCTGCGCCTCGAGCCGCTCGGCACCAACCACGGTGATCGAGCGGATCGTTTCGCTAACGGCAGGCGGCTGAGGCTGTGCTTCCTGCTGCGCATCGCCTTCCTCGGCAGTTTGCGCGAAAGCGGGCACGGGCAAGCCGGCCAGCATGGTGGTCCCCAGCAGCAATGCGGCCAGTCGACCGGCGGGAACAGCTTCGCCAGCACGCGCCCTGATACGTCCACTCATATTTGCAAGCTTCCCGTCCAACTCTCTATTCTTCACGCGCCGCCCCCGGGACCCGGCAAGACGCGGGACTGGCAGCATTCCCGCCGCCTGTGCCCGATGCCGGGTTGGCAATCAAGCGGCGCCTGCCGCCAATTGCCACCCAACGGTGCCCTTTCCCCGACTAACTCCCGAAAATCGGCAGCGAGACGATGTCATTCACCGTTACGACGACCATCAGCATCAGCACGAGAGCCACGCCGGTACGGTACGCCCATTCCTGGCCGCGCGGGCCGACCGGCTTCCGGCGGACTGCTTCTGCCGCGTAGAATGCCAGGTGCCCGCCGTCGAGTGCGGGAATTGGCAAGAGGTTGATGAATGCCAAGTTAATTGAGATCAGCGCGGCGAAACTCACCAGCGCCAGTGGCCCCAGGCTCATCTGCTCGCCCGAATATTTCGCGATCTTGATCGGCCCGCCGAGTTCCTTGATCGAACGGTCGCCGATGATGATCTGCTTGATCCCGGTGACCATCATTTCCATCAGGCCGATGCTCTGGTCGAACGCGAGCGTGACCGATTCAACCGGCCCCACTGGGACGAATTCGGGCTCCTGCGAATAAACGCCGAGGCGACCAATCCGTGACTCATTCCCGAAGCGGTCGCTTTCGATGCTTTCACCGATCACCACAGGGAGGGTTCGCTCAGTCCCGTCGCGCTCAAAGGTTATGTCGACCTCGCGGCCCGGGTACATCATCACAATCGGGCCGATGTCGGCAAAATCCTCGATCTTCTCGCGGTCGATCGCCTTGATCAAATCGCCTTCGCGCAGGCCGGCATCGCGCGCCGCGGAGCCTTCGGCGAAACTGCCAATCTCATTATGCGCCTCAACCTTGCCATAAGCGAAGTTGAACGCAGCAAAGATAGCTACAGCCAGCAGCAGATTGGTCATCGGGCCGGCAAGCACGATCAGCGCACGCTGCCACAGCGGCTTGCACTGGAAGGTATCGAATTCGATCGGAGCATCGGGATTCGGCATGCTCGCCGGGTTCATGTCGCCCTTGAACTGGACGTATCCGCCCAATGGTATCGCGGCGAGCTTCCAGCGCGTGCCGCGCCGGTCAGTCCAGCCGGTCAACTCCTTGCCGAAACCGATCGAAAAGGCATCGGCCTTCACGCCGAACCAGCGCCCAACCAGGTAATGGCCCAGTTCGTGCACCGTCACCAACGGCCCCAACACCAGCAGGAAGCCGACGATCCACATCCAAACAGGCGGTGTTTCAATCAATTATGCATGCTCCAGCATTTCGCTCGCAAACACCCGCGCCTCGTGATCGACGCCAAGGACATCGTCGAGGCTGGCAGGTGCCGGCGCGCTATAGCGGCTCAATGTGCTTTCGACCACTGCCGCAATGCGGGTGAACGCGATCTGACCGGCCAGGAAAGCCGCTACGGCCACCTCATTGGCAGCATTAAGCGTCGCGGGCGCCCCTGCCCCGGCCTCGATCGCTTCGCGTGCCAACCGGGTCGCGGGAAAGCGCTGCTCGTCCGGCGGGAAGAAGCTAAGCTCGCCGATCGCAGCCAAATCGAGCGGCGCCATCGGCGTATCCATGCGCTGCGGCCAGGCAAGGCACGACGCGATGGGGACGCGCATGTCCGAGGGGCCCAACTGCGCTAAGGTCGAACGGTCACGATATTCCACCATCGAGTGGATCACGCTCTGCGGATGCACCACGATCTTCAGGCGATCCAGCCCGACCGGGAACAGGTGGTGCGCCTCGATATACTCAAGGCCCTTGTTCATCATGGTGGCGCTGTCGACGCTGATCTTCGCGCCCATGTCCCAATTGGGATGCGCCACAGCCTGTTCAGGGGTAGCGACCTCAAGCTGTTCCTGCGTCCATGTGCGGAACGGCCCGCCACTCGCCGTAAGCGTGATCTGCGCCACATCTTCGATCCTGTTGCCCTGCAGGCACTGGAAGATTGCATTGTGTTCGCTGTCGACCGGAAGCAGCGTCGCTTCGTGCCGGGCGACGGCCGCAGTCATCACATCTCCGGCGGATACAAGTGCTTCCTTGTTGGCGAGCGCGACGGTGCCGCCGCGCTCGATCGCGGCCATCACCGGTGCAAGCCCGGCGCAACCGACTATTGCCGCCACGGTGATGTCCACCGGGCGGGCGGCGGCCTCGCACAAGGCGGCGCAGCCACCTGCCGCCTCGATCCCGCTGCCAGCCAGCGCCCCGCGGAGTTCGGGCAGTCGGCTCTCATCACTTAGGACCGCAAGTTTGGCATCGAATTCACGCGCAAACTCGGCCAGCTTTGCCGCGCTGCCGTTTGCCGTAAGCACTTCTACCCGCCAGGCGTCGCGATTGCGGCGGATCAGGTCGAGCGTCTGCTCGCCCACCGATCCAGTCGCGCCAAGGATCGAAATGCTGCGCGTCATCAGGGATGCATTCCCCAAAGCAATGCACCGATGATGGCCACGGGCAGCAGCCCGTCGAAGCGGTCGAACACGCCGCCATGGCCAGGGATAAGCTGCGAACTGTCTTTCATGCCTGCGCGGCGCTTGAGCCAGCTTTCGAAGAAATCGCCTGTCTGCGCGACAACGGCCAACATGGCCCCGATCGCAAAGGCGATGAACAGCATCGGGCGCATCGCCAGTTCGCCAGTATTCCAGGCAAACGTCCCTGCAGACACGATTCCGGCAGCGAGCATGCCGCCGCCAAGCCCCGCCCAGGTCTTGGACGGGCTAATCTTGGGGGCGATCTTCGGCCCACCGATCGCGCGCCCACTGAAATAGGCTCCGGTATCGGTTGCGACGACGATGGCCACTATCCCCAACACCACTCCCAGTGGCAGGGACGCGAGCGAGATCACTGCAATCGCTACATAGGCGGTGCCGAAGACGGTCCCGGCGATCCGGTTGAGCGGCTTCTCGGTTGCGCGCAGCACCAGCCGCGCGAATTCGGCGAGGCACAGAGCCCCTACCAGGATGGCAAAGCCGCGCCACCACCAGCCGCCAAGCCTCAGCGCCGTTCCGGCAACGGCCAGCATCACGATTGCGGAAACGACCCGCACCGGCAGGTCGGAATTCTTCTTTACCGGGGCTTCACCGTCCACCAAAGCGCCGCTCCCTCTGAGCAAAATCGTCGAGCGCCTGTTGCAGCATCTCCGGTGTGAAATCGGGCCACAGCGTGTCAACGAACAGCATTTCCGCATAGGCTGACTGCCACAGCAGGAAATTCGAAAGGCGGATCTCGCCGCTGGTGCGGATCAACAGGTCGAGCGGCGGCAAGTCGGCAGTGTCGAGCTGCGCGGCGATGCTCTCCGTTGTGATTTCACCGATTGCCGCAGCCTTGGCGGCAGCACGCACAATCTCTTGCTGCGAACCATAGTTCAGCGCCACCGCCAGGGTCTGCTTGCCCTTGGCGGTCTGCGCCAGTGCGTCTTTCAACATGCCGACGATGTCGGGCGCCAGCCCCTGCCAGTCGCCGATGATCTTGAGGCGCACGTTGTTCGCCACGAACTCGGGCAGGTCCGATTTGATGAACTTGCGCATCAAATTCATCAAATCATCTACTTCGTCCTCGGACCGCTTCCAGTTCTCCGACGAAAAGGCGTAGAGCGTAAGGCATTCGAGCCCCATAGGTTCGAGGCCACGAACCAGCCGCCGCACCGCTTCGACCCCGTGCTGGTGACCGAGGGACCGGGGAAGCCCGCGTCTCTTGGCCCAACGACCGTTGCCATCCATGATGATGGCGACATGCCGGGCGCGCGCTGTATCCTTGGCGCTATCGCCGACCATCAATCCTCTCCAGGGATCCCGCCTATCACTGGGTCAGGATTTCCTTCACCTTCGCCGCCACTGCAGCGTCCGTTTCTGCGACGTGGGAATCGGTCAGTTTCTGGACTTCATCCTCGGACCGCTTGCGATCGTCCTCCGAGATGTCCTTCTTCTTCTCGTCTTCCTTCAGCGCTTCCATGCCGTCACGGCGCACGTTGCGGATGGCAATCTTTGCCTTCTCGCCATATTCGCCGGCCAGCTTAGCAAGGTCCTTGCGGCGCTCTTCGGTCAGGTCCGGCAAGGGCAAACGCAAAGTCTGGCCGTCGATCATCGGGTTGAGGCCGAGGTTAGCCTTGGCGATGCCCTTTTCCACGGCGATCAAGTTTGACTTGTCCCACACCTGCACGCTGAGCATCCGCGGCTCGGGCGCGGACACGGTCGCGACCTGGTTGAGCGGCATCATCGCGCCGTAGACTTCGACCACCACAGGATCGAGCAGGCTGGTGTTGGCGCGGCCGGTGCGCAAGCCCGAAAGATCGCCCTTCAGGCTCTCCACGGCGCCCTTCATACGGCGCTCGATATCGGCTTTGTCGTATTTGGCCATGGGTCAGGCTTCCTCTTGTTTCTTCAATTACTTGTCTTGAATTACTTGTCTTGCACGATCGTCTGGACGCCTTCCCCCGAGAGCACACGGGCAAGGTTGCCCTTCTCGCGGATCGAGAAGACCACGATCGGGATCTCATTGTCGCGGCAAAGCGCCACGGCAGAGGCATCCATCACCTTGAGATTATCTGCGAGAACCTTGTCATAAGTCACTGTTTCAAAACGTTTTGCATCAGGATTGCGTTTCGGATCGCTGTCATAGACGCCATCGACGCTGGTACCCTTGAGCAGCGCGTCGCATTTCATTTCCGCTGCACGCAATGCCGCGCCGCTGTCGGTGGTGAAATAGGGGCTGCCGACTCCGGCGGCGAAGATCACCACGCGCCCCTTTTCGAGATGGCGTTCGGCGCGGCGGCGGATCACCGGCTCGCACACCTGGTCCATCTGGATCGCGCTCTGCACGCGAGTGTGAACGCCAAGCTGTTCGAGCGCATTCTGCATCGCCAGGGCGTTCATTACGGTCGCGAGCATGCCCATGTAATCGGCCTGCGCCCGGTCCATGCCCTGCGCAGCACCGGCCATGCCACGGAATATATTGCCGCCGCCGATCACCAGGCAGATTTCGAGCCCGGTATCCTTCGCCGCTTTCACTTCCTTGGCCAGTTCGGCCACAAAAGCCGGGTCGATGCCGAATTGCTGGTCCCCCATCAGCACCTCGCCCGAGAGCTTCAGCAGGATGCGTTTGACAGGTGGCAGGCTCATGCGAGTTTCCGGGTCCGAGTTTTCAAGAGATTGGCACAGGCCTTAGCGAGCCTTGCCATGACTCGCAAAGGGAAAGCTGCTCCATGCGCAACGCAAAACGGCCGCCGAGCCGAAGCCCGACGGCCGCACATCGCAAATCGCAAATCGCAAAATATCGCTTAGCCGGCGACGGCAGCAGCCACTTCGGCCGCGAAGTCGCTGACTTCCTTTTCGATGCCTTCGCCGAGCTGGAAGCGGACATAGTCCTTCAGCGCGATCGCGCTACCGGCATCCTTGCCGGCCTTGGCAACCGCATCGGCAACCGTCAGCTTGTTGTCCATCACAAAAGCCTGGCTGAGCAGCGCGTTTTCCTTGGCGAACTTCTTCACCGCGCCTTCAACCATCTTTTCCTGCACGTCGGCAGGCTTGCCGCTTTCGGCAGCCTTTTCGGCGGCGATCTTGCGCTCGCGCTCGATCACTTCGGGATCGAGGCCGTCGGCGTCGAGCGCCTGCGGGAACATCGAGGCGATGTGCATGGCCAGCTGCTTGCCGAGCGGCTCGAGCACGTCGGCCGAAGCCGCGCTTTCAAGCGCAACCAGCACGCCGATCTTGCCCAGGCCATCAGCAGCCGCATTGTGGACGTAAGGCACGATCAGGCCTTCGCTCACCGCAACGCTCTTCATGCGGCGAACCTGCTGGTTCTCGCCGATGGTCGCAACGTTGTCCGTCAGCTTTTCAGCCACGGTGCCGCCATCGGGATAGGCAGCGCCTTTGAGCGCTTCGACGTCGTCCACGCCCAAGCCCAGCGCAACCGAAGTGGTCTTGCGAACGAAGTCCTGGAACTTGTCGTTCTTGGCAACGAAGTCCGTTTCCGAGTTCACTTCGACGGCAACGCCCTTGGTGCCGGCAACGGCAACGCCAACGAGGCCCTCGGCAGCGGTGCGGCTCGACTTCTTCTGTGCGGTGGCGAGGCCCTTCGCACGCAGCGCGTCGATCGCGGCTTCGATATCGCCATTCGCTTCTTCAAGCGCCTTCTTGGCGTCCATCATGCCCGCGCCGGTCTTTTCGCGCAGGGCCTTCACATCAGCGGCAGTGAATGCAGCCATGGTGATTTCCTTTTCAAAATGATTGGACACCGGACCCAGGGAGATGGCCCGGTGCGCTAGTTCCTGTTTGTGACGGGCCGGGTGCGGCCCATCGCCATTGGATCAGGCGTCGACTTCTGCCGGCGGCTGTTCCATCGCGCCAACGTCGGCGCCGCTGTCGGTCACTGCACCGCCGCGGCCGGCAATCGCCGCACCGGCGATGGCGTCGCAATAGAGGCGCACGGCGCGAGCAGCGTCGTCATTTCCCGGGATCGGGAAAGCGATACCGGTCGGGTCGACATTGGTGTCGAGCACTGCGATCACGGGGATGCCGAGAACGGCGGCTTCCTTGATCGCCAGGTCTTCCTTGTTCGCGTCGATCACGAACATCACGTCGGGGATGCCGCCCATGTCGCGGATGCCGCCAAGCGACATTTCGAGCTTCTCGCGTTCGCGAGTGAGCTGCAGCACTTCCTTCTTGGTGAAGCCGCTGGTGTCGCCCGAAAGCTGCTCTTCAAGCGTCTTGAGGCGCTTGATCGAACCCGAAATCGTCTTCCAGTTGGTGAGCATGCCGCCCAGCCAGCGGTGGTTGACGAAGTGCTGGCCCGACTGGCGCGCAGCCTGCGCGATCGGATCCTGAGCCTGGCGCTTGGTGCCGACGAACAGTACCTTGCCGCCTGCACGGACGGTCTGCTCGACGAAGTCCAGTGCGCGCGCCATCAGCGGCACGGTCTGCGACAGGTCGATGATGTGAACACCGTTGCGGGCGCCGAAGATATACGGCTTCATCCGCGGGTTCCAGCGGTGGGTCTGGTGGCCGAAGTGTGCTCCAGCCTCGATCAATTGCTGCATGGTGACGGTAGGAGCCGCCATAAATAAATTCCTTTCCGGTTATGCCTCTGGAAAGCTGGAACCTCGTTGCGGTCATTCCCGCGAGAGGCACCGGTATGTGCGCCTTCCATGTGGATTTGCCCGCATTGATGGAAACGACATGCTTCCTGCTTTGCGAACGCCGCGCGCCCTAGCGGCGGAATCCCGAAAAATCCAGCCCGATTCGCGAAATTTCTATTCCTCGGGGAATTTCCCGCTTGACGATCCAGAACAAATAAGGAACTACATGCTGGAACAAACGTGGTACATCGCTTTGCAAACCCTCACAAGGTGAATGCAGTGGCGCTAAACCGGGGAGTTAGAACCATGCTGAGCTATTTGCTGATCGCCTTGTTCCTTGTGGCCGCCCTCGCCGCCGCTGTCTCTCTGGCCGACAGTGCCCTGCGGTTCCGCCACGCATGGAAAGCTGCACAGCGCGAACTGGCGAATGTGCGTAATGTGCCTGTGGGTGCCAGCGCCGGTGCAGTTGTGATGCTGCGCCCGGCCGCGCTGGCCAGCCAGCCGACGCGCACTACGGCTCTCGCCGCTGCTGCCTGATCTTGCCGTAGCGCATCAGCGCAAGCGGCATCAGCGCAAGATAGATCGCGCAAATCCCTGCGAGCGTCCACCATGGCTCTTGCAACAGCGCGCCGAAAGCCAAAGCGAATATGGCAATCACCTCAAGCCTGATGCTTCGCCGCGGCCGGATCGATTTCCAGCTGAAGGTCGCGATGTTGGAGATCATCAGCACGCCGACCGCCGCCAGCCAAATCGCCACGAAAACCGGATTGCGGAATTCCTCAATGCCAGTCGCGGTCCAGAGGTAGAACGGCACGAAGGCGAGGCCCGCACCAACCGGCGCGGGCACTCCGGTCAGGAATCCTGCGGATTTGTGCGGTTGGTCGTCGGTATCGATCTGCGCATTGAAGCGCGCAAGCCGCAGCGCGCAGCAAATCGCGAAGGCGAGCGATGCGAACCAGCCAAGGCGCGGCAGGTCCTGGATCGACCAGAGATAAAGGATCAGCGCGGGCGCTACACCGAAGGAAAGCGAATCCGCCAGGCTGTCGAGCTCCGCCCCGAAGCGCGACTGAGCCTTCAGAAGCCGCGCAATGCGCCCGTCGATCCCGTCGAGCAGGCCCGCCAGAATAATCGCATAGACCGCGAGGTTCCAATCGCCCGACATGGCGAAACGGATTCCCGTGAGGCCGGAAGCCAGCGCCGCAGCGGTAATCGCATTGGGAAGCATCGCACGAAGCGACAGCCCGCCCGCATGCTTACCCACGGGCAGCTCGTCCTCGGCCGCCTTGGGCCCGACCCGCGGCGCGCCTTCCGCCGCGCCATCCTCGCGCGGCGCCTCAGTCACTGCGCGATGCCTTCGAGCAGCTTCTGGCTGCCGAGTTCGGCCAGGATCGTCTCACCCGCCACGATCTTCTGCCCCATCAGCACCTTGGGATCAGTGCCCGCGGGCAGGTAGACGTCAACCCTGCTGCCGAAACGGATCAAGCCGACCCGCTGGCCCACGGCCACGATGTCGCCCGGCTTGACGAAAGGCACGATGCGCCGCGCCACCAGCCCCGCGATTTGCGTGAAGCCGATCTTCAACCCGTCCTGCCGCTCGATCAGGAAATGCTGGCGCTCGTTCTCTTCGCTCGCCTTGTCGAGGTCGGCGTTCATGAACTTGCCCGGGATATAGACCAGGCGCTGCACCGTACCGCTGATCGGCGCGCGATTGATGTGCACGTCGAACACGCTCATGAAAATCGAGATACGCGTAACCGGTCCATCTGGCAGCCCCGGCGCCCCCGAACCGTCGTCGATCCGCAGCTCTTCGGGCGGTTCGACCTGTATGATCATCGAAACGAGGCCGTCAGCCGGGGCCACGATCACATTGTCGCCCTGCGGCACCACGCGTTCGGGATCGCGGAAGAAAGCGAACACGCCTGCCGACAGCAACAGCATCGGCCAGCCGACGATTTCCCAATCGAGCAAGATGAGTGGAATCAGGCTAAGCCCGATCGCGATCAGACCGAACTTGCGCCCTTCGGGGTGGATCGAGGGCCAGCTCCAGCTGACTTCGCCGCGACCCTTATTATCTAGTAATTGACCTGCCATGCCCCGCATCTAGGGCCTGTGGCGGGGCGCTGCAAGCGAAGCCTGTCGGCTGTGCTCAGGCCGTCTTCCGCACGAAGACGGTGCCCGCCGAATAGCCCGCACCGAAGCTACAGATCAGCCCGGTGTCCCCCGGCGCCAGATCTTCGCTGTGCTGGTGGAAGGCGATGATCGAGCCAGCGCTGGAGGTGTTGGCATAGGTATCGAGCACAGTCGGGCTTTCGTCCTCATTCGCTTCATGGCCCAGCACGCGGTGCGAAATCAGCCGGTTCATCCCCGCATTCGCCTGGTGCAGCCACAGCCGCCGCAGCGATTGCGGCTCGATCCCGAGCCGCCCCGCTTCGTCGACGATCATCTGCGCGACCATCGGCACCACTTCCTTGAATACCTTGCGGCCTTCCTGGACGAACAGCTTGTCTGCGGTTCCCGCAGTCTCGGGATGCGCGCGATTGAGGAAGCCGAAATTGTTGCGGATGTTGTTAGAGAAGACCGTCTTCAGCTTCGTGCCCAAAATGTCCCAATGCTCCGCCGGGGCGATCGCCGCGTCCTCCACCAGCACGGCCGTGGCGACATCGCCGAAGATGAAGTGGCTGTCGCGGTCGCGCCAGTTGAGATGGCCCGAAGTGATTTCGGGGCTCACCACCAGCGCACTTTTCGCATTGCCCGCACGGATATAGTCTGCCGCGGTCTGGATGCCGAAAGTGGCAGAAGAACATGCGACGTTCATGTCGAAACCGAAACCGTCGATGCCCAGTTCGTTCTGGATCTCGATCGCCATCGCCGGATAGGCGCGCTGCATGTTCGAGGCTGCGCACAACACCGCATCGACATCTGCCGGATCGCGGCCAGCGCGCTCCAGCGCCTGCCGCGCCGCCTTCACGCCAATTTCCGCCATGATCGAAAGCTCGTCATTGCTGCGTTCGTCCCAGCGCGGCGCCATGATCGCCGGATCCAGCACCGGCTCCTTGGCCATCACGTGGCGCGCCTTGATCCCGCTCGCTTTCTCGATGAATTCGACCGAGCTCGGCTGCAGCGGATCCAGCTCGCCCGCCGCGATCTCTGCGGCATGCTCGGCATTGAAGCGCTCGACATAGGCGTTGAAGCTGGCGACCAGCTCTTCATTGGTGATCACGTCATCCGGCGTGAACAGGCCGGTCGACGAGATGACGGGGCGGTGGGTCATTTCCATGTTCGCGTGGTTAATCCCGCAGGCGGAGATCGGCAAGGCGCGAACGCACGCCTGGTGGTTTTGCGAGGAACGTAATGTACCAGGCTGGAAGGTGGTGGCAGGGCTGGATTCGAACCGCAAAAATAACGCTTTGATATCAATCCTGTTCTTGGAACTAATTCAGGCCTTTCCCCACACTCTCCCCCACATTTTCGTCCATTTAACGGTGGTTCGGTTCAGCGTTTTGTCCAAAAAGCTGAATAAATGGGCGGTTCGCGCAACGCCTGAGTGCAGCATAATGACACGTGCTGATACTGTCCAATTGCGAGTTGGCGGCCTGGTCAGTTCAATCCCCTATGCCGCTCAACCAGCCTATGCAAACTGGCTGTCGTGATGCGCGTTGCCTTGCCGATCTTGACCGATTCGAGTTCGCCTCTGGAGATCAGCTCATAGAGCTTTGTGCGCCCGACACCGATCATGCGGGCAGCGTCATTGACCCTGACGCAGATCGGCTCGACGGGGAGCTGGCCGCTCATTCGGCCGGTTCCTTTTCACGGTAGTGAACAGGATCAGCGATCCAGCGATTGATAGCTGACTCATGCCAGCCCGCCCCATGGACGCTGATCTTCACCTGCGACGGGAAAGTGCCTTCGGCGATCTTACGGTAGATAGTGGAACGGGAGAGACCGGTGCGGTCGAGCACGGTCTTCAGGCGGATGATGCGTTCGGTATTCGACATTGGGCGTTCTCACTTTGACATTGGCAGCCCCTCTACGGAACATAGTGAGGACTTTTCGACGCAACGCAAGAGGTCGAACGAGCGGGAGTTGAGACGAATCCATAGCGATTTGAGTTACTTGAAACGATTCCGGATGGTTAGAGACTTTGGAGGATAAACGACATAGCCAGCTTCAGCTCTGAACATTATTCTGCGTTGGCCTGATACTGCGACAGCCTTGCGCGAATGAGCGCATGCGACGACGGATTCCCGTTCCACCGGTGCCGGATTTCGCGCGAATCGAGTTCAGAATCCGCCGCAATGGCGACCGTTGCCGATTTCGAGTTTGCATAAGGCGAGAGATTTATTTCCTGCCTAACCTGACCACCCGAAATGGCCGAATCTGGGCTGATTGGAGACTGGCGGCTTCCGGGGTGATACAGGCCGAAAGCCGCCATTCCGGAAGCGACCCACAAGCGGACGCCGCCACGACGCATTGCCGATTGTAAACTGTATGACCGAATACCCTAATGTTTTAGTGCGACAGCCCCGGCAGAGAATCGTGAGACAACCGAAGCGAGTTGCTCGGGCGCTTCGATATGTAGATTATGACCCAGTCCGTCGAAAGGTCGCCAAGCTCCACCCGTTTGCAGCGCAAGCGTCCTTGCCGCTTCATGGGAGACCGATTGGTCCTTCGTGCCGCTCACGTGTAGTGTCGGAACCAGTATGTCGTCATACAGCCCATTCAACATACGCAAGCCATCAACTGTGTATTGCCTGCGAAGATAAACGAGGAATGCCCAGCGGCTCCCTCTAACATTGTGCGCCTTACTTATGAATTCCGCATGCTGTTCAGAGAAAGTCTCGCTGAAATTTGACTGCGAACCGAGTAACAACTCTCCCACTCCGGGAATAAGCAGCGCAAAGTGCGTAGGATCAATCGCATTTCCCGTTCCAATCGTTACCAGCCCTGTTGCCCGGCTTGGGTTATCTACTGCCGTAACCGTTGCGACCACACCTCCAACCGAATGCCCAACTAATACGGCCTGCTCAATTTCAAGCGCATCTAGCAACTCAATGGCTTGTCTTGACCAAATATCGTATCCGTAGGTCAGACCAAAACCGCGATCAGAAAAGCCATTCCCATAGTAGTCAAACCCTATGACACGGTGGTCTCGAGCGAGCGCACTGGCAAAGCCTTCTTGCCAATCGGCAATACCACGTCCGCTGCCATGAAACAGCAAGACGACAGGAGCATCTCGCGGTCCCATATCGATGTAGTGAGTTTTTCCCGAAGGCAGTTCGACAAACTCGGCTCCCGGCCAAGCTTGGTGCGTCATCGAATCCTCTCTAACCCAAGCGAGCGACGATCCGATGAACCAAGCCGCGAGCAGAGAGAATACGAGGTACCTTGCCCAGCTTTTTGCGTCGTACCGACCAATGGAATCGAACATTTTCTTGAGCATTCAGTCCGACAATTTTTTCCGAAATGTCGATCGGGTTTGGCCGATTGAAATGTGCATCAAAGTTCCAGAAGCCCAATCAAACAGGGCTCATGAGGCTGCCAGCATTTTGACAGTCTAGTCCTGACCTGTCGCCAAATGGCATGGCTTGTATCCTCAGCGATTCAAAATGGGCAATGAGAATTTGCCACTCATTCCGATAAAAGCCGTCCAGCCGTTTACGACCCATTGGCGGATGTCCGATAACTCACCTTACCTTCGAGAGCGTTGAAATTGCGGTCAATCCGCCTGGTGCGGGATGTTCAATTCGCAAGATGTACGGTGCCTGCTTGCGAACCCAAAAAGTCCAGTTCTCGTCAGGTATTGATACCTTGACTGCCTCCAGTCTCTCGTCATCAAACTCAACATATTCGCGACCCTCAATTCTAAACGTCACGTAACGCGCGGATTTCCGATCTGGAGATACGGTGGGTAGTTTAAATTCGGTTTGCGCTTTGAACGGAAAGCTCATTGCCAAGGTCCCCCAAAGCGACAGCTCCCAGACATCGTGTTCAAACTCCGCATCGATCCTACGCATATTTCCGGTTGGAGAACTGATTAGCAACTGATCAGCACGTTTTTCGAAATAGTCCACATGCATGACGCCGGAAAGTGTCGGACCAAACCTCTGATCGAGGATCCTAGGCCTTAGGCTGCTTCGATCTGCCACGATAGTGCGCTTTAGATCGGCAACGCCTTCAGCCGTATATCTCACTACCGTTCGAGTAAGATGGTCATCGTCCACGACAACCTCGTCAGTCCATTTTCCCCCATCGGCTAAATTTCCATCGGCATCACGATAGTTGATCGTAAACTCCGCTGTATGAGCTTCAATGAAGCTAGCGTCGATTGGAACGGCGAAGCCTTCATCAGCTAGCAGCGGTGACGCAAGTGCCAAAGCGGGCCACCCAAGAGCGCCGAGAACGGAATTCCTCATCAATTATCTCCGCAAATCCTTTTCCACGATCTGCTAAATGCACCAGGCCGGAGTGTCGTCGAGGGGTCGACGAAGATACTATCACCATCGTTGAAATGTCGTACTGAGGCATGGAAAGACGACTAAAGCCAAAATTTTTACCTTTCGGCCATCGACCCATTTGCGGACGTTCGTGGTCACACTAACTAACACCTCAACATAAGACGCACCCGTCCAAGATCTTGGTTCCTGAAGTTGGACATTCGTCGTGCTAGTCCGTCTTATAATAGTATTCCCACATATTAACGAGGCTAGCGGTTAGTTTGGATCACAAGCTAACGATCGCGTGGCCATCTCTAATTGGCATTGGCACGAATCCGCCATCGCCGTACGAGAAGAATGGTGCCAAGACCCAGCATGAATATCATGACAAACCACCGAACCGTCGGACGACTGGCAATTGCCTTGGCGCTTAGCCACCAGCCGGGCGATTCCGTGTCCAGGGCGAATGCGACCAGTTCATCGCCGGATGTCGTTCCGATGAAACTGTGTCCGCCCGCCGCGATCACGACATATTGCCGACCCTTCCAGACGTATGTCATGGGGTTTGCCTGACCGCCTGCAGGCAATCTTCCGCGCCAAAGTTCGCGCCCGTCAGCCATGTCGAACGCTCGCAAGTAATTGTCCATAGCCGCGCCAATGAACAATACCCCCCCGTTCGTCGTTATCGGTCCGCCAATAGTGCCCGTGCCTTCGGGGAGAAAGAGGTCGCCGAACGGTACAAAGTCTTCGAGCGTACCGAGCGGTCTTTCCCAAAGGATACGGCCTGTTTTGTAATCGACTGCATGAAGCTTGCCAAATGGCGGTGAGTTGCAAGGTGCACCAAACGGCGATGCCAGCAAGTCGCGTTCCAGCAGGTATGGCGTTCCGCCTTGAAAGGCAGGTTCCCTATCGAATACGTCCATGGGCTTGATTCCGGGTCTCTGCGACCGCGGGACCAGCCGCACGAATCCTGCAGCATTGTTGGTGTTCACGAACAGGATCTGCGAGCGCTCGTCAAAAGATCCTCCGCCCCAGTTCACTCCGCCGCTGACGAAGGGGAAAAGGATCGAGCCCTCGATACTGGGAGGGGTAAATAACCCCTCGTATCTATGTTCCTGGATCTGCCGTCTGCATGCGGCACGATCAATCGGCGTTACACCCCATGCATCCTCGGGGGTAAGGCCAAACGGCACCAATGCCTCGGGAAATGTGGGAAAAGGCTGCGTCGGCGAATACCACTCGCCCGGAACATCACCTTTTGGAACGGCGCGTTCTTCAACCGGAAAGACCGGCTGGCCAGTGTCGCGATCAAGAGTGAAGGTCAAGCCCATCTTGGTCGGTTGTATGACGACGTCGCGCGCCTGCCCGCCAAGTCGGATGGTGGCAAGGATGGGCTGCGCAGACACATCATAATCCCACAGGTCATGATGCACAGTCTGAAAGTGCCATTGCACTTTGCCAGTCGCCGCATCGAGCGCCACGACAGAATTGGCATAGCGGTTGTCACCAGGGCGCAAACCGCCATAATGATCCACGCTTGGGCTTGATGTGGGCAGGAAAACCAAACCCCGGGCAGGATCAACAGACATCAGCGACCAGACATTGGCCTGACCGGCAATTTCAGCAGATTGCCCATGCCATGAAGCGCGAGCGGGATCGCTCTGGTCGCGTGGGACGGGATCGAATGTCCAGCGCCGCGCGCCTGTGCGCACATCAAATGCCCTGACAGCCCCGCTGGGTGCCGTCTGTCGCATGCCATCGCCTATGGCCGAACCGACGATCACGGTCTCTTTCGCTATGACCGGTGGAGACGTGATCTGGACTTCGCCAGGATAAATGAGAGGCTTTCCCGGATCGATGGTCACTATCCCTTCGCGACCGAAGGAGCGGCATGTCCGACCGGTACGAGCATCGATAGCGACGAGTTTCAGATCGTTGGTGCCCATCAGGATACGTTCCCGGCACGGGCTGTTGTCTGCCCAAGCCTGCGTATCTCTCCAATAGGCCAAGCCCCGGCAGGCATATCCATTGCCGGCAGGCTCGATATCGCGCAGCTTGTGGCGGTAGCGCCACAATTGCCTTCCCGTACCTGGATCGAGCGAAATGACATCGTTGAAAGGGGTGCAGAAAATCAGCTGGTTCGCCACCAGTATCGGCGTTGCCTGGAATTTCCATTTGAGCCTGCGCTTTTGCGAAGAGGAAGCGTCTCCCGTCGAATAAGACCATGCGCGAACGAGGCGAGCAACATTTGCCGGAGTGATCTGATCTGCAGTGCTGCTTTTTCTTCCGCCAGTATCACCGCCTACATGTGGCCATCCCTGCGCATTGGCGGCACCTGCGAGGATCGCCGCCATCCCGAATGTCAGGGCTGCCCACCTCATCGGTCACGTCGCGTAGCTAGTAGAAGATTGAATGGGCGACCCGCTTTCCCGGACCCCGGCAACAGCGGGCGAGCCTCAGTTGCGAATCCCGCCAGCTCCAGCCCTGCAATGACTTCTTCGAGATCAGGAAACCGATAGACTTCTGATGGAAAGGTCTCGACTGCCACGTGATCGCGCGAGTCCCTGAATACCAGCGCCAGGGTTCCGCCCGGCCGGATAACTCGGGACAGCTCGGACAAGACGGGCTGAACTTCAGCCCAAAAGTAAATCACGTGAACACAAAGTACCTTGTCAAACGTGCCATCCCCGAAGGACAGCTGTTCCGCCTTGGCAACCTGGATATCTACGCGTCGTTCCCTGATGGCCCGCGCATTATGTCCCCGTGCCAATCGTACCATGAGGTGCGACGGATCAACTCCTGTCACATGATCGGAGTGATGGGCCAGCATTGCCACCGCTCGACCATGACCACATCCGAGATCGAGGACCCGATCATCGCGATCGCATTTAAGCGCCGCAATTGCCGCTTGATTTGTCTTTCGTGTCTCGCGAGCCATCACTTGCGCCACGATCCATCCAAGCAGTCCGCTGGGGTGGCCTGACTGGCGGGCGATCGAAAGAGGTTTACCCATTGTCATCACTCCTTCTTCCTGCGGCTAGGCGAAGTCCTGCGACATAGATCGGGATGAAGCCTAGCACGGCACCCGCAAACCCAATCGTATACTGGTTCAATCCGTCTATCGGACTACCCGGAATGATGAACCCGAACCCGATGATCAGGGTCGGAACGACATGAAGGGCCAGCGGAATCAACAAGCTGATCTTCCTGCGCATCCCGGAGCGCTCAGGCTGGCTCACGACCAACTCCGGTTTCGCCTTCGCTGCTCGATTTCATGGTGCGCGAATTGCGGACCAGCCAGGGCCAAATGAACGGGGTCAGTATCTGGCTGAACACGTTCCGAGGCACCGGATCGAAGCTCACGCCAACATCTGCGATGCCCTCCTTCGGCTGGCGATAAAAGGTGCCAAACAAGTGGTCGTTCCAAAGCGTGATCGGCGAGAGGTTGCACAGCCGGTATTGGTCGGCTTTCGCATGGTGCAGCCAGTGGGTGTTCGGGGTAACGAGCACCGCATCCAGCCAGGCAGGGATGCGGGTTTTTACATTCCAGTGGTTCTGCCCGCCCAGGCCGTTTCCAATAGCGGCGATCCACCAGACGATTTCGGCACCCGCCCCGAATATGACGAATGGCGCGCTTACGAGCCCTGCGCGCAACACCGACTCTATGAAGTGCAGCCTTCCTCCCTTGAAGACATGCATCAACGGAGGATTATGGTGCAGGACGTGGATCGGCCAGGCCCATTTCCATTGGTGATAGGCGCGATGCTTCCAGTAATCGCCGAAATCGTAGATCACGATTGCCAGCGCCAGTTGCAGGACGAACGGCCATGTAGTCGGCCAGATCGCCCAGACCGTTCCCTGCACGCTTGACGTAAACAGCGTCACCAACAGTATTGTCAGAATGGTTTTTCCAATCTGACCGCCAAAATCGAGCAGGATGCCGTGGACAATGTCATTGAAGACCTGTCGGTCCTTTAACCAACTCCAGTCGAGACGCGCCGGCATGACAATTTCCAACACGGCGATGATGGTCATATGGACGATCGTTACTGACAGCAGCGCGATGCCGGGAGCAACGCCAGCATCTAGCGCACTCGCGAAACTGCCAAGAAAGGCAATCAACAGGACCGGATAGACTGTATACTCGAGCAATCTTCGAATGGTTTGCTTGAAGTTCAATTGCACCAGCATGCTCGCCCCTGATCAGATTGGAGGATATCGATCTTTCGGAGTGGTCATAAAGGTTTGATTGACGGCTGGCTCAGCGTTTCCAAAAGAATCAGTTCAATTTCAAAACTGACGCAGTTTTTTCAGAATCGTTTGGTGTAAACTCATCTTGTCGCATTCGATGGTAAGGCGAATGTCTGCACTTGGGTCGCATCAAGAAAGTAAGACTTCCATGATTTTGACCCGGGACCTGAAAGCCAGCAGTCGGCCCAGAAGCCGACGCGAAGGTGCCTATTTGGAACGGCCGCTTTCCACGCCAATAGCGGACGCCAGCCCTGGAAAAGCTGGCGCCCTGTAGCGGTCAGATCTCGGTCTTCTCAGCGAGCGTGAGGGCGTCTTCGATGTCGACGCCAAAATAGCGAACGGTGTTTTCGATCTTGGAATGGCCCAGAAGAATCTGAATCGCTCGGATATTCCCAGTTGCCTTGTAGATGATTGAAGCCATCGTTCGTCGAAGCGAGTGAGTGCCATACTCCTCTGGTCGCAATCCGATCGCCTCGACCCACTCATCAACCAATCGGGCATATTGGCGTGTGCTTAGATGACGAGTGTGATCGACGTGGCTCGGAAACACAAAGTCCTCGACTGAGCCGCCTCTAAGCTCGAGCCAGGCGAAAAGACTGGCTCTGGCATCTTGCGCAATCTCAAACTGAACTGGCTTGCCGGTCTTGCGCTGGGTGATGGCTGCTCGCTTTCGAATATCTGGACCTGATACCAAGTCACCGATCTTGAGCTCGACGAGATCACAGCCGCGCAACTTGCTATCAATGGCTAGATCGAAGAGCGCTCGATCTCGAACGCGTCGCTCGCGATCGAGGAAAAAGCGGATCGCCCAAATCTGTTTCTGATTTAACGGTCGCTTCGGCCCGATCTTTGCACCAAAGTTCCAAGGCACCCGGTTCTGGGCAGCTGGGTCGAATTGTGAGTAAGTCATCTTCATTCTCCACGGCCAGAATGGCCGCGGAGAATGTCTGCTCTTGGGGGCTATGATCTCGAATGGCTACGTCTTGGATTGGGGCGCGTAGCTGCCATCAGCCAGCAGACGAAAAGCCATAAGAATTCTCCATGAAGCTCATCAATTTCAGCCCTGCTGCTCCGCCTCAAACGCCCGCTTGCCCTTGCGCCGGAACAGCACCAGCGCCTGCGCTCCATCCGGCCCGCGCAGCTTGGCGGCGACGGTGAGGAATGCACCGTAGAGTGCGGCGCGATCATCATCGGTGAGATCGACCAAATCGGCTTTGGCGACCAGGCCGCCCAGCTCGATCAGTTGCTTGGTCCGTTCGCGCCGTTTGACCTGCCACTCGCGCATGTCGGTTCGCGCCTTTGCCGCCTCAAGCCGATGCCGTACCGCCATCGAGCGGCAAAGTGCCTTCCGACTGTTTGTCAGGTCCGCTCGCAGTGTCGCGTGACTTTCGTTGAAAGAAGGCCGCGCCACGCTTGCGCCAGCCCTCCCCGGTTGCCTTGTCGCTTTTGGTAGCAGCATCGAGCAGCGCGCCAGCCAGAACATCGGCATCGAGCGCGTCGGCTCCGGTTGCCGTGACAAGCGCGCCGAGGTCGCGCGCTCGGCGTTCCTTCAACTGCTTTGCCTTGTCGGCGAGGGCCTTCAGCTCCGAATCAAAATCGCGGGGTTTGCGCATGGAGTTCTCCATCTTTGGTGTGATGGAGCCATGATAATGAGGACGGTAATCCAATGCAGTAAGGTCGCCGGGACAGTGTGATACCGCCTAGTCCCGATCAGGATTTTATCATGAGAGGGCGCGCTTATACGTCGTGCCGACGTGACGTTTGCGGTGTAACTGGATTGCCGACATGGCAATCTTTCACTTCAGCGCAAAGGTCATCGGAAGGTCGAGCGGACGCAGTGCCGTTGCGGCGGCGGCCTATCGTGCAGGCGAGCGACTGCACGACGAACGCATCGACCGCGATCACGATTTCACCAACAAGGCAGGCGTTCTTCATTCCGAAGTGATGCTGCCCAAAAGCGCGCCCGAAGCCTTCGCCGACCGAGCTACGCTGTGGAACGCGGTCGAGGCCGCCGAGAAGCGCAGGGATGCCCAGCTTGCCCGCGAGGTCGAGTTCGCCCTGCCCCGCGAGCTTTCGAAGAAAGACAACATCAAGCTGGCGCGCGAGTTCGTGAAAGCCGAGTTCGTCGAGAAGGGGATGATCGCCGATCTCAATGTCCATTGGGATATCGGCGAAGACGGCAAGGCTAAACCGCACGCGCATGTCATGCTGACGATGCGGGAAGTCACCAAGGACGGCTTTGGCGCAAAGGTCCGCGACTGGAACAAGACCGCGCTGATCGAGCAGTGGCGTGAGCGCTGGGCCGATCATGTCAATCGCGCCCTCGCAGAACGCGATATCGATGCACGGATCGATCACCGCAGCCTGGAAGCGCAGGGCATTGCGCTTGAACCGCAGGACAAGATCGGTCCCGCAGCCTCGCGCATTGGCGGGCGCGGGCTGGAAGCCGAGCGGATCGAGGAACACCGCGCCATCGCCCAGCGCAATGGTGAGCGGATTATTGCCAACCCGGCGCTGGCGCTGGATGCGATCACGCACCAGCAAGCCACGTTTACCAAGCGCGATCTTGCCGCATTCGTCCATCGGCACAGCGACGGCAAGGACCAGTTCGACGCTGCCTACAATGCCCTGCGCGCATCGCCTGACATGATCGCCCTTGGTAAGGACGGACGCGGGCAGGATCGGTTCACTTCGCGGGCGATGATCGAGACCGAACAGCGCTTGCATCGTGCCGCCGACGCGATGGCGCAGCGCGCCAAGCATGGCGTCAATGATGTGCAGCGAAACGCTGCTTTTGCCAGTGCGGCGAAGCGCGGTCTGGTTCTTTCAGGCGAGCAGAAATCAGCGTTCGAGCATGTGACGACGAAAGGCGGACTTGCGGTTGTCATTGGCTACGCCGGGACCGGCAAAAGCACGATGCTGGGCGTAGCCCGCGAGGCATGGAAAAGCGCGGGCTGCACTGTGCGTGGCGCAGCGCTGTCCGGCATTGCCGCCGAAGGCTTGGAGAACGGCTCCGGTATCGCATCGCGCACCATCGCCAGCCTTGAGCATCAATGGGGCAAGGGACGCGAACAGCTGACTCCCAAGGATGTGCTCGTCATCGACGAAGCGGGCATGGTCGGCACGCGCCAGATGGAGCGCGTGCTGTCCCATGCCGCCAAGGCCGGAGCGAAGGTTGTTCTGGTTGGCGACCAGCAGCAGCTTCAGGCCATCGAGGCAGGCGCGGCCTTCCGTGCGATCCACGAGCGCCACGGCGGGGTCGAAATCAGCGAGGTTCGCCGCCAGCTTTCCGCATGGCAGCAGGATGCGACCAGGCACCTCGCTACGGACAGAACCGGCGAAGCAATCCGCACCTACGAAGAACGCGGAATGGTCCATGCCGCCGACACCCGCGAAGCCGCGCGAACCGTACTGATCGAGCGCTGGGATCGGGAACGGCAAGGCAGCCCAGACGACAGCCGGATCATTCTCACCCACACCAATGATGAGGTGCGCGAGCTGAACCAGATGGCGCGCGGGAAGATGCGCGGGGCTGGCGCACTGGGTGCCGATGCCACGATCAAAGCAGCACGCGGCGAACGCCAGTTTGCATCGGGCGACCGCATTATCTTCCTTCGCAACGAACGCGGGCTTGGGGTCAAGAACGGGACGCTGGGCACGGTCGCAAAGGCAGGTACGCAACGCATGGCCGTGCGCACCGACGATGGCCGCGAGGTCGCCCTCGACACGAAAGATTATGCCCACATCGATCATGGCTACGCAGCCACGATCCACAAGGCGCAGGGCATGACCGTAGACTGTGCCCATGTGCTCGCCACTCCCGGCATGGACAGCCATTCCGCCTATGTCGCCATGTCACGCCATCGCGCGGGGCTGGCGCTGCACTATGGACGCGACGATTTTGCCGATCAGTCGAAGCTTGTTCGCACGCTCAGCCGCGAGCGCGGGAAGGATATGGCAGGCGACTACAAACCCGAACAGGCTTTCGCCGAACTGCGTGGAATCAGTTTCCGTGAGCGGATCATTGAGGCGGTCCGGCAGGTTCCGGAAAAGGCGAAATCGATCTTCGGAAACTTCCGACCGCAGGCCCGATCACTTGAGCCGCTTCCGGCACAAACCAACACGCAAAACGACCAGCTCCGCGCGGTCGAACGCTACGCCCGCGCGCTTGCTGATATCGGCACGATGCAGGCCCAGGGCTTGCCCGTACTCCCGCACCAGAAGGATGCGCTGGAGAAGGCAGGAAAGGCGCTCGAAGCGATCCGCCCCCATGCCGCCGCCGATCTCGCCAAGGCGCTGGAGCGGCGTCCTGAGCTGATTGCAGCAGCCGCTGGCGGGCGCAGCCAGGAGGCCATGCGCGCCATGGGCCAAGAGGCCGCAGTGCGCACCGATCCGGCGTTGCGATCAGAGCGCTTTGTCAGCGACTGGAAGGGGCTGAGCTCGGCACGCAAGCAGCTTGAGCAGCAAGGCGACCGTGCAGGCGCAGCACGCGTGTCAGCCAAGCTGACCGAGCTGGCGAAGTCGCTTGAACGCGATCCGCAGGTCGAGGGGCTGTTGCGCGGCAAGACCCGCGAACTGGGCATCGATCCAAAGCCCGAACGCAGCATCGCCAAGGAACTCACCCTGTCCCTCACCCGCGAACGCACCCGCGAACGCACCCGCGCTTTCGATATAGGCATTTAGGAGAAACGACATGGACGACGACCACATCGAAGAAGTGCAGCTGGACCTCGAAGTCGAGGAAGCGTCCGCGCCGCAGCCTGAGCCGGAAGCTGTGCAAGAATCCGATCCGGCAACGGAAGCCTTTGCCCGTCTCGAAGGCGAAATGGCGATGGTGCGCCATACGGTCCAGAACATGGCCAGGGAGCGCGCCGACATCGTTATCCCGGACTACACCGCGACGCTCGGCCAGATGGCCGATCAGCTGGCACATGTCTCCAAGAGGTTGACCGCAATCGGCAGCAAGCCTGCCATCGAGCTGACGCCGGAAGACATTGCAGTCCAGATCAAGCGCGCCTCGCTCGACATGCTGCGCGATGCAAGCGACCTGTTCCGGCAGGGCCGCAAAGACCTGGATTTTGCAACCGCTCAGCTCACCGCAATTGTCGGGCGCGTCCGCACCGAGGCCGAGCAGAAGCGGCAGACCTGGCGCTTTGCGGGTATCGGGTTGGCTGCCGGTATGCTGCTTTGGTCGATCCTGCCCGGCACCATCGCGCGGGCCATGCCCGAATCTTGGCATTGGCCAGAATGGATGGCTCGCAAGGCTGTTGGCGAGCCGACTATCGTAGAAGCGGGCATTCGGTTGATCCGGTCACAGAATCCAAAAGCTTGGGAGGAACTGGCTACAGCGCAGCTCATCCTGAGCGCAAACCGAGAAGCCTTGGCACGCTGTCATGAGCGAGCGTTGAAGACTGAGCAACCTGTCAATTGTACTATCAAGTTGGCTCCATAGCGCGACCGCTTTATCCCTCGCCAATCCGGAACGGACGTTCAGCTGACGACCCTAGTTGCGGACATAACTGGCCAAGCAGCAAAATTGCCACCGCTTCTCGGGGATGGCGTCAAATCCAGCTGGCCATGTAACATTCTCTTCGGGGGACCATCCCTCCCGCTAGGCATCGCCCAAATTGTGCTGCATTGTGGCCAAGGTAGAATTGAATGCTTCCAAGTCCTCGCCCTTTATCCCCTCAAGCAAGCGCGCATAGACCTGATCTGCTTCGATCCTCATTTTCGGAAGCAAGTCGATTGCAGCGGGCTGGAGGTGCACCTGCCACACGCGCCGGTCATTCTTGGCGCTGCGCCGCTCGACCAAGCCCAGATGTTCTAGCCGGTCGATCGCTTGCCCGATGCTTGCCCGCTCAAGTTCCAGTTGCCCGGCCAGTTCGGTCTGGGTCATGCCGGGTGTGCGATAGAGATAGGCCAATGCACGCCACTGGGTACGGGTGAGGCCAAACTGTTCGACTGAGGTGTCGAAGGTGCGACGCAATCGTCTTGTCAGCTCTTCCAAGAGAAAAACCAATCGGTCTTGATCGGTTAGGAAGGCTGCTGCCTTTTCGTCGGCATCATTGTGGAGCTTGGTTGCCATGCAGAGCACCTTAACACAGCACCGATTTAGATAAAGTCATTTACTGTAAGGCAATTTACAATATAGTGGTTTGCGATATGGAAAGCGTGACCACCAAAATCGAGGGATCGGGAGGAATTTCCCTTGCCGCAGAAGTGGTCGGTGACGACAGCGCCATGCCGGTCCTGCTCGCTCATGGTGGCGGCCAGACACGCCGCGCGTGGAAGCGGGTAACTGGTGATCTGGCCAGGGCTGGCTACCGCGCGATTGCCATTGATATGCGCGGTCATGGCGATAGCGATTGGTCTCGTAGCGGAGCATACGAAATGCGTGACTTCGCCTCCGATCTTGTTGCTATCGCTTCGAAGCTAGATCGCAAGCCAGCCCTCGTGGGTGCCTCTCTTGGCGGGCTTTCCGGAATTATTGCCGAAGGATGCCTCGCCCCCGAAAGCTTTGCATCGCTAACCCTTGTTGACATTGCTCCGCGCATGGAGGCGGGCGGCGTGATGCGCGTAGTGGGCTTCATGGAAGAACATGTCGACCGGGGCTTTTCTTCACCTCAAGAGGCGGCAGAAATTATCGCCCGCTACATGCCCCATCGCAAGAAACGCGGTGCAGGCGAAGGACTGCGCCGCTATTTGCGACAGAAGGGAGATGGCCGCTACTATTGGCATTGGGACCCTGCGTTCATCCGCAACATCATGACCGCTAAGCGGAGCGATCAGACCCATCAGGAACGGCAGTTCGATATGCTGAGCGATGCGGCAAGTCGGCTTTCCCTGCCGCTTCACCTCATTCGCGGCGGATCGAGTGATCTGGTTTCCGAAGACACAGTGACACATCTGCGCGGTCTCGTTCCGCACATGGAATACACCGACATCGCCGATGCCACCCATATGGTGGTGGGTGATGCGAATGATGCCTTCTCGATTGCTATCGTCAATTTCCTGATGCGCCAGCACGGCCCCGAAGGGCCGATTTCATGAATCAGAATGATACCCCGATTGATCGTGAGCGCCTCGATGAACTGTTGCGGATTGCCCCGTTTCACCGATGGCTTGACCTAAAGATTCGGTCCGGTTCGCGTGATCAACTCGTGATCGAAATGCCCTGGCGTGACGAGATTGTTTCCAACCCGATGATTGGTTCGGCTCATGGAGGGGTTCTCGCGTCATTGATCGACCTCACAGGGCTTTATACCCTGCTTGCGCACGGTGTGACTGCGAAGGCGACCGCTGATCTGAGGGTCGATTATCATCGACCAGCAACCTCTGGACCGCTGATCGCGACTGGTCAGGTGGTAAAGGCCGGGAGACAATTCTCGGTTGCCGAGACCAGTGTCACCGGGCCCGATGGCAAGCTGCTCGCCAGCGGCCGAGGTGCCTACATATGCTAGCGCGCATAGCTCTTGGAGGGTTGGCTGTGTTTGCGCTGACGCTGGCTGGCTGTTCAGGCGAAACTGAGGGGGATGAGACCGCGCCAGACGCTCAGGCAGGGCCACGCGAAGTTACGACGGCAATGGTCGAATCCCAACCGCTCGCTGAACCAGTTAAGGCATTCGGAACGATTGCAGCCAAACAGCGCAGTGCAATCGGTGCGCTGACCGAAGGGCCGGTGGAACGAATTTTCGTCAAGGTCGGCGACAGGGTTTCTCGCGGACAACCGCTTTTTCGTATCCGCCAGGCCGATTATCAGCGACGCGTAGTTGAAGCACAGGCAGCAGTCGATCTGACAAGTGCGCAAGCGATTGAGGCCGAAAGGCGTTACGAACGCGTTATGGCCCTTGCCCCAAGGGGTTTCGTTTCGAAAGCCCAGGTTGACGCAGCCGAGACGGAACTGGCTGTAGCGCGAGCGCAGAAGGCACAGGCTCAGGCGGCCCTCGGCACCGCACAGCAGGCATTGGCCGACACAATCACGCGCGCGCCATACGATGGGGTAGTAACCGCGCGGATGGTCGATGAAGGCGTATACCTGAACAATCGCTTTTCGATGGGGGGGCAATCAGCCGCGCTGGAATTGCAAGAGCTCGGGATCGTTGCCGCCATCGTCAACGCGCCGCAGGAATATGTCGACGCGTTTCGACGCAACATGCCAGCGCGGGTCTACATTGAAGGATTCGAGCAGCCATTCGACAGTACCGTGTACATCATCAACGACCGGGTCGATCCTGAAAGCCGGATGGTCGAACTGCGGCTGCCGATCGACAATCCCGATTACCGCATCAGTTCAGGGCTGGCAGTCAGAGCCGAGATCTCGGTGCCGCCAGTGCAAGCCATCGTTTTGCCCCGCTTGGCAATACTCGGCGACAGTGCTGCAGCCTACGTCTTCGTGGTCGTAAGCGGAAAGGCACAGCGCCGGGAAGTGGCGTTCGATAGTATCGATCTCGATCGGGTGCGTATCCGCTCAGGGCTGGAACCGGGCGACGAGGTTATTCTCAATCCTCCGGCCACACTGCGGAATGACGAGCCGGTCAAATCACGCAGAACCCGCGGCGCGAGCTGATATGTGGCTTGCAGACGTTTCGATCCGGCGACCGGTATTCGCGACGATGCTGATCGCTTCGCTCGTCGTACTTGGCTTGGTCTCGTTCAACCGGCTCGGGGTCGACCTCTTTCCTGAGGTAGAATTTCCATACGTCTCTGTAACAACCGCTCTGCCTGGCGCTTCGCCGGGCACCATGGAAACCGAAGTCACCGACGTCATAGAGGAACAGCTCAATACGATCGCTGGCTTGCGCCAGATGCGATCGATTAGCGCCGAGGGTGTAAGCATCGTCAACCTCGAGTTCGAGCTGGAGGAGGACGCCGATCTCAAGGCGCAGGAAGTACGCGACAAGATGTCGCGGCTCGCGGCCGATCTGCCGGACGATTCCGAACCGCCGGTCATCGAGAAGGTTGATCCCGATGCCGCGCCGATCCTTTCGGTTCTCCTGTCAGGCGACATGCCAATCCGCGACCTGACCACTTTTGCAGATGAGGAGGTGAAAGAGCGATTGCAGCGCGTGCCCGGCGTCGGTTCGGTCGATCTGGTTGGCGGGCGAGAACGCGAAATGCGCATATGGCTCGATGCCGCTGCGATGCGCGCGCGCGGAGTAACGGCAGACGATGTGCTCGGCGCGATCCAACGCGAGAATGCTGAGCTGCCGGGCGGGCGCCTGGTTACCGAGGGGCGTACGCGCCAGTTCGGCATCCGCACCCTTGCCGAAGCACGAACGGCGGCGGAATTTGCCGCAATACCGATCCTTTACCGGCCCAATGGACAGACTGTTCGGATCGGCGAGGTAGGGCGGGTCGAGGACTCCATTGAGGACGAGGAGAGCTATGCCCAGCTCGATGGGGAACCGGGCGTTGTTCTCGAAGTCCGCAAGCAAAGCGGCGAGAACACGGTCGCTGTGGCAGAACAGATCCGCGCGGAAATCGAAAGCATCCGGACCACCGCTCCCGAGGGCGTCAATTTCATCATCGCTCGCGACACGTCCCGCTTCATTGAACAGGCCATCGGCGACGTGCTGTTCGACCTATTCATTGCCGTGGTGCTGGTGGTGGCAGTGACATTCCTGTTTCTCCTTAGCTGGCGCGCAACGGTGATCGTGCTGCTCGCCATTCCGACCTCGATTGTCGCAACCTTTGTTGCCTTCGCGGCTTTCGATTTTACCGTTAACATGGTCACGTTGCTGGCGCTGACAGTCGCTATCGGGTTGTTGGTCGACGATGCCATCGTCGTGGTCGAGGCGGTCCAGAACGACGTCGATGAAGGGGAAGATGCGACCGAAGCCGCCCACACTGCAACCAGACGAGTGGCCTTGGCTGTGCTGGCTGGCACATTCGCGACGCTGGCGGTGTTTGTGCCGATCGCCTTCATGGAAGGAATTGTTGGTCGTTTCTTCTTTCAATACGGTCTGGCAATCGTCTTTTCGGTCAGCGTTTCGATGCTGGTCGCATTCACGCTCACACCAGCACTATCGGCAAGGTTGCTGCGCCCCGAACATGCGGAAAGTGGCTGGCTCGGACGCATTGAACGGTTCCATATCGGGATGCGTCAACGCTACGAAAGGCTGGTGTCCTGGGCGATCGACCGCCGTTATCTCGTGCTTGGGGGCGCGCTCGCCAGCGTGCTGATCGGCGGATTTTTTGCCGCGCTCGTTCCAAGCACATTCATGTCCACCACGGACCGATCCGAATTCCTTGCGACGGTCAAGCTTCCTCAGGGGACAGGGGTTTCCGAGGCGAAGAAGGCGGCAGAGCAGGTCGATTCCTCGCTGCGCGAGAATCCGGAGGTCGAACTCGTTTTCGTGAGTGCAGGCAGCGGAACCAATCCGAAGATCAACGAGCTGGATGTCTATATCGGGCTGAGCCCCAAGCGGTCGCGCGAGGCGACGCAGGACGACGTGATGACCTTCGCGCGGAACGAGATACTGGGAGATGTTCCGGCCGCACGGGAGGTGTCCATGCAGGAAGTTCCATGGGTATCGGGCGCCGGGGTCGGACAGACTGCAATTGAATTGATCATAACCGGACCGGACACCGCAGCCATCAACGAGTACGCGCGGTCGTTGGAAGACATGCTTGCCGCACGGTCCGAATTTGTCGATGTACGCTCGTCTTACGAAGGCGGCAGGCCGGAACTGCAAATCGTCCTCGACCGTGACCGGGCCGCCGATCTCGGGATTTCGGCGCGCAGCCTGGCCGCCGCATCGCGAACGCTGGTTGGCGGAAGCGATGCGGGCACATTCGAGGCTGATGGACGTCGTTATGATATTCGCGTCCGCTTGGAGGAAAGTGGACGACAGGGGCTTGGCGATGTCGAGGCACTTCCGCTCAGGACCGGACAGGGCACTCTGGTCGATCTTGCTGCCATTGCCGATGTTGACGTTGCAATGAGCGCTGCTGAAATCGAGCGCATCGATCGCTCGCGCCAGATTTCAGTGCTCGCCGATACGGCTCCCGGTGTCGCGCTGAGCGTTGCCGTTGCCGATGTGGAGAAGTTGCTCGCTGCCAATCCGCCACCTGCCGGCTTGGCGACACGAATGGAAGGCACTGCCCGTCGCCTCGCCGAAACCAGCGAGGCCATTATCTTTGCATTCGCACTCGCAATCGTCGCGCTCTACATTGTACTCGCCAGCCAGTTCAACAGCTTCGGGCAGCCCATCATCATCATGCTTACGGCACCACTGTCGTTCTCCGGCGCCTACTTCCTGATGTGGGCGGCGGGCCAGGAAATGAGCCTGTTCGCGCAGATCGGCATGATCGCTCTGATGGGGATCGTGATGAAAAACGGTATCTTGCTGGTCGATCTCGCCAATCAGTATTGCGAAGCTGGTAAGGATGCGGCTTCTGCAATGCGCGACGCCGCGCCAGAACGCTTACGACCCGTCCTCATGACCGCGCTTGCTGCCGTATTCGGGATGCTGCCAGTAGCGCTGGCGCAGTCAGATGCGGCGGAGTGGCGCAATGCTATGGGCTTCATCATCATCGGCGGGCTGGCCACTTCGACTTTCCTGACGCTGCTGGTCGTCCCGGCAGCCTACGCGGCAGCCTCGGACTTACGAAGGGTCGTGACCAATTTCCGATCCTCGTTTTTGCAGAGACCGTCGTAGGAAGGAGCGCTGGCTTCGTCGGTACCAGTTTGTGTGATCTGCGTGCGGTCGAACAGATATTGTCCGCTTTCACCCCCAATCCCGGTTGAAAAGATCCGCAACCGACCTTGCCAAAAGCGGTCATCCGAGCTTGATGTGGGCGCGCACGAGTGACTGGCGATTTTACGGCTTCGGGGAACTCGTCCCAGTACAATAACTGCCCCATGCTTCCATCAATTCGACCCGTGCACCTGGATTGTCCGGCGTGCCGAGATAGGTCGTGCGGCGATAGGCGGCCTGCACTGCGTCAGGCGTCTTGTGCGCCAGTGCAGCTTCGACAACCGCATTGGGGAAGCCCTCGTTCGCGGCCCAATCGGTGAAGCTGGAGCGGAAACCGTGGACGTGGAACGGCTCCTGCATGTCGCGCATGACCTTGAGCAGTGTCATGTTGGACATCGCCTTGCCGGTCATGCCGGGGAAAACCACTTCGGCACCCTCCATCTGCATTGCTTCTGCCTTCACAAGCACCGCCAAGGCCGCTTCTGACAGCGGCACGATGTGCGCCCTGCTGCGCTTCATATGCTCGGCGGGGATTGTCCAAAGGCGCTGGGCCAGATCGAATTCTTCCCATTTCGCGAGCCGCACTTCCTGAGAGCGAACACCCGTCAGAATGAGGAGGTCAAGCGCGAGACGCGAGTAAGATGGCTTGCGGCGCAGCGCGGTCAGGAACGGTGGAACGGCGACATATGGCATCGCCTTGCGATTTACCGGCTTCTTGACCTGTCGAGGCAGCCCTCGCCCCGCTTTCAGGCTGCTATTGCCCGATGGAGCCTCCGTAGAGCGCCATCCCTTTGCGTGGGAGAAGTCGAGCACTGCGCAAATCCGGTTGCGTACCTGGCGAGCTGTTTCGGGGATTTCCTGCCAGATCGGAGTCAGGACCGTGATGATGTCGGCAGCGGTGATCCCGCCGGTCGTCATGTCGCCCAGTTTGGGAAAGGCGTAGTTTTCCAGACTGGCCAGCCACTGGCGACCGTAGACGTCGCTTTTCCAGCCTGCCTCGTTCTCCGAATGATATTGGGTGGCAGCTTCGCGGAAGGTGACTTTGGCAGCTTCCTCGTCTTTGCGCTCGGTCAGCACATCGCGCTTTTCGACCTTTACGGCCTTGCGGAGTTCAGCAGCCTTCGCACGCGCTTCGGCCAGCGTAACCAGCTTTGCACTACCCAGACCAATATCCTGTCGTTTACCATCGCGCTGGAGTCGCAAAAGCCAGGAAGCCGCACCAGTTTTTCCAACTTTCAGAAAAAGACCGTCGCCGTCCTGATAGGTGCCCGGATTCGCCAAGGCAGCCTTGACCGCCACTGCTGTAAGTTTGCCCATTCTCGTTCCCCACATTTCTGGAGGCCAATTGAGAGAGCCGCAGTGTGGGGAAGCCTACTTCCTTCCCCACACCTTCCCCACACTCACTGCCGGTTGCAGGCAAATAACAGCGAACAGGGGCGGCCATCGGAAGGCAGAATACCCTTGGTTTTCTGGGATTTCTAGGGCTTTTCGGGGATGTTCTGAGATAGGGCGGTGGTGGACAGGGCTGGATTCGAACCAGCGTACGCTTGCACGGGCAGATTTACAGTCTGCTGCCTTTAACCACTCGGCCACCTGTCCACACCATTCTGGCGGAAAATTGAGAGCCGCGCAGGCGGCCCCGTTTGCCGAGAGGCGCCCCTTTGGCGAAGCGACGCTTGCCTGTCAATGGTGCTGCTGGCAGGGGGGCGCGCGAGACAGCACTTTGCGGAGATCGATGATGGCCAAGGGAGAGCGCAAGCGCGCGCTCAAAGGGCGAGCAGGACGGATGAAGGGCGGACGCGGTTCGGGCCGCGCCTCCACCGGCAGCGTGCGGCTGTGGGGCCGCCATGCGGTCGAAGCCGCACTCAAGAATCCGGCGCGCCAGCACCGCAAGCTGTGGGCGACTCGCGAAGGGATCGGTTCGCTCGACGGCGAATTGCCTGCCGATTTCCCGGTCGAATATGCCGATGCGGCCGACCTTGCCCGGCTGGTGGCACGCGATGCGCCGCACCAGGGGCTGGTGCTCGAATGTGCGGCGCTCGAGGATGTATTCCTCGATGAAGTGATGGACGGGGACGCGGCGCGCCCGCTCGTCGTCCTCGACCAGGTAACCGATCCGCACAATGTCGGCGCGATCCTGCGTTCGGCCGCCGCTTTCGGCGCGGCAGCGATCGTGACGCAAGACCGCCACGCCCCGCCCGAATCGGGCGTGGTCGCAAAGTCTGCGTCCGGCGCGCTCGAGGTGGTGCCGTGGGTGCGCGTGGTGAACCTTTCGCGCGCGCTCGAGGAGATGGCGGAGGCCGGATATTGGCGCATCGGGCTGACCGGCCATGCCGAAGCGACGCTTGCCGAAGCCCTGCCGACGGGGCCGGTCGCGCTGGTGCTGGGCGCAGAAGGCGCAGGGATGCGCCTGAATATCGAGGCGCATTGCGATGCCTTGGCCAAATTGCCCATTACCCGCGCGGTTGAAAGCCTCAATGTCAGCAATGCCGCAGCCATTGCGCTTTATGCCGTGGCAACCCGCCCGATTTGATCCAGATGGAGAGGACAGAACCATGACTGCTCCCACCCGCATTCGCGCCGCAGCAACGGCAACGCTCGCCGCGCTTTCACTGCTCCTGACCGGATGCCTCGTGAGCCCGGGCAAATTCGCGTCCGAGCTGGTGCTGGACCGTGATGGAAGATTCCAGTTCACCTATGAGGGCGAGATCTTCTTCCTTGGCCTCAGCAAGCTGGCGCAGATGGGCGCTGGCGTAGAAGAGTTCGAAGCCTCGACCTGCTATGACGACGAATACAGCGAACGGGAATGTACCGCAGAAGAAATCGCCGAGCAGCGCGCCGAATGGGAAGCGGGGGCGGCTGAGCGGGCCGAATCGGCAAAGAAAGAGGCCCAGAAGATGGCCAAGCTGATGGGCGGCATCGATCCGACCGATCCTGACGCGGTCGAAGAAATGCGCAAGCTGCTGCTTCGCCACAAGGGATGGGAGCGAGTAGAGCACAGGGACGACGGTTTGTTCGACGTCTCCTATTCGTCCAGCGGCCGCCTCAGCCACGATTTCATGTTCCCCGTGATCGAGGATTTTCCCGCCGCCAATGTCTTCGTGCAGGTGATCCTGCGCGACGCAGATGTCGTTCGCGTGAATGCACCGGGCTTCGCCGCTCAGGATGACTCCTACCCGATGGCCGCCATCGGCGGCGGGATGGCCGGACTCGCTGCCATGGGCGCTATGAAGGAGAATGGCGGCGAAGAAGGCGACATGCCGGATATCCCTATGATGGACGGCACCTTCGCCATCGTCACCAACGGGCGCATCCTGGCCAACAACACTGATGAAGGCCCGGCAGAAGCTTCGGGCCGGTCGCGGCTCGAATGGAAGATCAGCCAGCGCACGAAGAGCGCGCCAACCGCGCTGGTCAAGCTGGGAAGCTGAACCGGCGTCCCCCTGCCAAGGACAAAGGAAAACCCCGCCAGCAAGCTGCCGGCGGGGTTTCTTTTTGTGAGCCCGCGCAAAGGCGCCAGGGCTCGCCAATCAGCCTTAGTTGACCGAATCCTTCAGGCCCTTGCCTGCCTTGAACTTGGGCTGGTTCGATGCCTTGATCGTCATCGGCTCGCCGGTGCGGGGGTTGCGCCCCGTCGAAGCCTTGCGCTTGGCAACAGAGAAAGTACCGAAACCGACCAGCCGCACTTCGTCGCCATTAGACAGTGCCTTGGTGATGGTATCGAACACGCCCTCAACCGCGCTCGAAGCATCGCTCTTTGACAGGCCGCTGGCGTCAGCGACCGCGCTGATCAGATCGTTTTTATTCATTATGGAAAATCCCTTTAACTCAACGGTGGATTTTTTGATTGGCGGGACGCCGCCACGAAGCGCGCAAGTTGAGACGTTTTTGGCGGCGCTGTCAAAGGCAAATCGGCCCAAAAAGCGCCGTTTTCGGGGAATCCCGGACCGATTCCGCTGAAGCGTCAGGAACGGCTTAAGAACGTTCGGGGATTAACCATGCCGTAGCGGCAGCGCGGGGGTGCAGCGCAGCTCCGAGTCGCTGCGCTGCACCATTGCCGTGGTCGCATCAGTGCGCGGTGGGCACGCCCTCGCCGCCCGGACCGGCCACGCTCGGCTGGCTCGCCAGATCGTCGGCCTCGCTCCACTCAATCGGCTCGAGCCGTTCGGTCAGGGCACGCTCGAGCACTTCGTCGACATGGCTAACCGGGATGATCTCCAGTCCTTCCTTCACATTGTCGGGAATTTCGGCCAGGTCCTTCACGTTCTCTTCGGGGATCAGCACCGTCTTGATGCCCCCGCGCAGCGCAGCGAGCAGCTTTTCCTTCAACCCGCCGATCGCCAGCACGCGCCCGCGCAGCGTGACCTCGCCGGTCATCGCGACATCGGGGCGCACTGCGATCCCGGTGAGCGCCGACACGATCGAAGTGACCATGCCGATGCCCGCGCTCGGCCCGTCCTTGGGCACTGCGCCCTCGGGCAGGTGGATGTGGATATTGCGGCGATGGAACAGCGAGGGTTTGATGCCATAGGCGGGCGCCCGCGCCTTCACGAAGCTGAATGCCGCCGCGATGCTTTCGCTCATCACATCGCCCAGCTTGCCGGTCGACTTGATCTCGCCCTTGCCCGGCGTCGTCACGCTTTCGATCGTCAGCAACTCGCCGCCGACCGAGGTCCAGGCCAGGCCGGTTACAGCACCGACCTGCGGCTCGACTTCCGAAACGCCGTGCTTGAACTTGCGCACGCCCGCGAAGTCCCCGAGGTTTTCCGGGGTGATGATCACGCCCTGCGCCTTGCCTTCGAGAATCTGGCGCAGGCTCTTGCGGCAAAGCCGCGCAATCTCGCGCTCCAGAGTACGCACGCCTGCTTCGCGGGTGTAGTACCGGATCAGGTCGCGCAAGCCGTCATCGGTGAGTTCGAATTCGCCATTCTTCAGCCCGTGCGCCTTGACCTGCTTGGGTACCAGGTGGCGCCTGGCGATCTCGACCTTCTCATCCTCTGTGTAGCCTTCAAGCCGGATGATCTCCATCCGATCGAGCAGCGGCTGCGGCAGATTGAGGCTGTTCGCAGTGGTCACGAACATGACATCCGACAGGTCGAGGTCGAGTTCCAGGTAGTGGTCCTGGAACTTGCTGTTCTGTTCGGGGTCGAGCACTTCCAGCAGCGCCGAAGCTGGATCGCCGCGGAAATCCTGGCCCAGCTTGTCGATCTCGTCGAGCAGGAACAGCGGGTTCGACGCACCAGCCTTGCGAAGGTTGGTTACGATCTTGCCCGGCAGCGAGCCGATATAGGTGCGGCGATGGCCGCGGATCTCGGCCTCGTCGCGCACACCGCCGAGGCTTTGGCGGACGAACTGGCGCCCGGTCGCCTTGGCGATCGACTTGCCGAGCGAGGTCTTGCCTACGCCCGGAGGGCCGACAAGGCACAGGATCGGGCCCTTGAGCTTGTTCGTGCGCGCCTGCACAGCCAGATACTCGATGATCCGGTCCTTGACCTTCTCCAGGCCATAGTGATCGGCGTCGAGAATCTCCTGCGCCAGGCTGATGTCCTTCTTGAGGCGGCTCTTCTTGCCCCAGGGCAGGCCCAGCAGCACATCGAGATAGTTGCGGATGACTGTCGCCTCAGCACTCATCGGCTGCATGCTCTTGAGCTTCTTGAGTTCGGCCTGCGCCTTCGCACGGGCTTCCTTCGACAGCTTGGTCTTCTCGATCTTCTCGGTCAGTTCGGCGATTTCATCGCCTTCCTCGCCATCGCCACCGCCCAGCTCGCTCTGGATCGCCTTGAGCTGTTCGTTGAGGTAATATTCGCGCTGGGTCTTCTCCATCTGGCGCTTCACGCGGCCGCGGATCTTGCGCTCGACCTGCAGCACCGACAGCTCGCCTTCCATGAAGGACATAACCATTTCGAGCCGCTTCAGCGGATTGGGTTCGGTCAGCAAGGCCTGCTTGTCGGCAACCTTGGCGCTGATCCCCGCAGCGATCGTGTCCGCCAGTTCGCCGGCATCGTCGACATCGCTCACATCGGTCGCTGCATCGTCACCCAGTTTCTTGTTGAGCTTGGCATATTCGCCAAACTGTTCGACCACCTGCCGCATCAGCGCAGTCACTTCACTGCCCGAAACGGTCTCGCCTTCGATCAGTTCGACCTCGGCCATGACATGGTTCGCCTCGACATTGAGACCGGTAAGCCGCGCGCGCGACTTGCCTTCCACCAGTACGCGAACCGTGCCGTCAGGCAGCTTCAGCAGCTGGAGCACCTGCGCCACGACGCCGATGTCGTAGAGATCGTCGCGGCCGGGATCGTCGCAGCCGGGCTCAAGCTGCGCGAGGAGGAAAATGTCCTTGCTCGCTTCCATCGCAACTTCGAGCGCCGCGACCGATTTGTCGCGCCCGACGAAGAGCGGAACCACCATGCCGGGGAAAACGACGATGTCGCGCAAGGGGAGAAGGGGGAATTGTTGAGTCATAATCATCCGCGGCCGCCATTGGGGCTGAGCCTTTCAGGGAATATGGGAAGCGCGCGGGCAGCCCGCAATGGGGGCCCTTCCTTCAGCTGTGGATGCGGCACGCCGGCCTGCGGAAAAGCGCGCGGTTAGCCGACTTGCGTGCTGTGCCCACCGTATTGCTGTAGCAGCGCCAGTGCCTGCTCGCGCTCGACCCCGGCGACACGCGTATCGACCGAAAGCAGCAGCTTGCCACGCTTGATCTGGCGACCGTAATATTCGGCCGAGACGCCGTCGACGTCATGGTCGGTCAGCATCTTCGCGATCGCTCCGCCGGTCGCGCCGATCACGCCGCTGACCGACGCCACAGACGACAGTGCCGATGTGGCGATCGCACCCGCCGCTGCTACTGGACCAACACCGGGCACCAGCAGGACAGCAAGGCCGAACAGTGCGCCGGCCACGCCGCTCCCCGCCACGATTCCGGTAACGCTCAGCACGCTATGGCCTTCGGGCCATTCGGACTTGGGGTCGCTGAAGTGGTTCGCCCGACCCAGCAGCGAAATAGCATCTGGCGAGACACCAGCTTCATGCAAGCCTCCGATCGCCGCTTCGGCCTGTTCGAGACTTTCGAACAAGGCAGTCACCACGTGTTCGCGCACGGATTGTTCGCTGGCGCGCGCTTCCTCGAAAGCCGCCGCAAATGCTTCTCGCTCGGCTTCGCGGCGAAAGATCACCCTCAACCCCGAAGTCTCGTGCAGCTTTGCGACGCTCGGCGTCTCGACCGGCTGGAACAAGGTCCGCAACAGCATATCGCGCGTCGTGGGGCGCAATTGCTGATCGGTGCCGCGATTGATCCATTCGACTGCCGCGGGGCGCGGGTGGTCGTCTGGCAAATAGTTTACCGCTGCCAGCTCTTCGGCCTTGATCACATAAGCGGGTCTTGAATCGTCCGGCTTTGCCATCGAGTCTCGATATTCGAGTTGGTCGTCCAGGGTAAGCGGCGGCGCGAGGGGCGCCACCCGAAAATCAATTGCGGAAGCTGGGATCAATCCTGTCGAGCTTGCGCAGCAGCGCTGGCCAGGCAAGGCCATTGGCGATCATTCCCATACCCTCGGGCGGGGTTTGCGCCTTGACCTTCTCAGGCGTGCCTTGCGGCGGATTGTAGAGATAGTCGCGCCCGGCAGAGAGCATCTTGACCTGCGCATCGCAGGCGCGCTCGACGAAATAGAGCCGCAGGAAGCATTCGCCCACGGTCTTGCCGATCGCCAGCGTGCCGTGATTGCGCAGGATCATGACATGCTTGTCGCCCATGTCCTCCACCAGTCGCTCGCGCTCCTCGAGGTCGGTGGCGATGCCTTCATACTCGTGATAGGCCACGTCCGAGCTGGCGATCATCCCCGTCTGGGTATGAGGCAGGAGGCCTTCCTTCATCGCGCTGACGGCCTGGCCAGCGGGCGTGTGCAAATGCATCACCGCATGCGCGGCCTCGCAATTCATGTGCAGTGCCGAATGGATCGTGAAGCCCGCGGGATTTACCGGATGCGAAGTCGGCAGCACCGGCTGCCCGTCGACGTCGATCTTGACCAGGCTCGAAGCCGTGATCTCATCGAACATCATGTCATAGGGATTGATCAGGAAATGATGCTCGGGCCCGGGTACTCGCGCCGAAAGGTGCGTGAAGATGAGATCGTCCCAGCCATAGAGCGCAACCAGCCTGTATGCCGCTGCAAGATCGACGCGGACCTTCCATTCCTCGTCGCTCACCTGCGCCCGCACATTCGCATCCGAACCGGCGCCATTGTCGTTCATCAGAGTGGCCATCGCTATCTCTCCATTCGGTTTCCGGCGGGCTTATAGCACAAGCGCGCTCATCCCATGCCTGGCAAATTGAATCCCGGCGGCAAGCCCATGCTGCCCTGGATCTTCCGCATTTCCCCACTCGAAACCCGATCCGCCTTGTCGCGCGCATCGTTGAAGGCAGCAGTGACGAGATCCTCGACCATCTGCTTCTCCTCCGGCTTCATCAGGCTCTCGTCGATCTCGACCCGCAGGATCCGGCCTTTCGCGCTGGCGCGCACCTTCACCAGTCCGCCGCCAGCCTGCCCTTCGACTTCGATCGCGTCGAGCTTGGCCTGCATGTCGTTCATCTGGGTCTGGATCGTCTCGGCGGCTTTCTGGGCCGCCTGGATCATCTCTTCCATCGATTTCACTTTACCGACTCCATTTTCCGCCGCCCTGGGCAGCAATGCCGGGCTCGCTCAGAAGTTCCGCATCGGGAAAGGCCTCTAACGTGGCCTTGACTAGCGGGTGCTCGCGGATCGCGGCTTCGCGGCTGTCCTTGGCGGCCTGCTCCTGTTCGCGCAAGGTGGGGGCAGCATCGCCCTGCCCTTGCTCTACCGCCCAGCGGTTTCCGGTGAGCCGGAACAGGCAGTCGCGCAATTCCGCTCCGGGATCTTCGGACAGACCCTCGGCGATCTGATAGACCAGCCTCCCCGGCGAGAGTTCGACCACACGCACCCAGTCGCGCATCAGCTGGGCCAGCCGCAATTGCCCGCTGTTTTCGACCCGTTGCACCAGCCCGGCCCAGTCCGCCCCGGCAGAAAGCGCCGCGTCGCTGGGCTGCGAAGCGTCTCCGCCAGCGGGAGCCGCGGCGGCAGCGACGGTCACGCCGCGTTCGGCCAAATCCTCGATCTTCTTCGCCAGCTTGCCCGGATCGGGCATGTCGGCGGCATGCATCACCCGCAGCAGCGCCATCTGCGCCGAAACCAGCGGGTCGGGCGCCTGCCGCACTTCCTCATGCCCCTTCAGCAGCAATTGCCACAGACGGTGGAGCTGCGCGGCGGAAAGCCGCTGCGCGAAATCGGCCAGCGCCGCACGTTCCTCAGCCGTGGGCGCATCGGGTTCCGCACCCGAAACCTGCGCCACAGTGATCCGGTGCGTCAAATCCATCAGCCCGCGCATCAGCGCCAGCGGCTCGACCCCCAACGCATATTGCTCGCTCACAGCGGCAAGCAGCGCCTTTGCGTCGCCCTCGAGCACATGCGTGAGCAGGCGGCGCTGCGCGCTTTTGTCGGCAAGGCCCAGCATGTCGCGCACTCGCGTGGCCGAAACCTTGCCTTCATGGTCGAGATCGGCATGCGCGATCGCCTGGTCCAGGATCGACAGCCCGTCGCGTACCGATCCTTCGGCAGCATTGGCGATGATGTGCAGCGCCTCGGCCTCGGCTTCGACGCCTTCCTTGGCGCAGACATTGCCGAAATGTTCTTGCAGCAGTTCCGCCGGGATACGGCGCAGGTCGAAGCGCTGGGTGCGGCTGAGCACCGTCACCGGCAGTTTCTCGACTTCAGTCGTGGCGAACAGGAATTTCACATGCGCGGGCGGTTCTTCCAGCGTCTTGAGCAACGCGTTGAAGGCGTTGCGCGTGAGCATGTGAACTTCGTCGATGATGTAGATCTTGTAGCGCGCCGAAACGGCGGCATAGCGCACCGCTTCGATGATCTCGCGCACATCGTCGACGCCGGTGTGGCTTGCAGCGTCCATCTCGATCACGTCGATATGGCGGCCCTCTGCAATCGCGATGCAGGGTTCGCACTTGCCGCACGGATCGATCGTCGGCCCACCCTGCCCGTCCAGCCCGATGCAATTGAGCGCCTTGGCGATCAGCCGCGCGGTCGAAGTCTTGCCGACCCCGCGCACGCCGGTCATCAGGAAGGCATGTGCCATCCGGTCGCGCTCGATCGCATTGGCGAGGGTGCGCACCATGGCATCCTGCCCGATCAGCTCGCTGAAGGTTTGCGGGCGATATTTGCGCGCCAGCACGCGATACGGCTGGTTGGCAGCCGGAGCGGCAGGCTTGGCCGCCACGGGCACAACAGTCGGCTCAGGCACCGCAGCAGGCGCGGGATCGCCGAACATGGCCGATTGGCCCGCAGCCTCAAGTTCGGCGGCGCTCGGCTTGGCTTCCTCCTGCTCCTGTTCCCAGGGCGGGGTATCCGCATTTTCCGGTGAATCACCCATAAGCAGTTAGGTAGGCGCTGCGATCGGATTTGTCGAAGCCCCCTTTGCAGCCTATCCTCGCAAATTGCAGCATGCAGGGAGAGGCACATGCCAGTGAATGCCGGGCGGTTCTCCGCCAACTACCAGGGCCCGGTCGTCGTCTTCGTGATCGGAATGCGAATCAACCACTTCCTCAAATTCGGAAAATGGATACCGGTCGCGCGTTCGATGCGGCCGATGATCGAGGAGCTGGCCGCCGATCCAGACAGCGGCTTCCTGGGCTCGGAAACGCTTCTACAAGGTCTGCGCACCGTGCTGCTGATCCAGTATTGGCGCGATTTCGACAGCCTCGAAAGTTACGCGCGGGACCGCGAGCAGAAGCACTGGCCTGCCTGGACTGCCTTCAACAAGGCGATCGGCAGCGACGGAACGGTCGGCATTTTCCACGAGACCTACAGCGTTCCCGCAGGCGGGTTCGAGACGATCTATGGCAATATGCCCGATTGGGGCCTTGGGAAGGTGGCTGGCCTTGTTCCCGCAACGGGATCGCGCAACGAAGCGCGCGACCGCATGCGTGCAAGCGCGGGGAACTGAACCGGCAAAGTAATGAAAAAGGAGCCGGCCGACCCGTCGCAATCCACCTGGGCTGCTTCCTTCCGGACCTGACCCGGTGAGCGAACGCAAACGTCCGACCGACTCCCGGGCGCGCATATGGCGATACGCGCACGGCAATGCAAGCCCGGATGCAGGCGCTAATCGATCGCAATGCCGCGACGGCGGGCTTCAGCTTCGAGGGCGGCATTTACAGCGGCATTGCGCCTGCCTTCGTTGCTTGAACCATCCCTGTCTGAAAGGAACATGGTGCGAAGACCGCGGCATTTGCCTGCTCCGTCACCAGCTTCCTGTGCCGACACAACGTCAACGAAAGAGCCGAGGAATTCCGTGAACTGCTCGGCCGGGTTCCAGCCGATATTCTGAGCAACGACATCTTCGATAGCCCAGATTTCTTCCTCGGTGATCTTGCCTGAATGCCTCATAGTCCAGCGCATCCAAGTACCAAGGCGGGATTGGTAGCTGGATTCTGGTTCGAGATCCACGACCGGGCCCAATAGCGCCTCCACTATCGGGCCGTTGTCATCGAGCTCTTCGGCAGCAGAGAGCGCCGCCACGAACTCGGCATTATCGCAGTCAAAGCGCGCCACGTAATCCTTTGCCGCCTGCACTTTCTTAGGTGAGGGTGGTTTGGGGCGCTGCGTTCCGGGCGCCAGTTCACCATCGCGCTCGTTCTTGTCCTCCAGCTGGAGCTTCGCATCGGCGCAAAGCAGGGTGATGCCGCGATGCGTGCTGTGGAGCCCGAGTTCGACGCCCAGGACCCATTGACCGTCATCAACGTCGATTTCCTTCTCGTAGCGGCCAGCTGACAAGGGGGTGAATGGATCTTCGCTGAAATCCCAACCTCTTTCCATTATCCTTTCGCCGAACAGGTCACCCCAATCGGAAAGATCGTCACCCCCGGGAACATCGAGGACGTATTCCACACCGTAAAGCTTGTGCGACCACGAGGTATATTGGAGCTGGGCCTTCTCGAAGCCCGCAGCGACAGCAAGCTCCTTCGCCTGCGCCAAGGCCGCTTCGGTGACATTCCCCTCGGCAGTGCCGAATGCCAGCGGATTGCCGCCAAGCCCGGGGCACAGCGCCTCGACTTGCTGAGCGGAAGGGACCGGGGGAACGGCTGCCACCGCCGCAGACCCATGCGCGAAAACGACAATCGCGGGAAGGACCCCGCCGAATGCTTTGACAAACTGCACCTTAAGAGAACCCCCGCAAACAGCTACCAGGCATCAATTGCCGCGGACTATCCGGCCTCATCAGCTACGCCAAGCGGGCAGGCGTACTAGCTCAACGGAAGTTGTCGGCGTAGGCCTGCAGTTTGAGCGCCTTTGGCGGCGTCGCATGAACGCGTGCGGCGATGCCATAGCGATCTGCATAGTCCTGCGCCGCTTCCTTGCACTTGAAGGTCAGCACAACCTGCGCCTGCGTATCGCCGCTGCCCGTCCAGCCCATCAGGGGATCGGGCCGCCGTGCTTCGGACTGCTCGAATTCAAGCACCCATTCCTGCGTGCGGGCCTTGCCCGACTGCATGGCGTTCTTCGGTCGCTGGTAAATACGTGCAGACATTCGTTTCAAACCCTCAATCGCCGGGCGGCGGGCCTCCGCCCGCCTTGGCTCCGGCCTAACCGGCCGACGCGCGGTCGCGCTTGCGGGGCGCCTCCGGCGTCCCGGTGCCTCTAATTCACGAATCGTCGCGTGAAAAGGCGTTCTTGGTCTTCAGGCTGGGCTTTTCCGCCCATGGCTCGTTCGGCCAGCGATGTTTGGGATAGCGCCCCTTCATGTCCTTCTTCACATCGGCCCAGCTGCCGCGCCAGAAACCGGGCAGGTCGCGGGTCGACTGGATCGGGCGGCCAGCCGGGCTGGTTAGCTTGAGCAGCAAGGGCGTGTGGCCGATCATCGGATGGCTGTCCAGCCCGAACAACGCCTGCACCCGCACTTCCACGCTGGGCGCATCGTCTCCCGCATAGTCGATAGGGTGATGCGTGCCCGCAGGCGAGGCGAATTCGCGCGGCGCCTCTCGATCGAGCCTTTGCCTGCTGTCCCAATCGAGCTGCCCCAGCAGGGCATCGGTGAGCTTGCCTTTCGCAAGGTCGAGATCGCTCCGCCCCGCAAGCAGCGGCGCGAGCCATTCCGCCGCGCTGTGTCTCAGCGCTTCGATCCCCAGCGCCTCGATCCCGGCAAAACGCGCGCGCGCCAGCAGCGCCGCGGGCAGGATTTCCCCCAACCTGTCCACCGCCTTTTCCACCAGCTTATCCACAAGCGCAGCAGGGTCGGGATCGGGGTCCGGGCCACTCGCAAGCGTGATCGCGCCAAGCCGCCTTTCGAGCCTGGCCTCGACCCGCTTAACCTCATCATTCCAGTGTATTACTGAACGTTTCTCGATCAGAGGCTGAAGATGGGTTTCGACCTCCTGAGCGGTCAATTCGGCCGCCGCGGTGATCCGCGCGCCCTTAGCCTGCCCCTGCGCATCGCCAATCACCAGCCACTCCGCCCGGGCGAGCGGCGATGCGGGATCGAGCTGTAAGCCCCTTCCCCCGGCCGAAAGCCATTGCTCGCCCGATTTGTCGCGGCGCTTCGCAATGAAGTCCGGTCGCGCAAAGGCAAGGTAGAGTGCGGGGTTGAGCGACTTCGCGAGGCCTGAAGGAACCAGCCGCTCGGCCGCCTTGGCCCAGCGCTGCGCCAGCTTGCGCGACGCCTCGGCCCGGGCTCCGCGTTCGCCATTCCAGCGCGAAAGCCTTTGCTGCAGGTCCTCTCCGCGTCCGCCCAGTCCGCGCTCCTGCAACAGCAAGACCAGCCTCGCCGCCTGCTCCGCCTGCCCCGCCTCTGCACCGAACAGCACTGCGGCGGCGCCAGCCGGATCGAGCGGAAGCGCCGCGATCTGCTCGCCGCGTTCGGTAATCCGTCCATCCGGACCGAGCGCGCCGAGGCGCTCAAGCTGGCTCCGCGCTGCTGCCACCGCCGGTGCAGGCGGCGCATCGAGCCACATCGGCGATGCCGGGTCCGCCGTGCCCCATTTCGCCAGTGCCAGCACCAGTGGCGCAAGATCGGCAGTGACGATCTCCGGCAGATCGAATTCAGGGCGCCCGGCGTGGCCGTGTTCTTCCCACAGGCGATAGGCGACACCCGGCCCCTGCCGCGCTGCGCGCCCTGCCCTTTGCGCCGCAGCCGCCTGGCTTGCCCGCCGCGTGACGAGGTGCGTGGTCCCGGCCGCCTTGTCGAACTCGGCGTGGCGCGCGAGGCCACAATCGACCACAACCGACACGCCATCGAGCGTAAGCGAGGTTTCCGCGATTGCCGTTGCCAGCACGATCCGCCTTCGCTCTTGCGGATCGCGCCGAATCGCGGTGCGTTGCCCCGCCGGTTCGACCTGGCCATGCAGCGGAAGCACCGGAACATCGGGCAACCGCGCCTCGAGCCGTTCGCGGGTGCGCTCGATCTCGCCGACACCGGGCAGGAAAGCGAGAATATCCCCAGCCTGCTCGCGCCAGGCCTGCGTCACCGCATCGGCCATCGCATCTTCGATCCGCGCGTCGGGCCGCGCGCCGAGCCAGCGAATATCCAGCGGGTAAGCCCGTCCTTCGCTCTCGACCACGGGCGTACCCTCGCCCATCAAGCGGGCGAAGCGCGCACCGTCGATGGTGGCGCTCATCACCACCACGCGCAGGTCTTCGCGCAGCACGCTGCGGCTTTCGAGCGCGAGCGCGAGGCCAAGGTCGCTATCGAGATGCCGCTCATGCGCTTCGTCGAACAACACGGCGGAAACCCCGGCAAGCTCCGGGTCTTCGAGGATGCGGTTGACGAAGATCGCTTCGGTCATGACCAGGACGCGGGTCTTGGCGGAGGTCTTGCTATCGAGGCGGGTGAGGTAGCCGATCGTCTCGCCCGGTTTCTCTCCCAGCAATTCGGCCATGCGCTCCGCCGCCGCCCTCGCCGCGACCCGGCGAGGCGAAGTGAGGATCACCTGGCCGCTGCACCATTCCTCTCCCAGCAATGCCGGAGCGACCGCTGTGGTCTTGCCTGCGCCGGGCGGCGCGACCAGCACCGCCGCGCCGCTGGCATCAAGCGCGCGCAGCAGCTCGGGCAGGACGGCGTGGATGGGAAGCGAGGCGCTCAATACCCTCGCGCAACCGCGAATTGCGCGGCCTCGGCCATCGCCTGGCGCGCCTTGCTATCGGGGAAGATCGAAATCGCATCGATCGCGCGCTGCGCGAAATGGCGGGCGCGCTCGCGCGTATCATGCACCGCATTGTGCCGCGCCATCAGTTCGATTGCATGGGCGAGATCGGCTTCCGAAGTGCGGTGGCCCATGATCGCATCTTTCCAGAACTTGCGCTCGTCCTCGCTCCCGCGCGCATAGGCGAGGATCACCGGCAGGGTCATCTTGCCTTCGCGGAAGTCGTCGCCTGGGTCCTTGCCCATTTCCGCAGCGTCGGAATCATAATCGATTGCATCGTCGACCAGCTGGAAGGCGACGCCCAGGTTGCGCCCGTAATCTTCCAGCGCGCGCTCCTGCTCTTCGCCGCATTCGGCCACGACGGCGCTGATCTGGCTGGCGGCGGCGAACAGGGCGGCGGTCTTGGCGCCGATGATGTGGAGATAGCGTTCTTCGCTGGTCTCGATCTGGCGCTGCGCAGTCAGCTGCGACACTTCGCCCTCAGCGATGACCGCGCTGGCATTGCTGAGAATACGCAGCACCTTGAGGCTGCCGTCTTCCGTCATCAGTTCAAACGCGCGGCTGAACAGGAAATCGCCCACCAGCACGGTGGCGGGGTTGCCGAAGATGATGTTGGCTGCCGCCTTGCCGCGGCGCAATTCGCTGCCGTCGACCACGTCGTCATGCAGCAGCGTGGCCGTATGGATGAACTCGACCGCTGCAGCGAGCTTGTGATGGCGGGTGCCCTCATAACCTACCAGGGCCGCGCCCGCGAGCGTCAGCATCGGGCGCAACCGCTTGCCGCCGCCCGAAATAAGGTATCCGGCTAGGCGCGGAATAAGCGGGATTTCGCTCTGCATCCGCTCCAGGATGACCGCGTTCACCGCATTCATGCCGTTCGCCGTCAGCGACAACATTGGTTCGATCGAAGGCAGCTGCTTGCGCGGCAGGGGGACTATGTCGGCGCTCATGGTTGCGGCACATGGGACGGGGATCGCAGCTTGGCAAGCGCAGATTTGCTGCTAGCTTCGCGCGCCTATGTCGAACCATCCGCCTCGCGCAACCAAGGCCAAGCCAGCCTCCGACCCGGTCCTCGCCGGCTTCCGCAAGAGCATCGACAATATCGATGCGGCACTGATCCACATGCTGGCCGAGCGGTTCCGCATCACGCAGGCAGTGGGCGAATACAAGGCGAAGACCGCCCTGCCTCCGGCCGATCCGGAGCGCGAGGAGCGGCAGATCGCAAGGCTGCGCAAACTCTCGGTCGAAGCGGATCTCGATCCCGAGTTCAGCGAGAAGTTCCTGCGCTTCATCATCGACGAAGTGATCCGCCACCACGAGCGGGCGCGAAGCTGAACTGCCCGGCATGCCGGTGGGCGAACCCTAATACATACGGCAACCGACCTCCGGTAAACTACGTGGGGACCATTTGAGTGCGGATCCACCAAGTCCGGCTAGGCCAGGGGCATGTCAGCACCGCAGTCCCTCACCGATCAGCCGCACAGGGTACGCCGCACTGCCTCGCGGCTTCGCCTGAACCTTCCCGCACGCTTGATCCTGCTCGACCGGACAGCGTCATGCGTGATCGATAATATCTCTCAAACGGGTGCACGGCTGGCGCTCGAAAGCCCGCCGGCGCCGGGCGAATTCGGCCGCCTACAGTGCGCAAACATAGACCGCTTCTTCGATACATCGTGGAGCACCGACCACCGGATCGGCGTGACGTTTGACGAAGCGCTGCCGATGGAAACCTTGCGTTCGCTGCGCGACTACAGCGACCGCTTCCCCCATCACAAGCATCGCGAGCTCAAAGCCCAGGCACGAGACTGGGTGGCCGGCGAGACCGGCTGAGCCAGGCGATCAATCGACCTCTTCGATTTCGGTGGGCAAGGCTCGCGGCAGGGACAGCCGCACCAGCAACCCGCCCAGATCCTCACTTTCGTCGATTGCCACGCTGCCGCCGTAGATTTCGGCAACGTCGCGCACGATCGCCAGCCCCAAGCCCGTGCCGGGCTTGCCGGTATCGAGCCGCGCCCCGCGATCGAAAATCTCGATCCGCTTGTCTACCGGAATGCCCTTGCCGTCATCCTCGACCCAGATCGTGCACATCGGTGTCTCGGGTTCCGCATCGACCGTGACGAATACGCTGCCGCCGCCGTATTTGGCGGCGTTCTCGATCAGATTGCCGAGGATTTCATCAAGGTCCTGCCGCTCGATTGCCACTGTGGCCGAGCGATTCCCGGCAATATCGAAGCGGACTTGCGGATAGAGCCGCTCGACCGCCCGCCGAACTGCCTCCGCGCTTTCGCAAACGGGTGTTCGTGCCCTGCCCACCGCACGGCGCCCCACGGCGCGGGCCCGCGCCAAATGGTGGTCGACATGGCGGCGCATGGTCCGCGCTTCGCGGATCACCGTTTCGGCAAGATCGGGCGCATGCGCAGTCGCCGCATTGTTGACGACGGTGAGCGGCGTCTTGAGCGCATGGGCGAGATTGCCCGCATGGGTGCGGGCCTCCTCCGCCTGCCGCTCTGAATGCTCGAGCAGTTCATTCAATTCCTGCACAAGCGGCTGAACTTCTTCGGGCAATGGCTCGGTGATGCGGTTCGCGCCGGTGTTGCGCAGTTTCTGGATCGCTGCCCGCACCCGCCTGAGCGGTGAGAGACCATAACGAATCTGGAACAGCGCCATCAAGAACAAGCCCAGCCCCAAAGCCGCAAAGCTCCACGCGAGGATCGAACGGATTTCGGCAATCTGCGCGTCGAGATCCTTCGTCGCGCTGGCGACAGCGAAAGTCCAACGGGTGTCGCTGCCCGGCAGGATCACCGACCGTTCAGCCATGCGCAGCGGCTCGCCCTCGAACTGGTCGGAATTGTAGAAATGCGCGTCATTGTCGAAATGATCGCCGCGCAGCGTCAGTGTGCGGTCCCACAGGCTGCGCGACGGGTAAGGCTCGAATCCCTCCCCGTCGATCTGCCAGTAGAGCCCGCTGTTGGGCTCGAGGAAGCGCTGGTCGCCCAGCGTGCGATAGAAATAGACCTCGCCGCCCGCTTCGATCTCTGCCGAAGCGATCATCGCGGTGAGCATATATTCGAGCTGTTCGTCGAAACTGCGCGAAACGAGGCTGGTGAGCGTGCGATCGAGCGCAAGCCCGCCACCCAGCAGCAACACCGCGATCCAGCCTGCGGCAATAACCGCCATGCGCCGCGCAAGGCTGCCTTGCCCGGCCTTGCGCTTCAGGGGAAGGGGCGCGACCGCAGGAACCTGCGCCTGTTCCGGCGCAAGCGGCTGGGCTAGTTCCTCGCCCTCTTCCGCCGCGTCGGGTTCAGGCCCGCGGCTTGTCAGCGGGGTCGTCGAGGCTGTATCCGAGGCCACGGATCGTCGTTATCACTTCTGCGCCGAGCTTCTTGCGGATGCGCGTGACGAACACTTCGATCGTGTTCGAATCGCGGTCGAAATCCTGGTCGTAAATATGTTCGATCAGTTCGGTGCGGCTTACCACCTTGCCCTTATGGTGCATCAGATAGCTGAGCAGCTTATATTCCTGCGCGGTGAGCTTGACCGGTTCGCCCTTGAGCGTGACCCGGCCCGATCGTGTATCGAGGCGAACGTCGCCTGCGGTCAGTTCTGCCGAAGTATTGCCCGAAGCGCGGCGGATCAGCGCGCGCAGGCGGGCAATCAGTTCCTCCGTCTGGAACGGCTTGGCGAGATAGTCGTCCGCACCCGCGTCGAGACCTGCCACCTTGTCGGACCAGCTGTCGCGTGCGGTCAGCACCAGCACCGGGAACGTGCGCCCTTCGCGGCGCCACATGCCGAGCACGGTAAGGCCGTCGATCTCGGGAAGCCCCAGGTCGAGGATCACGGCATCGTAATCCTCTGTCGAGCCCATGAAATGCCCGTCTTCGCCATCGGTCGACAAATCGACCGCATAACCGGTTTGCTCAAGCGTCGACTTGAGCTGCTTTCCCAAGGTCGGTTCGTCTTCGACGATGAGGATACGCATATGTACCTGCTGGTCCTGTTTTCGTTACGCCGGTGTGTTGGGCTTTTGCACCAAGGGCGTCAAGCAAATGGGAATTTTGTCCACCCTGCGCGAGCGGACGGGTCAGTTTGAACGATTGATGATGCGGCCGGTGCGCGCATCGACATCGACATAGGTCACCCGCCCGTCCTTGATGAACTTGAGGCGATAGGCGCGGGCCGTGGCATCATAGGCCGGGCCGAGATACTCGCTGCCGCGCATCTGCGGCAGGACGCGGCGCTCGATCTCGCGAAGCGAAAGCACGTTTCCGGCCTGCATTTCCTTGCGCGCTTCACCCTGATCGGTGCGCGACTGGGCTTCCAGTGTAGCCATCGCCGCAGTGCTGGTGAGCGCCAGCGCAAAGGGGGCAAGGAGGATAGCGAACCGCTTCATAATGGCCTTGTGCCTAAGCGGGCAGCTTTGAACAAGGTGTGAATGGTTCGCATCCCCGCTGTTCAGCCTGCCACCCTCAGGCGCCGCCCCTGACCATCTCGTATTTCACGCTGATCGACACGCCGGTGCTGATCATGCCCGGCTGCACCGGCGGCGCGGCGGAGATCGCGTCGGCGGCCTTTCCGACCATTTCCATCACGGGCATGGGCCCTCCCGCGATCACGGATTCGCTGATCGACAAGAGCCGGATATCGCCATAGCCGGCCAGCGCGGCATAGCGCAGCGCCCGCTCGCGCGCACGCTGCATCGCGCGCGTCCTCGCCGCTTCACGCGCATCGCTGTCATCGTCCTTCGAGAAAGCCGGGCCACCGATGTCGGTCGCACCTGCCGCCACCAGCGCATCGAGCACTTCGCCGGTACGCTCGATCTTGCGCAGCTTCACGGCAACGCGGTTCGACGCCTGGTAGCCGCGGAATACCGGGCGCTGGCTGGCGCTGTCATAGTCGTAACGCGGGCTTAGGTTGATACCGGTGGTCTGGATATCCTTGGCATCCACTCCCAGCGCCTTGATCCGCTCGATCACGCGCTGCATCTCAACCGAATTGGCGCGCAACGCCTCGACCGCAGTCGCCGCATCGGTGGTTACTCCGGCGCTGACAGTGGCTGTGTCCGGCTCAAGCTCGATCGTTTCATAGATGTCGAGTTCGACCACGGGGCCGCTGGCTGCCAGTTGCACCTCAGCGGCATGGGCCACCGGCGTAACTGTAAGCGCGGCAGCCGAGAGTGCGATAGCGATGGGACGGAACATGGAATTCTCCTTTCAAGCGCCACCTGCATGTTGATGGCTTTCGAGCCGGTGAACGGAGCTGTTTGCAAGCGTAAATCTCCGCGCTAGGGCTTGGCGGAAGGGGAGATCGCCGGATGATGAAGAAACTGCTTTTGGCTTGCGCAGCAATCTGCGCTGCGAGCGCGCAGCCGCTTTGGGCGCAGGCGCGCCCGCAGATGGAGCGGGTGCCCGATCGCCCTGCAGGCGAAGGCGAAGGGCCCTACACCACGCTGCTGATCCGCAGTGCGACGCTGATCGACGGCACCGGCGCCCCGCCGGAAGGGCCGGTCGACATCGTGGTAGAGGGCAATCGCATCGCGCGGATCGTGCGCGGCGGAAACGCACGCGTCGCAGCCGACCGAGTGATCGATGCCGCCGGCATGTATGTCCTCCCCGGTTTCATCGACGTTCATGGCCACAATGGCGATCCGGACAAGGCGCCGCAGCCTTCCTATGGCTTCAAGCTGTGGTTGGCACATGGCGTGACCACCGTGCGCGGAGTCGGCTTCGGCTGGGGCCCCAACGACCCCTCGATCGACCAGAAGCGCCGCAGCGCTGCCAACACCATCACCGCACCGCGCCTGTTCGCCTATGCGGTGCCGGGTGACGTCTGGCCCGAAGGGGCTGTCGACACGCCCGAAAAAGGCCGCGCCTGGGTGCGCTGGATTGCCGCGCGCGGATATGACGGGGTCAAGTTCTTCAACAATGAGCCGCCGCACATCCTTGCCGCCATCCTCGACGAAGCAGAGAAGCAGAAACTCGGCTCGGTGGCGCATCTGGGCCAGCGCGGCGTGGCCGAAGTCAATGCACGCAAGGCGGTCGAGCTGGGGCTGGACGGCGTCACCCACTTCTATGGCCACTTCGAGAGCCTGCTAGATGGCAGCGCGATCCCGCAATATCCGGCGGACTTCAACTATCTCGATGAGCAATCGCGCTTTGCCTGGGTCGCGCGGCTGGCCGACCAGGTCGGAGAGCCGGGCAGCAAGGCGTGGAACGACTACATCGACTTCCTGATCGATCACAAAGTGACGCTCAGCCCCACCTTCAATATCTACTCCGCCAGCCGCGACGTGATGCGCGCACGCAACCTCGAATGGCACGAGAAATACACGTTGCCGCAGTTGATGCAGTTTTATTCGCCCAGCCTCACCAATCACGGCAGCTATTACCATGACTGGACCAGCGAGGATGAAACCGCCTGGCGCAATTTCTATCGCAAGTGGTTCGACCTGACGCGCGAGTTCAAGAACCGCGGCGGTCGCGTGACCGCCGGTTCGGACCCTGGCTATATCTACCAGACCTGGGGCTTCGCCTATATCGGCGAGCTTGAGATGCTGCGCGAAGCTGGCCTGACTCCGCTCGAAGTGATCCGCGCGGCAACGATCGATGGCGCGCGCGAGCTGCAGGATCCCAAGGGCGGCGAACCGGCCTTCGGTTCGATTGCCGAAGGCAAGCTGGCCGATCTCGTGATCGTACCCGAGAACCCGCTGGCGAACCTCAAGGTGCTCTACGGCACCGGGCACAGGCGCCTCAATCGCGAGACCAACCAGCTCGAAACGGTTGGCGGGGTACGCTGGACGATTAAGGACGGGGTCGTGTTCGATGCCCCCGCCCTGCTCGAAAGCGTGGCGCAAATGGTCGCTGAGGAGAAGCGGAAACAGGGCGCAATCGCCACACAATAGAAACCGCATCTTGCCGCAGGCCGCGTGCTCGCCTAACGCGCGCGGCCTATGGCGCAACCACCGATCCTCTCCTGGGAAGGCCTTGGCCTGCAGCAAGGCGGCCGCTGGCTGCTTGGCGGCCCCGATCGTGCGCCGATAGACCTGCATATCGGCCCGCGCGACCGACTGGCGCTGATCGGGCGCAATGGCGCGGGCAAGACCACCTTGTTCCGCCTAATCGACAATCGCATCGAAGCCGACCTCGGCACGCGCAAGATCAAGCCCGGCACGCGCATCGTCTTCCTAGAGCAGGAACCGGATTTCACCGGCTATGCCACGCTGATGGACTTCGCGCTGGGCGGCGAGCATCCGCCCGCGACGCATGAGGTGGAAGCCATCGCGGGCCAGCTTGGCATCGATATGGCGACCCCTTCCGCAACCGCCAGCGGCGGCGAGAAGCGCCGCGCGGCAATCGCCCGTGCCCTTGCGCAGGATCCCGACCTTTTGCTGATGGACGAGCCGACCAACCATCTCGACCTGAGCGCGATCGACTGGCTGGAGGACTGGCTGACCCGCTATCGCGGCGCATTCGTGGTGATCAGCCATGACCGCACATTCCTGAAGCGGCTCACCAGCGCCACGCTGTGGCTCGATCGCGGGACCATTCGCCGCAAGGAAGTGGGCTTTGGCGGCTATGAGGCGTGGGAAGAGCAGGTCTACGCCGAGGAAGCGCGCAACGCAGAAAGGCTCGACGCCAAGCTCAAGATCGAAGCGCATTGGCTCGAGCGCGGGGTAACCGCACGCCGCAAGCGCAACCAGGGGCGGCTCGAAAAGCTGTGGCAGATGCGCGCGGCGCGCGCGGCGATGATCTCTTCCAGCGGCACCGCCAAGCTCAAGCTCGCGAGCGACGAGGAATTCAAGTCGAAGTCCGTCATCGTGGCCGAGAAGGTCGGCAAGAGCTTCGACGGGCGTGCAGTGATCAAGGACTTCAGCCTGCGCATCCAGCGCGGCGACCGGATCGGCATCGTCGGCGCCAATGGTGCGGGCAAGACGACGCTGCTCAAGCTGCTCACCGGCGAAATGGCGCCCGATACGGGCAGCGTTACGATCGCCAAGACGCTTTCGGGCGTGATGATCGACCAGCAGCGCAGCCTGATGGAGCCCGAACGCACCGTGCGCCAGGTGCTGGCCGAGGGCGGCGACTGGATCGACGTGCGCGGCGTGCGCAAGCATGTGCAGGGCTATCTCAAGGATTTCCTGTTCGATCCCAAGATCGTCGACACGAAAGTCGGCGCATTGTCCGGTGGGGAGCGCAGCCGCCTTCTGCTGGCACGCGAATTCGCGCGCACCGCGAACCTGCTGGTGCTCGACGAGCCGACCAATGACCTCGATCTCGAAACGCTCGACCTGCTGCAGGAAGTGATCGCCGATTTCGACGGAACGGTGCTGATCGTCAGCCACGATCGTGACTTCCTCGACCGCACCGTCACCATCACGCTTGGCCTAGATGGCTCGGGCAAGGTCGATGTCGTCGCGGGTGGCTACGAGGATTGGGAGAAGAAGCGTCGCGAGCCAGGCGCGTCCAAGCCCAAGGCAGTCTCGACCGCGAGCAAGCAAGCCGCACCGCCACCTCCACCGCCGCCGCGCGCCGACAAGCTCTCCTACAAGGACCAGCGCGATTACGAATTGCTGCCTGCGCGGATCGAGGAACTCGAAGCGGCGATTGCCAAAGGCGAAGCGATCCTGTCAGACCCCGATCTCTACACTTCGGACCCGCAGAAGTTCGCGACCATCAGCAAGGGCATCGAAAATGCACGTGCCGAAAAGGACGCGGCCGAAGAACGCTGGCTCGAACTGGCCGAGCGGGTCGAGGGATAAGGCGCGAAGATCGCTTCGGCTCGCGCAGCGGCCTTGAAAGCAGCTGACCTTCTGCTTCCCTGTCGCGCCCACAATCGCTAACCAGCGCGCATGAGCAACGCATCCAACACCGTCTATGTCCTCAACGGGCCCAATCTGAACCTGCTGGGCTTGCGCGAGCCGGAAATTTACGGAACCACCACGCTCGACGATATCGCGGGCATGCTGGAGGATCGCGGTCGCGAACTCGGGCTCGAAATCGACATGCGCCAGACCAACCATGAAGGCATGCTGGTCGACTGGTTGCACGAAGCGCAGGCGGAGGGTGCGCGCGCCGTGCTGCTCAATGCAGCGGCTTACACGCACACTTCGATCGCCCTGCTCGACGCGATCAAGGCAATCCGCACGCCGGTGATCGAAGTGCACCTGTCCGATCCCTCCAAGCGCGAGGAATTCCGGCACCGTTCTTATGTCGGCATGGCGGCGGCCAAGTGCGTCCAGGGACACGGCGCGCAGAGCTACATTATCGCTCTCGAGGCGGTTGCGTCGGGCGAAATCTGAGCTTCGCCTCTTGCCAGCCACAATTCACGCGAATAGTCACGCGCGCAGCTGAAGTTTGAGGGGCGATAATGGCCGAACGAAAGACCAATGACGGGCGCAACACGTCTGGCATGAATGTCGATACCAAGCTGGTACGCGAGCTCGCGGAACTGCTCAACGAAACCGGACTCACCGAAATCGAAGTCGAGGACAACGACCGCAAGATCCGCGTCGCACGCGGTGGCACGGTTGCCATGGCGGCGCCGATGGCGGCTCCCGTCGCTGCTTCTGCGTCAGCTCCGGCGGCTGCCGCTCCAGCTGCGGAACCCGCTGCCGAAGTCCATGCCGATGCACTCAAGTCGCCGATGGTGGGCACCGCCTATCTTGCGCCTGAGCCTGGCGCCGCCAATTTCATCAAGGTGGGCGACAGCGTGAAGCAAGGCGACACGCTGCTGATCGTCGAGGCGATGAAGGTGATGAACCCGATCACCGCCAACAAGGCCGGCACGATCAAGGCGATCCTGATTGAAAACGGGCAACCGGTCGAATTCGACCAGCCGCTCGTCGTCATCGGATAAGCAATGGCGATCAAACGTATCCTGATCGCCAACCGCGGCGAAATCGCGCTGCGCATCCATCGCGCGGCACACGAGATGGGGATCGAGACGGTGGCGGTGCATTCCACCGCCGATGCCGATGCGATGCATGTCCGGCTGGCCGACCAGGCGGTTTGCATCGGCCCTCCGCCTGCCAGCGACAGCTATCTCAACGTAGCCGCCATCATCTCTGCCGCCGAAGTGACCCACGCCGATGCGATCCACCCCGGCTATGGCTTCCTTTCGGAGAACGCCAAGTTCGCCGAGATTGTCGAGGCGCACGACATCGCGTGGATCGGGCCCAAGCCCGAGCATATCCGCACGATGGGCGACAAGGTCGAGGCCAAGCGCACCGCGGGCGCATTGGGCCTGCCGCTGGTGCCCGGCTCTGACGGTGCGGTTTCGGACTTTGACGAAGCCCGCAAGATCGCCAAGGAAATCGGCTATCCCGTGATCATCAAGGCCGCTTCGGGCGGCGGCGGGCGCGGGATGAAGGTGTGCCAAAGCGAGGACCAGCTCGAAACGCTGATGCAGCAGGCTGGTAGCGAAGCCAAGGCCGCGTTCGGGGATGCGACCGTCTATATCGAGAAATATCTCGGCAATCCGCGCCACATCGAATTCCAGGTGTTCGGCGACGGCAATGGCAATGCGATCCACCTGGGCGAGCGCGACTGCTCGCTCCAGCGTCGCCACCAGAAAGTGCTCGAAGAGGCCCCCTCGCCCGTCATCTCAGCCGAGGAACGCCACCGCATGGGCGAAATCTGTGCGCAGGCAATGCGTGACATGGGTTATCGCGGTGCAGGAACGATCGAGTTCCTGTGGGAGAACGGCGAGTTCTACTTCATCGAGATGAACACCCGCCTGCAGGTCGAGCATCCGCTGACCGAAGCGATCACCGGCGTCGACCTGGTGCGCGAGCAGATCCGCATTGCCGAAGGCAAGCCGCTGTCCGTGGCGCAGGAAGATCTGGAGTTCCACGGCCATGCGATCGAATGCCGCATCAACGCCGAAGACCCGTTCACATTCGCGCCCTCGCCCGGCGCCGTGAATTACTATCACGCGGCAGGCGGCATGCATGTGCGGGTCGATTCAGGGCTCTACGCCGGCTATCGGATCCCACCCTATTACGACAGCATGATCGCCAAGCTGATCGTGTATGGGCGCACCCGGGAAGGCTGCATCATGCGCCTGCGCCGCGCGCTTGAGGAAATCGTGGTGGAAGGGGTGAAGACCAACATCCCGCTGCATCAGGAACTGCTGCGGCAGGACGACATCCTCAACGGCGACTACAGCATCAAATGGCTGGAGGAATGGCTGGCCAAGCGCGCTGGGTAACCCTCGCGCGCTGCCGTCAGCCAAGATCGAAGCCTGCGTCCTTCGCTTCGGCGATCGTTTCCGCACCGCTGAGCCGGGGATGATCCCCGGCGAGCTTGCACCAGGCCGCGGCTTCGTCAGCGAAAATCTCGCGTTCGATTGGATATTCGTCCGCGTCGGCAAACAGCCCCGCAAGGAAGCTGCGATTGCCGGTCGGCAGGAATTTGTACCAGAGATTGCTGCCGCATTGCTTGCAGAAGGCCCGTTCCGCCCATTCGCTTGAGCGATACACGCTGACGCTGTTCTCGCCCGCAATCGAAAAGCTCTCGCCACTCAGCGCCGAATAGAATGCGCCACCCCACCGCCTGCACATGGCGCATTGGCAGACTTCGACATGCTTCTTCGGCTGGTTGAGCGTGATCTGCACCGCCGTGCACAGGCAGTGCCCGTCGATAGCGCTGTCGGCAATGTCGGAAGCGGCCATCGCCTACTCCAGCGGAACGCCCGGCTCGTGCTTCGCAGTGCGGATCGTCAGCGAGGTCTTGACGCTTTCCACATTGGGAGCAGGCGTGAGCTTGCTGGTCAGGAACTCCTGGAAGCTCTGCAAATCCTTGCTGACAACCTTCAGGATGAAGTCGATCTCGCCATTGAGCATATGGCACTCGCGTACTTCGGGCAGCGCCTTCATATGCTCTTCAAACTCTCGCAACGCACTCTCGGCCTGGCTCTTGAGGCTGACCATGGCGAAGACGGTGATGGCGAAGCCGAGCTTCGACGCGTCGAGCTCTGCATGGTAGCCCTTGATCACCCCGTCTTCTTCGAGCCCGCGCACACGCCGCAGGCACGGCGGCGCGGTAAGACCGACACGCTGAGCCAATTCGACGTTGGTGACGCGACCTTCGCGCTGCAATTCGGCAAGCAGCCGGCGATCGATCTCGTCTAGACTGGCCATAAATTGCGCCTTTCACTGGAAATCCGGCCCGCTTCGAACCGGAAAGCAACACAAACCGCCTTCATGGGGCGTCAAAGCTAATATTATTATCCCTGCCAGCAATTGTCCCGCTTTGCAACGCATCGAGAAACGCTCTCCGCAAGCCGAGCCGCTTGCTGTTAGGACAAGCTTGGCGTGATCCGTGCGAGCGCCGCCCTGCGCGATTCGCGCTTGCCTGGAGACGTGATGTTTTTCGACGACCGCCTTGCCACTGTGTTGCGCCACCGCGCCACCAGCGAGCGAGGCGCGCGTACGCAATTCAGGCAGCTGCTCGACCTCCTCGGCAACCGCAAATACGGACGTGACGACAGCCTGGTGGCTGCCGCATGGTTGCGGCTCGGCGCATTGGGCGAGCAGATTCCCGCTTCCGAGCGGGCACGGATGATTCGCGAGCCGGGCTGGCGCTTCCGCAACCCGCAGCTTGCAGCGCATTTGGCCGAAGATGAGCCCGAAGTCGTGGCCGCCGCATTGTCGCGCGCCGACCTTGCCGAAGATGACTGGGTTGCCCTGATCCCGCGCCTGCCGATCCGCGCGCGCGGCTTCCTGCGCCTGCGAAGGGGACTGCCGCCCGGTGCCGAGGCGCTGCTCGAGCGATTGGGCATCCATGATCGCGGCCTGCCTCAACCTTCCGACGAGTCAGGAGCCGAGACGCAAACGCTTGAACTGACGGAAGACGAATCGCTTTCCGACGATTTCGAGGCGCCGCCGATCCCCGAGCCTCAGCCGGAGCCAGAGCCGGTGCGCGCGGCCGTGCCGCCACGCCGCTCACGCCCCGCGCCTCCCGCACCCGGCACTCCGGACGAAAAGAGCGAAATCGCCGCACTAGTCGAGCGGATCGCGCAATTCCGGCGCGACCGCAGCGCAGAGCCGACCACAAGCGACCTTTCGCCGCGCTTGCCGCTGGGCGAGCAAGCCGCTCTGCCCGAGCACGCGATTGCCGGTTTTGCCTTCGCCAGCGACGTCGACGGGCGGATCGAATGGGCCGATCCCGAAGTCGCGCCGATGGTGATCGGGCAGCGCCTGTTCGACCGTCGCGGCGCCGAAGGCAGCGGCTTGGCAGGCGCAATTGCCAGCGCCTTTGCGCAGCAGCAACCGATCGAGGGACTCACTCGCACGCTAGAAGGTGCAGGCGCGATCCGCGGCGAATGGGTAGTGGATGCGCACCCGCGCTTCTCGCGAACCGGGGGGCGCTTCTTCGGATATGTCGGACGTTTTCGCCGTCCGTTCGATCCCGGCAAATACGCAGTCGGTACGCCGACCGAAGCGGACCGGATTCGCCAGCTGCTCCATGAGCTGCGAACTCCGGTGAACGCGGTTCAGGGCTTTGCCGAACTGATCCACCAGCAGCTCTATGGTCCGGTCCCCAACGCCTATCGTGCGCTCGCAGCCACGATCGCCAGCGACGCCGCCAGCATCCTCGCCGGGTTCGACGAACTCGAGCGGCTGGCCAAGCTCGAAAGTGGCGCGATGTCGGTCGGAGGTGGGAAGACCGACCTGCTTGAACTCACCCATCGAATGACCGAACAGATCGCGCTGGTTCTTGCCCCGCGGATGGCGGGCATCGACCTGGCACAGGGTCCGGAACGCAGCCTTTGGGTCGAGATCGATCGCGACGAGGCCGAAGCGCTGGCGTGGCGCATGCTCGCCACTCTTGCGGGCGCAGTCACAGCGGGCGAAGTGCTCGCCGCAGAGATCGAGGCCGATCAGGACCAGGCGCGGCTGTGGTGCCAGATTCCCGCGCAGCTCATCGCGGAGGATGACGTTTTCACAGCCGAGATCAAACCGAGCGCAACTGGCCTGAGTGCCGGACTGTTCGGCGCAGGATTCAGCCTCCGGCTGGCGCGTGCAGAGGCGCGCGGAGCTGGCGGCGATTTGCAGCAAGTGGAGGATCGCGTCTGTCTTTCGATCCCGCTCACGGCGGTGTCGCTGGGCAGCACCTCGAGCGATGCCAGCGATGCCGGAGATGCGCGCGGCAACGAAGCCGTCTGAAAGCTCGCGATGCGCGCTTGTTTCGCGCGAAGTTGCAATGTAGGGCGCAAGCCGCATTACGCACCGCTGCTCGGGCCTGTAGCTCAGCGGTTAGAGCTGGCCGCTCATAACGGCTAGGTCGCGGGTTCGAATCCTGCCGGGCCCACCAGCGGCGGCGGGTCTTGCCCGGTAATGCACGAAATCGGTCGGGGAGTGGCGCAGCCTGGTAGCGCACCTGTTTTGGGTACAGGGGGTCGCAGGTTCGAATCCTGTCTCCCCGACCAGCATTTCGAGACTCGACACCATCCGGGGGATGGTGTCGGCCGAAATGCTCCCAAGCGAAGCGCGGGAGGTGCCACGATGAAGCCAGCCCCCCTCGAAACCCGCGCGATCTGGGCCATAGCAATCCCCGCCATGCTGACCAATGTCGCCACCGCGCTGATCGGTATCGGCGACATGTGGATCGTCGGGCGGCTGGAAGATGCCGCCACGCAAGGCGCAGTGGATGTGGGCGCACGCCTGTTCGCGATGCTGTTCACCGTGATGAACTTCCTCAAGATGGGCACCACCGGCCTTGTGGCGCAGGAGGGGACACGCAGCGGCCCGCAGGCCCAGGCCGCGATGCTGGCGCGCGGAATTGCAGTCGGGCTGGCCATCGCGGCGCTGCTGCTGCTGTTCAAGCCACTGCTGATGCCCGCACTGCTGGATGCCTTGGGCGCCCGGGGCGAAGTGCTCTCCTTCGCGCATATATATGCCGAGATCCGATACTGGACCGCGCCCGGCGTGATGCTCAACCTCGCGCTGATCGGCTTTCTGGTCGGGCACAGGCAGATGGGCGCGGTGCTGGCCATCGAAGTGATCTACAATGTAGTCAATGTCGCGCTCGGGCTGCTTCTGGCCTTGCATCTCGACTGGGGCATCGCCGGGATCGGCTGGTCGAGCTTCATCGCCGAATACGCCAAGCTCGCGATCCTTGGCGTGCTGGTATTACGAGGCAATGCAGGTGGCGCATTGCTGGCTGCGCTGTCCGATCGCGCATTGCTCAGCTGGCAGGCCTTGCGGCCATTCCTCGGCGTCAATCGCGACCTGTTCCTGCGCACGCTCGTGTTGATGATCGCCCTCGCCGCGATCACCCGGCTTTCCGCCGAACGCGGCCCTGAAGTGTTGGCAGCCAACGGCATCATCTACCAGCTGTTCGTGTTCACCGCGCTGCTGCTCGACGGGTTCGAAAACGCGGCGCAAGTGCTCAATGGCGAGCGGCTGGGCGCACGCGACCGGGCAGGTTTTGCCGAATATGTCCGCGCGATATTGTGGCGGGGCCTGGCCGCTGCGGCAGTGGTGGCATTTGCCTTCGCCCTATTGGCAGACCCTATCCTCGCAAGCTTCGCCGCTACGCCCGAAGTCGCGCAGATCGCGCAAGCGCAGGCGATCTGGCTTGTCGCGATCCCCTTTGCAGGGGTCGCCAGCTTCGTGTTCGACGGCGTGTTTGTGGGTGCCAGCTGGACCCGCGCCATGCTGCTGTCGATGGCAGGGGCAGCCGTAGTCTTCGCAGTCGCGCTTTGGCTTAGCTGGCCGCTCGGCAATGGCGCACTGTGGGGCAGCTTCGTGCTGTTCCTGCTGGTGCGCGCAGGGCTGCAGGCGGTCCAGATGCCTCGCCTGATGCAGCGGGGCTTCGGCGAGGCGAAACCCGAATAGAAAAGGGCCGCGCGCCCGAAAGCACGCGGCCCCTTCTAGCTTCGTATCAGGCCGGGATCAGAAAGTGATGCCGGCTTCCACACCCCAGATGCGCGGTTCGTTGACCATCGCGGTGAGGTTGTTGAAGTCGATGCCCGACACTGCCGATACATCATTGGTGATGTTGCGGCCGAACAGCGCGAAGTCATAGCGATCGGTGCGATAGCCGATGCGGAGGCCGCCTTCGAGCATCGAATCGTCGCTGAACTCGACCGACTGGTACAGGAAGAACTGCACCTTCGAGCGATAGGCCCAATCGGTGAAGAGATAGAACTCGCCAGCCGTGCCGGGGATCTTCTCGCTCAGGCCAAGCGACCAGTTGGCGGTCCACTTCGGTGCCTGCGGCAAGCGGTTGCCGTCGATCGAGTAGATGCCGCTCCCGACCGTACGCTCGGGATCGAGCACGGTGCACGGCGCTGCGCAACCAGCGACATAGGCGTTCGGGTCGTTGATCTGCGTGTCGTTATACGACAGGCCCGCAGCGAATTCGACACCAGCCATCGGGCGTGCCTGCAGTTCGGCTTCGAAGCCGTAGCCTTCGACCTGGTCCGCATTGAGCAGCGTGGTGAAGTTGTTGGCGCCGCCGACGGCAGTCAGCTGCAGGTCTTCGGTGGTGAAATAGAAGCCGCCGAGGTTGAAGCGAACCTTGCCGTCGGCGAGGATCGTCTTGACGCCCGCTTCGTAGCTCATCGTGGTTTCGCTATCGGCGACCGAAATGTCGCGACCGAAGGCCAGGCGGCCCTGGATCGACGGGGCACGATAGCCGCGAGCCACGCGAGCGTAGAAGTTGACGTCTTCCGAAGTCGGAACGGTCGCTGCGAGGTCCCAGGTCAGGACGCTGTCGCTGACCGAAGTCGAGATCGGAGCTACCGGGCCGAGAAAGCCGAGGAAGTCAGGACGGGTATCGACTGGGCGCGACGCCGTGAAATCGCGGTTGTCGTCATTGTAACGCGCGCCCGCCTGCAGGCGGATGCCATTGTCGAATTCGTAGAACAGCGAGCCGAACACGCCCCATGCATCGCTGACCTGGCGCTGCAGCGCGATCGCGTCAGGCGAAGTGTCGTCAGGCGTGCCGAAATCGAATGTCTCGATGTCCAGCTTCTCGTTGAAATAGAACACGCCCGCCTGGTAGCCGAGCGGGCCGCCATCGTTCGAAGCAATCCGCACTTCCTGCGTGAACTGGTCGAGGCTGGGGATGTTGTCCTGCGACTGAGCCGAGAACGGGATCACGCCCGGGCCCATTTCCGGGGCGAAGGCATTGCCGAAGCCGCCGTCGATGTCGCCGCGCGAATAGAGGTTGCCGTTCCAGTAGCTGGTCACCGACGTCAGGGTGACGGCACCGAAATCATATTCGAGCACCGCGCCGAGGTTGTAGGTTTCGAGCTTCTGGAAGTTGATTCCGTCGGCGCGCACTTCGCCACGCTTGAACTTGGTCGAGGGGCCTCCCAGACCGATCAGGTCATTGCTGCCGGCGGCAAATGCATTGGCGCGGAATACGCGCGCGGTGCCGTCGAGGTCGCGATACTGGCCAATCAGGCGCAGCGAGAGATCCTCGGTCGGATCAAGCTGGACCTGCAGGCGCAGCGCCACTTCATCATAACCCTCAAGGTCGTCGCCCGGACCGTTGTCGATATTGTCGACCCAGTCGCTGCGGCCCTGGTAGAGGCCCGAAGCACGAACCGCGACAGTGTCGCTCAGCTGGCCGCCGACCGCACCTTCGACATTGATCGAGTCAAAGCGGCCGTAGCTGCCGCGGATATAGTTGTCGCCCTTGCCCGGCTTGACCGTGTCGAACTTGACGATGCCGGCCGGCGTGTTGCGGCCGAACAGCGTGCCCTGCGGGCCGCGCAGCACTTCAACGCGGTCGAGGTCGAAGATCGGGAAGCCCTTCAGGATCGGGTTTTCCAGCACGACGTCGTCATAGACGAGGCTGACCGGCTGCGAGGCATTGAGGTCGAAGTCGGTGTTGCCGAGGCCGCGGATGTAGAAGCGCGGGAAGGTGCGGCCGAACGAGCTTTCGATATTCAGGCTGGGCACGCGGCCCGAAAGCGCGCGGATATCGGCACCGGCGCTGGTCACGACTTGCAGCGCTTCGCCGCCGAGCGTGCCGACCGAGACCGGGATCTCCTGCAGGTTTTCCTCGCGGCGCTGCGCGGTGACGATGATGACGCCGACGCCGTCCTGGTCTTCGGCGGTGGCACCGGCATCCTGCGCAAAGGCGGGTGCGGCGCTGAAAAGGGTGGTGGCGATGGCGGCGCTGGCCGCAGTGGCAAGAAGACGCGTGTTACGCATGGTCGATATACCCCTGTTGGCGGGATCGCGCTGCCAAAGGAGAGAGTCAGCGTCGATCCGGGCGATTGGACCCAATGGTAGTCTAAAACTGGCACGGCCTCTGTCCGCAAAACTGCGCGAGGTCAATTTGCAGCGGGGGAAACGCTGTCTCTATTCTGTCACGCGTTGCCAAATGGCCACGAATTCGCGCTGCAGGGCCTGAATTGGCGAGCGATTACTGGTGCATGACTGGCGGAGCGTCAGGCCTGATCGGCGCCGGTTTGATCGGTTCAGCCTCATTGGCGAGGATTCCGACCACCTGGGTCCACACCGCCACATTCTGCCGCAGCTGCACCGGATCGATCTTGTCGAGCGTGTCGTCAGGCGTGTGGTGCAAGTCGAAATAGCGCGTGCCGTCCTGCTTGAGGTCGATAATCGCGGTTTGCTGGACACGGGCGATCTCGATATCCGCCCCGCCATTGGCTACGTTGTTCGAGGTCGCCACGCCGAAACGCGCCACAGCTCGGGCGATCCGCCCATGCAATTCGGAATTGGCGGTGCTGAAGTTGCTGTCGAAGCGCCAAATCCGGTCGGCCCCGAAATCGCTCTCCAGCCCTACCCCGATCGGTTCGTCGCGATGCGCGGCGGCATAGGCCTTGCTGCCCCACAGGCCGGTCTCTTCCGCCCCGGCGAAGAGCACGCGCACGGTGCGCAGCGGCTGGCCGGTACGCTGGACATGCAGCGCCGCCGCGGCAACGATCCCGCATCCCGCACCATCGTCGATCGCGCCGGTGCCCAGATCCCAGCTGTCGAGATGGCACGCAACCAGCACCGGGGGAAGCGAGGGATCGCGCCCAACGATCTCGCCCACGACATTGCCGCTCTTGGTTGTGCCAAGATTCTGCGGCGTCAGCACCAACCTCATGCGGACCGGCTTGCCATCTGCGCGGGCGAATATCCGCTCCAGATTGTCGGCATCGGGATTGCTGATCGCGCCTGCCGGAATCGGATCGACGCCCTCGGCAAAATTGGTTCCGCCAGTATGCGGCGTGCGGTGGTTTTCGGTCCCGATCGAGCGGATCACTGTTGCGATCGCGCCGTTAGTTGCGGCCAGGCTTGGCCCGGTCCAGCGCGCGGGGCCGGCAAAGCCATAGCTCGATCCGTCCTGCGTGGGCCGCATGTCATGGCTGATGAAGGCGATCTTGCCCGCAAGGCTGCCCGCCGGAGCAGCGGCGAGATCGGCATAGCTCGGGAAATAGATGACTTCGGCCTCGATCCCTTCGGCTCCGGTCGAAGCCGAATTGCCAAGCGCGGTGATGTGCATCGGCTGAGCGAAGGGAGCGATAACCCAGGCCCGTTCCTCGCCGCGCACCCAGGTCGGCATGTCATAGGGTTCGTCGGCGACATTGGCGAAACCATGTGCCTTGAGCCAGCGCATCGCCCATTCGCGCCCGCGCGCTTCGGCTTCGGTCCCTGCCTGTCGCGGCCCGACTTCGGTGGTGATGCCTTCGACGAAATCCCACGCCCAGCCATCACCCGCGAGCGCTTGGTCGGCCTGCTCGTCGAGAGAAGGCGTCGGCTTGGTGGCATGGGCAGCGGTGGCGAGCGAAAGCGCGGCAAGCGCGAGGAGCGGGGTTTTCATATGCGGTGCTGCTAATCCCGCGCGTTCCCCAAGTCCAGCTTGCCCTTGCCCCGCGCAGTCCCTATCTGCGCAGCCAAATTCCATCCACGCGAAATTCCCTTAAAGGACGACCCTAAGGAACCCCAATGGCCGCCCAGTACGCATATGTCATGAAGAACATGACGAAGACCTTCCCCGGCGCGCAGAAGCCGGTGCTGAACAACATCAACCTGCAGTTCTACCAAGGTGCCAAGATCGGCATCGTGGGTCCGAACGGCGCGGGTAAGTCGACGCTGATCAAGATCATGGCGGGGATCGACAAGGACTTCACCGGCGAAGCATGGCCGGGCGAGAACATTACTGTCGGCTATCTTGAGCAGGAGCCCGAGCTCGATCCGACCAAGACCGTGCTCGAAAACGTGCGCGAAGGCGCAAAGGAGACCGCCGATCTGGTCGCGCGCTTCAACGAAATCAGCGCGCTGATGTGCGAGCCGGACGCCGATTTCGACGCGCTCGGCGCGGAAATGGGCGAACTTCAGGACAAGATCGACGCAGTCGATGGCTGGACGCTCGACAACCAGCTCGAAGTGGCGATGGAAGCCCTGCGCTGCCCGCCGGGCGACATGGGCGTCGAAACCCTGTCGGGCGGTGAAAAGCGCCGCGTCGCGCTCACTCGCCTGCTGATCCAGAAGCCCTCAATCCTGCTGCTCGACGAACCGACCAACCACCTCGACGCCGAAAGCGTCCAGTGGCTGGAAAACCACCTCAAGGAATATGCCGGCGCGGTGCTGATGATCACCCACGACCGCTATTTCCTCGACAATGTGGTAGGCTGGATCCTCGAACTCGACCGTGGTTCCTACTACCCCTACGAAGGCAATTACTCGACCTATCTCGAGAAGAAGGCGAAGCGGCTCGAGCAGGAAAGCCGCGAGGAATCAGGCAAGCAGAAGGCGCTGCAGCGCGAACTCGAATGGATCCGGCAGACGCCCGCCGCGCGCCAGACCAAGAGCAAGGCGCGTATCCGCAAGTTCGAGGAACTGCAGAACGCGCAGGACAACCGCGCAGTCGGCAAGGCGCAGATCGTGATCCAGGTGCCCGAGCGCCTCGGCGGCAAGGTGATCGAGGCCAAGAACATCTCAAAGGCCTATGGCGACAAGCTGCTGTTCGAGAACCTCAGCTTCACCCTGCCCCCCGGCGGCATCGTCGGTGTGATCGGGCCGAACGGCGCGGGTAAATCCACCCTGTTCAAGATCATCACCGGCAAGGAACAGCCCGACAGCGGCACGATCGAGATCGGCTCGACCGTGCGGCTGGGCTATGTCGACCAGAGCCGCGACCACCTCGATCCCAAGCACAATGTGTGGGAGGAAATCTCCGACGGGCTCGATTACATGAAGGTCAACGGGCAGGACATGAGCACGCGCGCCTATGTCGGCGCGTTCAACTTCAAGGGCCCGGACCAGCAGAAGAACGTCGGCAAGCTGTCGGGCGGTGAACGCAACCGCGTGCACATGGCCAAGATGCTGAAGGCAGGCGGCAACGTGCTGCTGCTGGACGAACCGACCAACGACCTCGACGTGGAAACGCTCGCCGCGCTCGAAGACGCGATCGAGAATTTCGCCGGCTGCGCCGTGGTCATCTCGCACGACCGCTTCTTCCTCGACCGACTGGCGACGCATATCCTCGCGTTCGAAGGCAACAGCCATGTCGAATGGTTCGAAGGCAATTTCGAAGCCTATGAGGAAGACAAGCGCCGCCGCCTTGGCGACGCTGCGGATCGCCCGACGAGGCTGGCGTACAAGAAACTGACGCGGTGATTTGGCGCTAGGGGCCGCTAGCGGCAAGTGAGCGCCAAGCCGGGTCAGCTTCCCCCGGCCGGCTGGTCACTGTTGATTATGTCCGCGGCGGCCTTCCACTCGCCATCGACCTTGCGCCAGACGACCACATACTTGCCGATTTCGATCTGCTCCGTGCCTTCGGGCGCGACCGACAGGCGGTACGTCCCGCGGTCGAGCGCCATGTCGCCCGACGACGAGACAATGATCTGCTCCGGAGCGAAGGTTAGGTCGAAACCGGGCGTACTCATCATCGCCGCCCAGTTCTCCTGAATAGCAGCCCGTCCTTTGCCGATCGGCGCATTGGACGGCATGAAGGCGCCGTCTTCAGTGTACATCTGCGAAATTGCAGCCGCGTCCTTCGATTTGATCAGTTCGAGCCATCGAGCAACCTGGCCGCGAATGGCATCCTCGTCGGCAGCGCTCGTGGTGCTTGCGGCAGCCTCGGTAGACGCAGCGTTCGTGTTCTCTTTTCCGGCATCACATGACGAGATGAGCAAGGCGCTCGCGGTAATCAGCAGCAGGCGGATTTTCATGGCATCCCTCCCAAAGAGCATGATGAATCAAAATTACCATGGAATCCGCCGCGGCGGTAGAATGCAATGCTCGCCATGGTTGTTCATCAATTCGCTGACCCATGCGACACATGCGACATAGTCCTGAAAGAGAAAAACCTTCTCCCGCATTTGGCCGCGAAGGCTTGGACTGTGGGAATACGACGATGGCAAAGAACCTTGCGCTCTTGGCAGATCGCGGCCCTGTAGGAAAATAGGAATGGATGCTGGCGACCCAGAAAACGCGACGCCGACATTCATCAAGCCACCCCCGAACATGAACGGAAGGGTGACCAAGCGGTTCAGTTTGACGACAGCGACCGAGTCGTAACCAGAGGCATCAAACGGTGCCGCAGGTGGTGGAGCGGCAGCAACAGGAGCCGATCCATGACTATTGCCAAGCTGATGAAGGGCAGCGCCTTTTCCGCCATAGCGGCCGCGCTCGCCTTCACTGCAATGCCCTCCGCCGCATCCGCACAGGAACGCCAGGTCGAAAGCAGATCCGAGCGCCAGCAGGCCCGACAGAACTCGGGCCAGCGGCGTGAAGCCCGCCAGGAAAACCGCAGCGAGCGCCGCGAGGCCCGCCCCCAGAATGCGCAGCGCCAGAATTACGAAGGCGAGCGCCGCAGCCAGCAGGCCGAACGACAGCAGCCCAACCTCCAGCAGTTCCGCCAGCAGGCCCGCGAGCAGCGCTCGGCTCCGTATCAGCAGCAGAGCGAAAACCGCACCGCCCGCGAAACCTATCGCCCCGCCGTGAACCAGGCGGGCAGCGAGCGGCGCGTCGCACGCGAGGAATATCGCACCGAACGCCGCGAGCAGCAGCAGTCAAGCGACGGCCGGCGCAACCAGTCCTATTCCGACGGCAACCGCAACCGCACCTATACCGGTGACAGCCGCCGCGACCGCCAGGATTACCGCGACAACCGCGACAGCTATCGCGAGGGATATCGCGATGGAGACCGCCGCGGAAATTACGAGGACCGCAACAGTCGCCGCGAGGCCTATCGCGACGGCTATCGCAACGGGCGGCAGGATTCGCGGCATGCCTATCGCGAGCGGCGTTATTACGACCGGGGCGATTATCGCCGCGATTACCGCCAGTGGGATCGCCGCGACTGGCGCAGGAACAAGCGTTACGACTGGTACGACTATCGCCGTTCGAACCGCTATGTCTTCCACATCGGCCGTTACTACTCGCCCTATCGGAACCATTATTACAGCCGGCTCAGGATCGGGTTCTTCCTCGACGGGCTGTTCTTCGGATCGCGCTATTGGATCAACGATCCGTGGCAGTATCGCCTGCCCGACGTCTACGGCCCCTATCGCTGGGTCCGCTATTATGACGACGTGCTGCTGGTGAACATCTACACCGGCGAAGTGGTGGACGTGATCTACGACTTCTTCTGGTAATCGCTTCAGCGAGCGGCCGGTTTGCGCATTCCGGCCACGAGGAACCCCCGCCAGCCCAGGCCAGCGGGGGTTCTTCCGTTTAGGTCAGGCTTTCGGTTCGCCGAAAGGAAGCATGCGGAAAATATTGCCGTCCTTGTCGATCAAAGTGTGCTTGAGCGTGCCGAGGATGTGCACCGCCACCAGCACGAGCAGCACCGTGCCCGCAGCCGCGTGGGATTCGAAGATCGCCTTGGCGCCCTCGGGGTCCGGAGCGACTGGCAGCGGCGGCAGCTCGAACAGGCCGAACACGCTGATCGGAGCGCCATATTTAGACATCGCGAACCAGCCTGCGAGCGGCATGACCGTAAGCAGTACGTAGAAAACGATATGCGTTCCCTTCGCCAGCATCCGTTCCCAACCCGCAAAATCGCTCGAAAGCGGGGGCGGCTTGCGGACCAAACGCCAGCCAAAGCGGAGCAGGATCAGCGCCAGGATGGTAATGCCGATCGAGAAGTGATTGCTCATTATCTGGCTCTGGGCTTCCTTGGTGGCCGCATGTTCGGCAGCCTCGGCAATCCGCCAGTTGGCGATCACCGCGATGGCGACAAGCCAATGGAGCAACATCGCAACACCACTGTAACGCTTTGAACTTCCTTCCGTCATGACGCGTATCTCCCCGTCAGGTTGCGCAGCCATAGTAACGGTTCGATCCACGCGAGCAAGCGGATCGGCCTATGCCGGACGGGCTTGCACCTTGAGGCGGCTTTGCTAAGCCCGCGGCATGACGGCCAAGCAGGACATCATTCCCGACCAGGACGCGCTGAAGCGCGCCGGCGAAGAAGTGCGCACGCGGCTCGCCGCCGATCCGGGAGCCTACAAGGTCGACACGGACAAGGCGGAAATCTTCGCATTCGGCGATTTCCTGACCTCCGCCGAATGTGTGCGATTGTGCATGATGATCGACGCCACCGCCAAGCCCTCGACGCTCCACGAACAGGACTATTCCAGCGGCTTCCGCACCTCCTATTCAGGCGATCTCGACCCCTACGATCCCTTCGTGATGGGAATTTCGCGGCGGATCGACGACTTGCTTGGCCTGAACCCGGAATGGGGGGAGACGATACAGGGGCAACGCTATCTGCCCGGCCAGCAGTTCAAGCCGCACAATGACTGGTTCTATACTACCGAGAAATATTGGGAGCTTGAGCGCAAGCGCGGCGGCCAGCGCAGCTGGACAGCCATGGCTTTCCTAAACGATGTCGAGGAAGGCGGAGAGACCCATTTCACCAATGTCGGGATCAAGATCCAGCCCCGGCCGGGCGTGTTGATGGTGTGGAACAATGCCCTGCCCGATGGCACGCCCAATGAAGACACGATCCATGCCGGCACGCCTGTGGTGAAGGGCATCAAATATGTGATCACCAAGTGGTATCGCACCCGCAAGTGGCGCTGAAGCGGCACACTCGCGCGACTTAAGGCTGGGGGTCGACCTCGACTTCGGAGTCCTTGCCGCGTTTCATCCTGCGCGCCAGCTTGTCCACCTTGCGCGAAAGCCGCAGGATTTCGAGCTGGGTGCGCAAATTGACCTCATAATCGTGGCGTGCGGTGATCCGGTCTTTCGCCGACTGCCGGTTCTGGCTCATCAGGATGATCGGAGCCTGCACCGCGGCCAGCATCGACAGCATCAGGTTCAGGAAAATGAAGGGGTATTCGTCGAAGGGATGGAAGCCGAGATGCTCGAGCGTCCGGCTGTTCACCAGCATCCATACGAACAGCACCACAGCGAAGGCCGAGATGAAGCCCCAGCTGCCGCCAATCGCCGCCACCCGATCGGCCAGCCGGTCGCCGACGGTCTCATGCGCATGGGCCAGTTCGTCGGCATCGCGCCCGGTAAAGGTGCCGGACGCAACGCGCTTCAGGACCCGCTGCTCATCGGCCTCGAGCTCGTCGTACTCACGACCGAGCAACTCGCGCGCCAGCTTGTGCGGATCGGCATCGCGAGTCATGCGCCACTCCCTATCTTTCGAGCGCCTCGTCAATCAGCTTCCGGCTGTTCTCGACGCCGTAAAGCGCGATGAAACTGCCCATCCGGGGCCCCTGCTCGCTGCCGAGCAAGGTTTCGTATAGGCATTTGAACCAGTCGCGCAAATTTTCGAAGCCGAATTCCTCGCGCTTGCCGATTTCGTAGACGATTGTCTGGATATCCTCGCCGGGCGTTTCCGGGTTCATGATCGAAAGCGCGCAATCGAGCGCACGCAATGCTTCGCGCTCGTTCTCTTCCGGAGCGCGCTTGTTCAGCGTCGGCGCCACGAAATCGCGATTATAGGCGAGCGCAGTCGTCACCAGCACGTCCAGCTCGGGGTGCTTCGCCGGATCGGGATCGGCGATATAATTGCCGAGATAGGACCAGACCGCTTCCCGGTCGGCTTCCGCCCCGAGCACGCCAACGAGGTTGAGCAGCAGGCCATAGGTCACCGGCAAGCTGTCGCCAGCGCCGGGTGCTTCCTCGGCCTGCCAGCCGCCATTGGCGCGCAGCAGGTGCCAGGCGGGATTGCCGAGTTGCTTTTCGAGGTCCTGCTCGGCCAGCCGTTCGCGGAATTGCCAGTAATCGTCGACCGCGCGCGGGATCACGCCCACATGCAGCTGCTTGGCGCTCTTGGGATTGGGGAAGATGTAGAAGCCCAGACTCTCTTCCGAGCCATAGGTCAGCCATTCCTCGATCGTCAGGCCGTTGCCCTTGGACTTGGAGATTTTCTCGCCATTGGCATCGAGGAACAGCTCATAGATGAGGCCCTCTGGCTTCCGGCCGCCCAGCACTTCGACGATTTTGCCCGACTGCACGCCGCTGTCGGTCAGATCCTTGCCGTACATCTCGTAATCGACGCCCAGCGCATACCAGCGCATCGCCCAGTCGACCTTCCACTGCAGCTTGGCCATGCCGCCCAGAACCGACTGCTCGACGGTCAAGCCATCCTCGTCCTCGAAGCGGATCAGCCCGGTATCGGCATCCACCACTTCGACCGGAACCTGCAACACCCGGCCCGTGCTAGGCGAAATCGGCAGGATCGGCGAATAGGTGCGACGGCGCTCTTCACGCAGCGTCGGCAGCATGATGTCGAGAATGTCCTGGTTGTGCCGCAGCACCTGCTTCAGCGCCGGATCGAAGCGGCCCGAATTGTACATGTCGTTCGACGCGACGAATTCATAATCGAAGCCGAACCGGTCGAGGAAGGCGCGCAGCATGGCATTGTTGTGCGCGGCAAAGCTTTCATGCCCCTTCTCGAAGGGATCGGGGATGCGCGACAGCGGCATGCCGAGATGCTGCGTCAGCAGCGCCTGGTTGGGCACATTGTCGGGCACCTTGCGCAGCCCGTCCATATCGTCGCTGAAGGCGACCAGCCGCGTCTTGCCGTCTTCCGGGCGCGCACCGATCAGCGCCTCAAAGGCACGCCGCACCAGCGTGGTGCGCAGCACTTCCTGGAACGTGCCGATATGCGGCAGGCCCGACGGGCCATAGCCGGTTTCGAACAGCACGGGCGAGCCATCGGGCTTGGTGCCTTCGGGATAGCGTTTGAGCAGTCGCTGGGCCTCCTGGAATGGCCAGGCCTTGTTGACGCGCGCGGCGGCGATAAGATCGTTCATGCTCATGCGGGTCGCCCTATGCGCAAGGCGGCGCATGTTGCAAGCGCGAACAGAGTCGGCGCAAATGATCGTTGCACAATGAGCCGCCTGCGCTTGCGCTCCGTTCCGTATCCGTTCTAACGCTGGTCGCGTGAGTTCCCCGCTTTCCCTTTCCGCGCTCCATGCAAGCCATTCGGGCACTTGGCTGAGACCCCCGAATGGCGCGACGAGCACGGTGTCGAAGGGCGACGCAATCATGGCGGCGGCAGACACGCCGGTTCTCCTGCTCAATGCGCCGCTGGTGGCGAGCAGGCTGGGCTATCCCGACCTGTCGGGGCTCGACCTGCTCGAATTGTTCGCTTTCGTGCATCCGGCCCGTTTCTGCGTGCCGACGCCGCGCGGCCTGGCCGAGGCGCTGGGGCTGGAGGAGCCGCAGGGCGACGAGAACGTCCCGGCTTTCCTGCAAGCGGCAGCGGGAGCGCTGATGGCGATTTGCGAAAGCGCCGAATGGCCCGAGCGCGAAGGCGCATGGAGCGCGCTGCAGAACCTCGTGCGCCTGCGCTGGCCATGGGCGCAAGTGCTTGGACCATTCCTCGCGCGACCGGCGAAGGCCGAACGCTGGCTGTTTTCGAAGCTGCCCGAATGGGAGGAGGCGCCCGAGCGCGCCGCTCCGCGCCAGGTCGAGCTTTCACCCAATGCCGTTTTGGCCCGGCTCGACCAACTGACCGGCGCGGGCGCCGAACAACGCGAGGGGCAGCGCGCCTATTCATGCGACGCTGCCGAGGTGTTTTCCCCGCGAGACAGGCGTGGGGCGCCGCACCTGCTGCTGGCGCAGGCGGGCACCGGGATCGGCAAGACCTTGGGCTATCTCGCACCGGCTTCGCTCTGGGCGGAGGAATCGGGCGGCACCGTGTGGGTATCGACCTATACCAAGAACTTGCAGCGCCAATTGCGGCAGGAAAGCCGCCGCGCCTGGCCCGCCGAGCGGCCGGACGGCTCGCCGCCGGTGGTGGTGCGCAAGGGGCGCGAGAACTATTTGTGCCTGCTCAACCTCGAAGATGCGCTGCAAGGCGGCTTTGCAGGGCGCGCCGCCATATTGGCGCAGCTTGTGGCACGCTGGGCGGCCTATTCGCAAGACGGCGACATGATCGGCGGCGACTTGCCCGGCTGGCTCGGCACGCTGTTTCGCAAGCGCGGCGTCGCGGCGCTGACCGACCAGCGCGGCGAATGCGTCTATGCAGGGTGCCCGCATTACAGGAAGTGCTTCATCGAACGGGCCGCGCGCTCCTCCGCGCAGGCCGATCTCGTCATCGCCAACCATGCGCTAGTGATGGTCAATTCCGCGCGCGGCCGCGACACCGGCCAGCGCCCGACACGGATCATCTTCGACGAAGGCCATCACGTGTTCGAAGCGGCGGATTCGACCTTTGCTGCGGCGCTCACCGGGCAGGAAGCGATCGAACTGCGGCGCTGGATCGTGGGGCCCGAGCGCAACAGCCGCGGGCGGCGGCGCGGGCTCGCAGCGCGGCTCGCCGACGTCTCGAGCTATGACGAGGCGGGTGGCGATGCGGTTGAGGCCGCGCTCGAAGCCGCGCACGCCTTGCCTTCGGACGGCTGGCTGCAGCGCATCCACGAAGGCGCCCCGTCGGGCCCGGTCGAGGCCCTGCTGGCACAAGTACGCGCCGCGACCTATGCGCGCGATGAATCGGGCGGGCAGGAGGCCGGTTACGGGATCGAGACCGAGGCCGCCGCGCTGCCGGGCGAGCTGATCGAGGCTGCAGGCGATGCCGAAGAGGCATTGGCTGCTATCAGGGCCCCGCTGATGAAACTCGGCACAAGGCTCGAAGCGATACTGGCGGATGCGCCCGACTGGCTCGATGCGCAAGGCCGCGCGCGGATCGAAGGCGCGCGCCATTCGCTCGCCTGGCGGATCGACACTCTCGCAGCATGGGAAGCCCTGCTGGAGCGGCTTGGCGGGCCGGCCGACCCCGAATTCGTCGACTGGCTGGCGGTCGACCGAAGCGAAGCGCGCGAATTCGACGTCGGGATCCATCGCCATTGGCTTGATCCGATGAAGCCATTCGCCAAGGTGGTGCTCGAACCCGCGCATGGCGTGATGCTGACCAGCGCCACGCTGACCGACCGCAGCGAAGCCGGGCCGGACTGGGACAGCGCAATCGCGCGATCCGGCGCTGCCTGGCTCGACGCTCAGCCTCAGCTCACCGCCGCCGACAGCCCCTTCGACTACGCGAGCCGCGCCGAAGTGCTGATCGTCACCGACATCCGCAAGGGCGATTTGCCCGCGCTGGCCGGGGCCTATGCCCGGCTGATCGAGGCATCGGGCGGCGGCGTGCTGGGCCTGTTCACCGCGATCCGCCGTCTTCGCGCGGTGCATGGCCGCATCGCCGACCGGCTCGCGCGCGAAGGCCTGCCGCTTTACGCGCAGCATGTCGATCCGATCGACACCGGCACGCTGGTCGACATCTTCCGCGACGATCCGCGCGCTTCGCTACTCGGCACCGATGCGCTGCGCGACGGGGTAGATGTGCCCGGCCATTCGCTGCGTTGCGTGGTGATGGAGCAGGTGCCCTGGCCGCGCCCCGACATATTGCACAAGGCGCGGCGACTGGCGGGCGGCGGCAATGCCTATGACGACCGGATCATCCGCGCGCGGCTGGCGCAGGCATTCGGCCGGCTGATCCGCAGCAAGGAGGATGCCGGGCATTTCGTGGTGCTCTCGCCGGCTTTCCCCACCCGCTTGCTGACCGCCTTCCCGCCCGGCACGCCTGTCCTCAGGCTGACACTTGAGGAGGCTTTACAACGCATCGCCAGTGGTGTTTTCGGAACGGGCAACCCCGCCACCGGTGTGAACGAATCCGTCGGAGAGGAACCCGCCTGAGGTGAAACCGCAGAAATGAAGATTCTGGGCCTCTTCCGACACGCCAAGTCCGATTGGGACGATCTGGCGAAGCGCGATTTCGATCGCGGGCTGAACGATCGCGGGCGCAGGGGCGCCGTGCTGATGGGCGAGCACATCCGCAATCACGGCATCAAGTGGGACGTGCTGGTCGCCAGCCCCGCCGAAAGGGTCAAGCAGACGCTCGAAGCAGGGCTGCCCGACATCGAGCCCGTTTTTGACCAGCGGATCTATCTCGCGAGCGCGGATACCATCCTGGAAACGGTGATGGACAAGGCGGGCGATGCGAAGGCCGTGATGGTCGCGGGCCACAATCCCGGCCTGCAGGAAGTGTTGTTCGAGCTTGTGCCGCATGCAAACGAGAACGCACTTTTCTTCGAGGCCGCGCGCAAGTTCCCGACCGCATCCTATGCCGTGCTCGAACTCGATATCGACGACTGGTCGGAACTGGCGAGCGGCTGCGGGACGCTGGTCTATTTCGCCCGCCCGCGCGATCTCGATCCCGAACTCGGCCCGGAAGACTAGCCCAGCACCTTGCGAGGACCGGGACCTTCGGCGGCGAGCTGGTCATCCGGATTGTAGAGCTTGCAGTGCTTGAGGCTCAGGCAGCCGCAGCCGATGCACCCGTCAAGCTTGTCGCGCGTCCGCTCCAGTTGCGCGATCCTGGCGTCGAGTTGCCCCCTGATCGACTTGCTGATGGCCTGCCAGTCGCCTGCCGTAGGCGTGCGGCCATGCGGGAGCTTGGCCAGTTCGGTCTCGATCTCCGATAGCGCCAGCCCAAGTTGCTGCGCGATCAGGATGAAGCTGAGCCGCCGTATGTCACTCCGCAAGAAACGGCGCTGGTTGCCGCTCGTGCGGATCGGTTCGACCAGGCCCTTCTCCTCGTAGAAACGGATTGCCGAAACCGACAGGCCCGTGCGCCGCGCCAAATCGCCGATCGGCAGAAGGTCGGTGGTGCGCAAATGACGCGGCATGCGGCTCTCCAAACAGTGTGAATTTATTCCTTGACCTCAAGTTAGCTTGAGATTGCACGATGGGCAAGCAAGGTGATTCGGCCACCCTCTCCATTGGCCGGATCGCCATCGATCAAAAGGAGATTTGAAATGCCCAAAGGCCAACTCGAACACGCCAATCTGACTGTGACCGATCCCGACCGCAGCGCGGAGCTGCTCAAGAAATTGTGCGGCTGGCATGAACGCTGGCGCGGGCCTTCGCAGCTCGGCGGCTGGACCATCCATGTCGGCGACGAGACGACCTATCTGGCGGTCTACACCAATGAGAAGGCGAAGGGCGGATACACAAAGGGCACCCCGCTCAACCACGTGGGCCTGCTGGTCGACGATCTCGACGCGGCCGAGCAGGTGGTGGTCGAAGCCGGGCTCGAACCCTTCAACCATGCGGATTACGAACCCGGAAAGCGGTTCTACTTCTTCGACTGGGACGGAATCGAATTCGAGATCGTAAGCTATGCGGGAGACGGTCAATGAACGAGCCGCTTATCCGCGAACCGATGTTTGCGCGTCACAGCAGGCGCGATTGCGATGCTCCGCCTGCCCAGGGCTCATCGGTGCGGTCGAGCGAGATCTCGCCTGCCCACGGCCGACAGAGCGCACGCGCGGCTTCGATCCCGCCCCCGGTCCAGGTCGCATAGTCTTCGCGCGCGACGATCACCGGCATGCGCGTGTGGGTTTCGCGCGCCGCGCCAGCCGCATCGGTCATCACCATTGAGTAGCAATCGCCCCATTCGTCGCTGCGCCGCCAGATGCCCGCGCAGGCAAACAAATCGCTGTCGGGCAAGGAGAGCCAGGTGCGCGTCATCCGGCCCTTCGGCCCTTCGGCCTCCGCCCATGCGGTGATCGGGATGAGGCACCGGCGTTCCTCGAAACTGTGGTGCCAGAAGAAGCTGTCGAGCTTGTCGGTGCGGGTATTGTTGACCGGCTTGGGCTTGAGCGGCTGGCCGCTCTTGCCCTTCATCTGCAAGGGGAAGCCCCAGTTCATCCGCCTGAGTTCGCCATTCGCAACGACCAACCCGGGATAGCCGGGATAGACCTCAGCCCCGAAATTCGCGCCGCCCAGCGCATCCACCGCATCGAACCAGTGAGCCACTTCGCTTGGCACCTTGGTCATACGGTAGAGATTGCACATCAGGCCCAGTCCTCAAGCATTGCCCACCACGAAACAGGCCGCCGCCATCAGCGCGCCCGCCAGCCGGTTCGAACGAAAACGGTCGAGCGCATTGCCGCCATCGCCTGCCTCAAGGGTAGCAACTTGCCACAATAAGTGCAGGCCGACCGGCAGCAAGGTAAGCAAAGCAATCCAGTCGGGCCGATAAAGCCAGAAGCCGAGGCCCCACAGCGCCAATGCGCCGATGTAGAACATCGCCACGCCGGGCTTCACCGCCTTGCCCAGCCGCAGCGCGGACGAGCGGATGCCGACGAGCGCATCGTCCTCGCGATCCTGCAGCGCATAGATCGTGTCATAGCCGATCACCCACAGCACCGTGCCGGCATAGACGGCGGCAAGCGCATCCCAATTGTCACCGCGAAGCGCAATCCATCCCACCGGAAGCCCCCAGCTGAACACGAGGCCAAGCCAGGCCTGCGGCCACCAGGTGATCCGCTTCATGAAGGGATAGGCAGCGACGAGCGCAAGGCTGGCGAGCGCGAAAATCTGCGCCTCGAGCCGCAATTGCAGCAGCACCACCAGCCCGACCATGCACAGCAGCAGCAGCCAGCTCCACGCGGCCTTGCGGCTCACCCTGCCGCTTGCCACCGGCCGCAGCGCAGTGCGGGCCACTTGCCGGTCGAGATCGGCATCGACGATATCGTTATAGACGCAGCCCGCGCCACGCATCGCCACGCTGCCGAGCAGCAGCCATGCCGCCAGCGCCCACTGCGCTCCCGCACCCGCCAGCCACACGCCCCACAGGCACGGCCAGAACAGCAGCCACCAGCCTATCGGCCGGTCGAACCGTGCGAGTTGCGCAAGGTCGCGTGGGCCCTGCGGCAGGCGCGCCACCAGTCCACGATGCTCGCTATCCGTGACGATCTGTTCGTTCATGCTTGCTCACTAGCCGTGCCCGCGCCTAGTGCAAAGCCATGGCAGCAACTCCCGCATGGCCCCCGCGCAGCGCCCCGCGCCTGTTCGTTACGCAAGAACTCGCACAGGGCATTTCCGTCCCAATCGAGGGTAACCAGGCGAACTACCTTGACCGGGTGATGCGGGTTGCCCCGGGCGACGCCGTGATCCTGTGCGACAATGTGACCGGCGAATGGGCCGCTCGCGTGACCGAGACGTCCAAACGCAGCGTCGTGCTGGAGGCGGTCGAGCGGCTGAGACCGCGGGAGGAAGTGCCCGATTTCTGGCTCTGCGCCGCATTGCTCAAGAAGGACCGCTTCGACATGGTGCTGGAGAAAGCGACCGAACTGGGCGTGGCGCGCATCCAGCCGGTGATCACGCGCCGCTGCGTCGCCGACAAGCTCAACCTCGACCGCGCCCGAAGCATCGTGACCGAAGCCGCCGAGCAATGCGCGCGAACCGCCCTGCCCGAGGTCGCCGAGCCTGTGAAACTCGATGCGCTGCTGAGAGAATGGCCTGAGGATCGGGTGCTGTTCTTCGCCGATGAGATGGGCGGGGAACCTGCCGTCGCGCGCTTTGCCGCCCATCTGCCGCCCGCCGCACTGCTGGTTGGGCCCGAGGGCGGCTTTGATGATGCCGAACGCGACGCGATTCGCGCAAAGATCGAAGCCAAACCGATCACGCTCGGGCCGCGAATCCTGCGCGGCGAAACCGCAGCGATTGCGGGTACCGCGCTGTGGATGGGCGCCATGGGGGACTGGGGCGCAGCCTAACAATTCGCTGGCGCGACCTGATTGGGTTGCGTAGAGCAACTGGCATGAGCACGCGTGAAGCTTCAGGGGCGGAAGACCCCATAATCGAGTCGCGCGACCAACTGGTCGCGCCGATGCAAAAGGGTGAGAAACCAGAGGCAGCTTGGCGCATCGGCACCGAGCACGAGAAGCTCGTCTACAAGCGTAGCGACTTCCATGCCCCCTCTTACGACGAACCCTGCGGTATCCGCGACATGCTGCTGAATTTGCAGCGTTTCGGCTGGGAACCGATCGAGGAAAATGGCAAGGTCATCGCGATGAGAGGCGATGACGGAACGGTCAGCCTCGAGCCTGCCGGCCAGCTCGAACTGTCCGGCGCGCCGCTCGAAAACCTGCACCAGACCTGCGCCGAAACCGGTCGTCATTTGACGCAAGTGAAGGAAATCGGCGAGGCCTGCGGGGTCGGCTTCCTGGGCCTCGGCATGTGGCCTGACAAGACCCGCGCCGAACTGCCGATCATGCCCAAAGGGCGCTACGAAATAATGCTGCGGCACATGCCGCGGGTCGGCAGCCTTGGCCTCGACATGATGCTGCGCACCTGCACCATCCAGGTCAATCTCGACTATTCGAGCGAAGCCGACATGGTGAAGAAGTTCCGCACCTCGCTGGCGCTGCAACCGCTTGCGACTGCGCTCTTCGCCAATTCGTCATTTACCGAAGGCAAGCCCAACGGATTCCTGTCCTATCGCAGCCACATCTGGTCGGACACCGACCCGCATCGCACCGGCATGCTGCCCTTCGTGTTCGAAGAGGGTTTCGGATACGAGCGCTATGTCGACTACATGCTCGATGTGCCGATGTACTTCGTTTACCGCGACGGGAAATATATCGACGCGGCGGGCCTCAGCTTCCGCGACTTCCTGAAAGGCGAACTCTCCGTGCTTCCGGGCGAAAAGCCCACGCAGAGCGACTGGTGGGACCATCTTTCGACGGCATTCCCCGAAGTGCGGCTCAAGAGCTTCCTCGAAATGCGCGGCGCCGATGGCGGGCCATGGAACCGCATCTGTGCCCTGCCCGCCTTCTGGGTCGGCCTGCTTTATGATCAGTCGGCGCTGGACGCAGCTTGGGACCTGGTCAAGGACTGGACGATGGACCAGCGCGAAACGTTGCGGAGCAGCGTGCCCCGGCTCGCGCTCGATGCGGATATCCCCGGCGGCGGCAAGCTGCTCGATCTCGCCCGCGATGTGCTGGCAATCTCGCGCCAGGGGCTCGCGTCACGCGCGCGCCTCAATTCCTCAGGGGACAATGAGACAGGCTTCCTCGAACCGCTCGACGAGATCGTCGAAAGCGGCAAGGTGCCTGCCCAGCTCCTGCTGGACCTCTACAACGGCGAATGGGGCGGCGACATCACCCGCGTGTACGAGCAAAGCTTCTGAATGGGAGAAAGCGCATGATCCAGATCAACGGCACCATCCGGCTGGCCCCCGGCACGATCGCCAATGCCGGGGATACGCTTGAAACGATCAAGACCATGGTGGCGGCCAGTCGGGCAGAAGACGGTTGCCTTGACTACACCTTCGCGCAGGACCTCTCCGATCCCGACGTGCTGATTGTCTACGAACGTTGGCGCGACCGCGACGCGCTGGCTGCACACGGCAGTTCGCCCCACATGGCTGCATTCCGCAAGGTGCTGGCAGCGAACCCGCCGGTGAGCAGCAATTTGCGCATCTACGAAACCGATGAAGGCCAGCCGATCGGCTGACCTTCCACGCCGAACTCAGCGGTAGGCGGTGATCCGCCCGCTGTCGTCGAGAACGTAAAGCATGTTGTCGGCCACGACCGGCGCCAGGCTGATCGGCTGGTCGAGATCGGCGAACAATTGCGCCGAACCTTCACCAGTGCTCACCTTGTAGAGCAGCCCGGTCGAGCTCGCGACCCACAGCTGGTTGCTCGCCAGCACCGGACCGGTCCAGAAGATCGCGCCTTCGCGATCCTTCTCGTCGCGCCAGCGCGGCATCTGGGTCAGCCAGCGCACACGGCCAGTCGAACGGGCGATCGCCAGCAACCGGGCGTCGTCGGTGAGCGTGAAGATCCACTCGCCTGCGATAGCCGGAGTGGAAATACCCGCGAGGTTGAGTTCCCAGATACGCTGGCCGGTAAGCAGCTCATAGGCCGCCATGCGGCCGCCCTGGCCAAGCGCATAGACGCGACCGGCATCGATGATCGGATCGGCATCGATATCGCTCAGCGCGCCCACTTCGGTCGAGATTGAGGTGCGCGCCAGCGCATCGGCCCACAGCGTACGCCCGTTCTCATAGCGATAGGCGCTCAGTTCACCCGAGGAATAGCCTGCGATCACAGTGCCCTGCCCGGCTGCAGGCGCAGCCACGCCGAACACGCCCGCTTGCGTCGCCGAGCCGCCTTCCTGCCAGACCAGGCTGCCATCGGTCGCATCGAGCGAGAAGATCTGGTTGTCCTGCGTCATCACGTAAATCTGGCCAAAGGCGATGGTCGGCGAGCCGCGCAGCGGGCCGGCCGGGTGGACCTTCCAGATTTCCGCGCCGGTTTCCGCATTGAGCGCGACGACCTGGCCCACGCCATTGGTGGCATAGACCCGCCCGCTGTCGATGCTGGCGCCGCCACCGAAAGCCGCACCGGCAAGGTTGCTCGCCATTTCCATGCGATAGCGCCACAGGGGCGCGCCGATCTTGGCGTCAAACGCATTGATGACCCCGTCGGTATCCACGGCAACCAGCTTGCCGCCGCCGATCACGGGGGCTGCGGCGAGCCGCCGCCGGTCGCTCGCTCCGGCGATGTTCGCCGTCCAGACGCGGGTGGGATTCTCGGCCAGTGCAAGATGGCCGTATGACTTGCTGGCCGAACCACCAGCCTGCGCCCAGGCTGCATTGGCCTGTGCAGGCGGCAGCACGATGCTGACGCCGGCCAGCGAAGGATCGACCTTGGCGCCGCTTTCGATGCGCGACAGCACCGGAATCCGTTCGCCCAATGTCGGAGTGGTCTTCTTGTCCCCACCGGCACAGCCCGTCACCACCGTGCCGAGAAGCGACACTGCGATAAGCGAGCGAGAGAGTTTACGTGTCATCATTTTATCCGATCCCGGTCGATTTTGTGGCGCCTATTGCGCAGCCTGTGCCTCATCGCCAGCGGGGGTCCGCTGGTCCTGAATGAAAGCGTCGGCATCTTCGATTGCGTCAACGCCAAGAAGCCCCGCCATCTGCCGAGCGCGCGAGCGCAGCGTATCGGGCACGTCTTCGGAACGAGCGATTTCGCCGAAAAGGGTTCCGGCGCGCTTGGTGTCGCCCTTTTCGCTATAGGCCATCGCTACCAGCTCTCCGGCGCTGCCGAACCACGGATTGCCGGGCACCGCGAGCGGTTCGAGCCGGGCGATCACCTCGGCCGGGTCGCGCGTGTCGAAACTTGCCGACATTTCGCGGATCGAGGCGAGATCGCGCAAGGCGGGCGGCGTATCTTCGTCAGCGGCGACCTGGGCGTAGATCTTCACTGCGTCAGCGGTGCGCCCCTGGTCCATCGCAATGCCCGCTTGCATCAGCAGCGCGGCAGCCTTCACCCCGCCTTCGGTTTCCCCGGCGAGTGCCTCGATGGTGGAATTGGCGCTGGCGAGATTGCCAGCCTCGGCCTGATCAAGCGCGGCGACCAGCCGCTCTGAATCGGCTTCCATCGCGCCTTCCTGGCGCGAGTCCCAGAAAAGGTAGCCGCCGAAGGCCAGCAATCCGCCGATCACCAAGCCCAGCAGCGGCTTGCCGAATTTCTGCGCGAATTCGCGATACTGGTCTTCGCGTACGGCATCGTCGATTTCGCGCAGCAGGACATCGTCCTGAGCCGCTTTCTTCTCTTCGGAATTCTTTCCGCTACCCGGTATTAGCGCCACTGGTTGGCTCTTTCCTCATCTGAATGCGCGTGTCGGCGCGCTTTTAGGGGCGTGATGCGCCAACCGCAATGGCGCAGCGACAGTGTACCCGAAAGGTTGAACCGCAGGTGAAGCGAAGCGCCCGGGCATCGATCAGAACTCGCGGCCAAGAGCAGCTGCGACCAGCCCGCGATAGCGCTCGACCATCTGCGACCGGTCGAATTGCGCGCGGGCCCGTTCCCGATTGGCTTCACCCAGCTTGCGGCGAAGCTGGGTGTCCTCCGCAAGCAGCTTCAAACCGTTTGCGAGGCCGCCCTTGCCGTTCGCGCCCGCGAGCAGTTCGCGATTGGCGTCGCATGGCAGATCGGCCAGCGCGGCAGGTAGATGCCCGGCCAAGGGCAGGCCAGCCGCCATGGCTTCGAGCACGCCGAGCGTCTGGGTCGAGCCTCCAGGTGGCAGGAGGTACATGTCGAACAGAGCCAGGGCTTCGGCCCGGTCGCGCACTGTGCCGGGAAGATGCACCCTGTGGCTTATCTCGAGCTCCGCTGCTGCGGAAAGGATCGCATCGCGTGCTCTGCCTTCGCCAACGATGACCAAATGCCACTGTTCGGGCAGCGCATTGAACGCTTCGATGACCCCGCTCCAATCGACGCTTCGATCGAGCGGGGCGATAAGCCCGGCCCAGTGCTCGCCTTCGCGCTTGCGGACGCGCAGGGCGTCCAGCCTGGCGGGGCGGTCGAAAGATACCGTGTCAATCGCGGTCGGAATATTGTGGATGCGTCGCTTAGGCTGCTGCCATTCTTCGCTGGCGAAGGATGCCAGCGCCGATGTCGCAACGACAATGCCGTCGATCTTGCCGAACGCCAGGCGGCGATACCACTTCCGCCGCACACCGGCTTCGCGCCGCGCATCCCAGCCTTCGCCATCCTCATGATGGAACAGCTGCGGCAGCGACATGCTGTCGCAAAACAATGTGTGTGCCATGGCAAGGTCGATCGCAGGCCAGCCATAGGAGAAGACCAGTCCATAAGGCTGCATCGCCTTCGCAAGCCGGGCGAAACGGCGCGGCCCGAAGCCGCCTCGCACTTCTGGGAAGCCATTTGCCGGACGGACCCCGAGGGCAGCAAGCGCGTCGAGCAGCTCCGCCGGATCGGCTCCATCCGCCACGACGAATTCGTGGCGCAACCCAGCCCCCAGTCCTGCAACCACCTCGCGTATCCGGTGCAGGGTTACATCCCCGGCTCCGGCTGGAAGGCAATGCAGGATACGCGGCGTGTGCTGTCCCGCCTCGCTCATTCGATCCCGGCCAGCAGGGCATCAATCGCAGCGAGCGATTCGGGCTCGTCGAGCATTGGCGCATGACCCACCCGTGGTACCGTGACCGAACTCATGCCCGGATGGCGCGCCGCCATCGCTTTAACGCTCGCATCGGAAAGTATGTCCGACAGTTCCCCCCGCAGCACCAGCAGCGGAACATTTGCCAGCGCGTCGAAGGCCGGCCACAGGTCCGCAGGTGCAGCTCCGCCGGGCTGGTTGAACGGTTCGGCGATCGCCATGTCGTAATCGAACACGATCCGCCCGTTCTGGCCGAGCACCATGGTGCGCTTCGCCATTTCCAGCCAGGTCTCGATTGCGAAATCGGGGAACCATTTGCCATGCTCTTCCTGCAAGGCGCGCGCGGCGTGCATCCAGGTGGGGAAGCTGCGCCCCTGCCCGACGTAATCGCCGATCCGCTCGATCCCGGCCGGATCGACCTCAGCGCCGATATCGTTGAGAACGACCGCAGCGAGCCGGGCCGGATTGATCATTGCGAGCAGCATCGTCATCAGCCCGCCCATCGACGTGCCGATCGATACGAAGCGGGTTATGCCAAGTTCCGCCAGCAGCGCTTCGACATCGGCGACATAGGTGACGGGCGAATAGCTGTTCGAATCCTTGGCATATTCGCTCATGCCGCGGCCGCGCATTTCAGGCACGATCACGCGCCAATCGCCTGCAAGGTGCTCGGCCAGCCCCGCAAAGTCGCGTGCATTGCGGGTCAGCCCGTGCAGGCACAGCACCGGAGGCCGTTCGTCCGACCCCGCATAATCGCGGTAATGCAGTTTGAGCCCGTCGGGGCTCATCCAGTACTGGTCTGTGTAAGTGGCGCTCATGATGCTGCAGGCCTTGGGCAAATCGCACCGGAAATCAAGTCGCGATGCGGTACAGTGCCCTTGCGGTCGCCACAGCAAGCCTCCACTAAGGCTGAATGCCGAGCGATCCACTTGCCGCGCCCTATCGCCCCGATCCAGCCATCGGGGCAGTCTCAGGCTGGCTCGGCTCGCCTGTCGATGCCGCCGATTTTCCGCGCTGCCTGACCCGCTTCCGCAACGATCGCTGGGCTGCTGCAGTCGGCCTCAATGGCTTGGAAGATTCAGAATGGATCGAGCATTTCGGTCGGTTCCAGCCTCTGCCCGGAAACCTCCCCCAGCCGCTCGCGCTCAAATACCATGGCCACCAGTTCCGCGTGTACAATCCCGAGATCGGCGACGGGCGCGGCTTCCTGTTCGCGCAATTGCGCGACGAGTCAGGTCGCCTGCTCGACCTCGGCACCAAGGGATCCGGCCAGACGCCGTTCAGCCGCAGCGGCGACGGAAGGCTGACACTCAAGGGCGCGGTTCGCGAGATACTCGCTACCGAAATGCTCGAAGCGCTGGGCGTAGATACGTCCAAGACCTTCTCCGTTGTCGAGACGGGCGAAGAGCTGTGGCGCAATGACGAGCCTTCGCCCACGCGATCGGCGGTGATGGTGCGGCTGAGCCATGGTCACATCCGGATCGGCACTTTCCAGCGCCTGATGGCATTGGAGGAACACGACCAGTTGGCTCAGCTGGTCGACTATTGCCTGGCGCACTTCCCCGGCCCCCTTCCGCCGGAAGACGCGCCCGGGCGCGACGAACCGGCGGTGATCCTGCTGCACCAGGTTGTCGAGCGGCTGGCCGATCTGGCCGCAAGCTGGATGGTTGCGGGCTTCGTCCACGGCGTGCTCAACACCGACAATATGAATGTCTCCGGCGAAAGCTTCGACTATGGCCCGTGGCGCTGGCTTCCCGCGTGGGAGCCTGGCTTCACTGCAGCCTATTTCGACCAGGGCGGGCTTTACGCATTTGGCAGGCAGCCGGAGGCATTGCACTGGAACTGCAGCCAGCTGGCGGTGGCGCTGCGTCCGCTGGCGGAGAGCGAGCCGCTGATCGCGGCGCTCAATCGCTTCGGTCCGCTCTATATGGATGCGGTGGCGCGGCGGTGGTGCTGGCGAATGGGACTTGAGCAACGCGATGCCGAAAACGATGCAATGCTGGTAGCCGCATGCGAAAAGGCTCTGCGCGAAACGAAGGCGCAGCCGGATGCTTTTTTCCACACGCACCGCGGCGGCCGCGGCGCTGAAGGCGAACTCGGAGAAATTCTCGGCGCTTATCGGCCGATCGAGAGCGAGCATGACTATTGGAGCGACAGCGCGCCGCAGAGCCTGCTGATCGACGAGGTTGAGACCATTTGGTCGGCGATCGACGAGCGCGACGACTGGCAGCCACTGTGCGAAAAGGTCGCCGCGATCCGCCGCATGGGAGAGGCGCATGGCCCGGCGCCCAAACCAGCAGGCCATGTCTCTGGCGAGGCGCGCAGATGAATTCGCCCACTACTGCACTGTGCAGCATGCTGCGCTGCCCCTTCCCATTTGCGGCTTACACGACTAACCGCGTGGCCATAGGGGGACCGGTGGTACTGCCGTGAGCGATCAGAGCTTTATTTCCTACGAGCCCGCAACCGGCGCCGAATTGTGGCGCGGTGAAGCGAGCGACGTCGACGCCTGTGTGCAGGCTGCGCGCCATGCCTGGCCCGAATGGGCCTCGCGCCCGATCGCGAACCGGATCGAATTGCTGCGCCGTTTCGCCAATGAAGTGCGCGCGGCAAGCGACGAACTTGCCAACCTGATCGCACGCGAAACCGGCAAACCGCTTTGGGAAGCGCGCACCGAAGTCGATTCGGTGATCAACAAGGTCGACATTTCGGTCAACGCCTATGCCGAACGCACCGGCAAGAAGAAGCTCGACAGCGCGCTGCAAGGCACCGCTGCGGTGCGCCACAAGCCGCATGGCGTGCTGGTGGTGTTGGGCCCTTACAACTTCCCCGCTCACCTGCCGAACGGCCACATCGTTCCGGCACTGATCGCGGGCAACACGGTCGTGTTCAAGCCCAGCGAAAAAACACCGGCGGTCGGCGAATTGCTGGTCAAATGTTTCCACCGCGCCGGGATCCCCGAAGGCGTGGTCCAGTTGGCGATCGGCGGCATTGACGAAGGCAAGGCGCTGGTCGGCCACAAGGGCATCGACGGGGTGCTGTTCACCGGGTCGGTCCAGGGCGGGATTGCGATCAACCGCATGCTTGCAACCAACCCGGCCAAGATCGTGGCGCTCGAAATGGGCGGCAACAACCCGATCGTGGTGATCGACACGCCTCTGCTTACCGATGCGGCAGTGTTGATCGTGCAGTCGGCCTTCACCTCCGCGGGGCAGCGCTGCACCGCCGCGCGTCGCCTGGTGGTGCTCGAACATCTTTACGAACCGCTGATGCAGGAGCTGCTCAAGCTCACCCGGCGGTTGATCATCGGCGAACCCTTTGCCGAACCGGCGCCCTACATGGGGCCGGTGATCGACAACCCCACGGCGGAAGCCCTGATGGGCAGCTTCGTCCACCTGATCAGCCACGGCGCCAAGCCGCTGCTGCACATGCGCCGTATCCAGGAAGACCTTCCCTTCCTGACGCCCGGGATCATCGACACCACCGACATGCCCGAACGGCCGGATGTCGAACTGTTCGGCCCGCTCCTGCAAGTGATCCGGGTAAAGGATTTCGATTCCGCGATTGCCGAAGCGAACAACACGCGCTTCGGCCTCTCGGCCTCGCTGATCGGCGGCAACCCGCAGGATTACGATCGCTTCTGGGCCAATGTGCGCGCCGGGGTGATCAACTGGAACCGCCCGACCAATGGCGCTTCGTCGGCCGCCCCATTCGGCGGGATCGGACTTTCAGGCAATCACCGCCCTTCGGCCTATTATGCGGCCGATTATTGCGCCTATCCGGTCGCGAGCACGGAAATGAAGCAGCCGCGCGCGTCCATCGGCGTCGGCCTGTCCGATAGCTGAAAGCGCCCCTGCACCACATGGTGCAAGAGCGCTTTCCACGGCTTGGTGGATGCCGTGCCGGGGCCGCTGGTGAGAACGACCCAAGCGATGAAGCAGGCTGGTAGGTGGCCCGCGAATCGCCGTTTGTTCATATTTATGAATAATAATATGAACAAAACACGACGAGTTTTGCACCCAATGGTTCATCCAAAGTTCCGGGATTCCGCCCGCAAGGAATGCTTGCTTGCCGCAAGGAAGCCCGCGCACTAGGGGCGCAGACACATGCAGACCTCCGACCAGCCGGGCCAGCCATCGGGCCTTTACGCCGCGCTTGGCGCCTATCTGATCTGGGGCTTCCTGCCGCTCTATCTCCTGCTGGTGAAGAGCGTGCCGCCATTCGAATTCGTCGGATGGCGCATCATCTGGACGCTGCCGATCTGCATCGTGATCGTGCTGTTTCGGGGTCAGATTCTCGATGTGAAAGCAGCCCTCGCCAATCGCCGGGCCTTGCTGGTGCTCATGGCCAGCTCGGTGCTGATCGCGGTAAACTGGTTCGTCTATGTCTGGGCGATCCAGTCGGGCGAAGTCTATGCCGCCAGCCTCGGTTATTACATCAACCCGCTGGTGAACGTGCTGCTCGGCACTCTTCTGCTCAAGGAGCGACTGTCGCGCCTGCAATGGGCAGCGGTGGCTCTGGCAGGCGCGGGCGTTGCCGTGCTGCTGGCAGGCGCGCTCACCACACTCTGGATCAGCATGACGCTGGCGCTCAGCTTCGGCACTTACGGCCTTCTGCGCAAGCAGGTGCCGGTGGGCTCGCTGCCGGGCCTGACGATCGAAAGCGCGATCCTGCTGCCGCTCGCGGGCGGAATTGCGTGGTGGTATGCAGCCGGTCCGGCAGGATCATCCTTCGGGCACGATCTCGAACTGAGCCTGGCGATCGTGCTGGGCGGGGTGGTTACTGCCGTGCCACTGCTGCTGTTTGCCCTCGCCGCGCGCCGGATGGATTATTCGACGCTCGGCTTCTTCCAGTACATCGCCCCGTCGATCGTCTTCATCCTGGGGCTGACCGTGTTCGAGCGCCCGCTGCTGCCCGCGCAGATCGCCAGCTTCGCGCTGATCTGGGCGGCTATCGGGCTTTTCGTGTGGGACCTGGCGCGGCGGCGGCGGCGCAAGCCTGCTGCGGCCTAGCTCGCGATCCGCCAGCCTAGCACTTGCCCGGCGTGGAACGGCACCACTTCGCTGCCGCCCGCCGGAACCGCATCGGGCACTTTGACGTCCGCCCGCTCGAGCGTGACGCTCTCCTCATTCACGGGCAGGCCATAGAATGCGGGGCCGTGCAGCGAGGCGAACCCTTCGAACCTGTCGAGCGCGCCCTCCTCGTCGAATACGGTGAGATAGCTTTCGAGCGCGAAGGGCGCGTTGAAAATGCCCGCACAACCGCAGGCCGATTCCTTGGTGTGGCGTTCATGCGGGGCGCTGTCGGTGCCAAGGAAGAACTTGGCATTGCCGCTGGTCGCCGCCTTGCGCAGCGCCAGCCGATGCGTTTCGCGCTTGGCCACCGGCAGGCAGTAATTATGCGGCTGGATACCGCCCACCAACATCGCATTGCGGTTTATGTGAAGATGCTGCGGCGTGATTGTCGCGCCGACATTGTCCCCCGCCGCAAGCACGAAATCGACCGCATCGCAGGTGGTGATGTGTTCGAACACGACCTTCAGCCTGGGAAAATCGCGGGTGATGCGCTTGAGGTGGCGCTCGATAAATTCAGCCTCGCGGTCGAACACATCGATATCGTGATCGGTCACTTCGCCATGGACGCACAGCACGATGCCTTCGGCCTCCATCCGCGCCAGCACCGGATCGAGCCGCGCCACATCGGTGACGCCATTGGCTGAATTGGTCGTGGCACCGGCGGGATAGAGCTTGGCGGCGGTGAACACTCCCGCAGCCGCACCGCGCGCCAGATCGTCCGCATCGGTATTGTCGGTGAGATAGCAGGTCATCAGCGGCGTGAACTGCACACCTGCCGGCACCGCACCCAGGATCCGCTCGCGATAGGCGGCGGCACTGGCCGCATCCGTCACGGGCGGCGTGAGGTTGGGCATGACGATCGCGCGGGCAAACTGGCGCGCGGTGTAAGGCACCACGTCACGCATCATCGCGCCATCTCGGAAATGCAGGTGCCAGTCGTCAGGGCGGCGGATCGTCAGCGTGTCGGTCATCACGCGTGGCTCTAGTCGTGCAATCGGCCTCTTTCCAGTACCGATCGCAAGCCCTAGATGCGGCGCGATGAAAATCGGTTTCCTGACCTGCCCCGGCACCATGCCCGGCTCTCCCGTGCGGCGCGACGACGCCTTCGAACACGATCTGCAAGTCGATGCGATCCGCCCCGCACTCGCGGCGCGCAGCGGCACGCTGCATGAGATCGACTGGCGCGCGCCGCTCGAAGCCTTCGATGGTTGCCAGCTGGTGCTGGTGGGCACGCCGTGGGACTATTGGGATTTCGAGCAGGAATTCCTCGACAAGCTTGATGCGCTCGAAGGCGCGGGGGTCGCGGTGTGCAACCCTCCCGCGCTGGTCCGATGGAATTCGCGCAAGACCTATCTCCGCGATTTGGCCGAGCGCGGCGCGGCGACCATCCCGACGCTCTGGGTCGAGCAGCCCACCCCAGCGGACATCGAAAACGCTTTCGATCAATTCGGCTGCGACTCGATTGTCGCCAAGCGGCAAGTGGGCGCCGGTGCGGAAGGCCAGTCGATCCACCGCAAGGGCGAGGTCCCCGCCGACTGGACGATGCAGCACCCGGCGATGATCCAGCCCTATCTTCCGCAAATCGCCAGCGAGGGCGAATATTCCTTCCTCTTCATCGACGGCGAGTTCTCGCATGCGCTGGTAAAGCGCCCGGCCGCGGGCGATTACCGCGTGCAATCGCTCTACGGCGGGAGTGAAGAGGCGATCACACCGGATGCGGGCGATCTTGCCGCGGCGAAAGCAATCGTCGATGCGCTGCCGCACGGAACCCCGCTCTATGCGCGGATCGACATGGTGCGCAGCGCGGACGGCCTTTTGTTGATGGAAGCCGAGCTGATCGAACCCTATCTCTATCCCCTGCAGGGGCCGGAACTCGGCCCTCGGCTCGCCGAAGCCATTGCCAGGAGGATCGGAAACTGATGGCTGCCACCTGCTTGTTTTCCCGGGCAATCGTCCGCCTTGCGCCGCTGGACGAAGGCGAGGATGTCGCCGCATTCCTGCAAGGGCTCGTAACCAATGATGTGACGGGGCATGTGCCCGTCTACGCCGCGCTGCTTTCCGCACAGGGCAAGGCGATGTTCGATTTCCTCGTCTGGCGCGACGGAAACGACCTGCTGCTCGATTGCGAGGCAGAGACCGCTGGCGAACTGGTCAAGCGCCTCGCGCTCTATCGCCTGCGCCGCAAGATCGCGATCGCCGTTGACGAGACTCTGGCGGTCCATTGGAGCGCGCAGCAGCGAGACAGATCGGCGCCGGACCCCCGCTTGCCGCAGCTCGGCTGGCGCTGGATCGCGCCGGCAGACGCCAGCGACAAGGCCGCCGATGCGGCCTGGCTCGCGCATCGCCTTGCCCTGGGGGTGCCGGAAGGCCGGGCCGAACTGGGCGACATCCTGTGGCTTGAAACCAATGCGGTCGAGCTCAACGGCGTGAGCTTCACCAAGGGCTGCTATGTCGGGCAGGAGAACACTGCCCGCATGAACTGGCGCCAGAAGGTCAACCGGCGGCTGCTGGTGGTGCCATTGGCGCAGTCAGACGAAAAGCGGCGCAAGGCCGCCTATCCAGAAATGGGCGTGGCAGTCGATCATGTGCGGGTGGAAAATATCGAACCCGCGCTTGCACCCGAATGGATGAGGCCCGCGCTTAGCTCGGCTGATTGATCAGTTCGAGCGAACGTTCGAGCATCCGCTGGGCGCGGTCGCGCGCGGCCGTCTCGGGCAAGCCAAGCGAACGCGCCAGCGCCGACCCGATCAGCGCATCGCCCATCGCCATCAGCACCAGTGCCAGCGTTTCCTCATGGAGCCGCATCACCTTGCCGTGATCTTCGGCCTCTTCCGGCGCAATATCGTCAACCAGCTGGTGGATCGTTTCGACGATCGGGCTCAGCGCATCTTCATTGCCGGTCAGGATCATCCAGCTCGCCAATGCTCCTGCGCCTTCCTTGTCGAAGGCGTCGAAGGCAAGGTCGACCACTTCACGCGGGCTGCCCAGCCCTGCCCGGCTGGCGCGGACGGCATCCTTGATCGTCTCGCAGACGGTCTCTGCGAGATGCCGCGCGAGTTCCTTCTGCAAGCCCGATGCAGAGCCGAAATGGTGCAGCAAATTGGCATGAGTGCGCCCGATCCGCGCCGCCACAGCCTTGAGCGTGACCGACTGCGGACCCGTTTCAATAAGTAATGCGCGCGCCGCTTCCAGTGCGGAATTTCTTGATTCCTCGGGGGTTAGACGCTTGCGACTTGTCATTATTTGTTAAGCCTAATAGATTCCTGATCGATGACCGAGCAGCACTCACTTGACCTAGAACGCTCCACAGCGAGCGGCAAGAGCGACGATGGCGGTATCACCGCCCGCGCCAGCGCAACCCCGGCGGAACATGAGTTGATCGTGCGCGATCGCCGATTCGACCGCAAGGCGATGGTCCCGCGATGGTGGCATTCGAACGATCCGGTGGCGACCGCCTGGTACAATTCGGTCTCGGCCAGCCTGCCGCGCGGCGAAGCCTTCTTCATCGATACCTTGCGCGATTTCCGCGAAGGCCTGCCGCCCAAGCTGGCGAGAGAGATCAAGGCTTTCACCGCGCAGGAGATCAACCACACGCGCGAGCATGTCGCTTTCAACCGGCTGGTGTCCGACCACGGATACAATGTCGAAAGCATCGATCAGGGCATCCAGGCCATGCTGGATCTGGCGGCGGGCCGGCCGAAGGAATTCAACCTCGCGATCACTATCGCGCTCGAGCATTTCGCCGCGATCATCAGCCGCCAATTGCTCACCGATCCGCGCTATCTCGAAGGCGCAGACCCGGTCGCAGCCGACGTGTGGCGCTGGCACGCGACCGAGGAGATCGAGCACAAGGGGCTGGTCTATGACATCTGGCTGCATGCAACGCGCGACTGGTCGTCCTGGAAACGCTACAAGACCCGCGCGCTCGTCGCCGCGCTGATCACCAAGAAGTATTTCGGCAACCGCATCCGCGATGCGATCGGCCTGCTCGAGCAGGACGGGTTTTCGCGCCGGCAGGCCAAGTGGAAACTCTATGCCTTCCTGTGGTGGAAGCCGGGCATGATGCGGCGGATGTTCTTCGAATGGGCAGCAATCCTCACTCCGGGTTTCCACCCGTGGAAGCATGACGATCGCGCGCTGATCCAGAAGAGCGAAAGCCCCTATGCCGACGCTGTGATGCCCGCCGAATAGGGCGACCCCAGGGCTGGATTACGCTGCCTATTGACACTAGTGTAAGTAAGCGATACTTACAGTCCTGTCAGTAACCCCGAATTCCGGAGCATTCAGCGTGAACGCCCCTTCGAAAATCGATCTCGATACAAATCACCGGTCTGATCCCACCCCGTCCGATCTGACGATCACCGTCCGCGACGAGCGCTTCAACCGCGACAGCACCCCGCGCCGCTGGTGGGCGGGCGAACCCTTCGGAACCGCCTGGCACAATGCCCTGTCGGCCACCTTTCCCCGCGGCGAAGCCTTCTTCATCGAAGCGGTCAAGGCGCATCGCGAAGGCGCATCGCCCAAGCTTGAGGCAGAAATCCGCGCCTTTGTCCGCCAGGAAATCAATCATACCCGTGAACACATCGCCTTCAACAAGCTGGCGGAAGATCACGGCTATGACATCAAGAAGATCGACACGCGCGTCGCGGAAATGCTCGCGCTGACCAAGGATCGGCCCGCCATTCTCAACCTCGCGGTGACGATGGCGCTGGAACACTACACCGCCATGATGGCGCATGAATTCCTCGCCAATCCGAAGCACTTCGCCAAGGCTGACCCGGAAGTCCGCCAGATGTGGCAGTGGCACGCGATCGAGGAAATCGAACACAAGGGCGTCGCCTATGACACCTGGATCCACGCGACCAAGGACTGGACGCCGTGGATGCGCTGGAAGGTACGCAGCCTGATCATGATCTCGGTCACGGGCCGCTTCTTCTCGAACCGCTGGAAGGATTCGATGAACCTGCTCGCGCAGGACGGAATCACCGGCTGGAAGGCGCGCTGGGGCTTGTTCAAGTATTTGGCATGGTCGCCGGGCGTCGTGCGGCGGATTTTCCCGGCTTGGCTGGCCTATTTCAAGCCCGGCTTCCATCCGTGGGACCATGACGATCGCGCGCTGATCAACCTCCATGATGGCGAGTTCACCGACGCGCTGATGCAGCCGGCCGAATAAGTGCCTGCCTCTTCGAAACGACGAAACCCCGGCTCCGCAAGGCGCCGGGGTTTCTCTTTGGCTAGGGCTCACTCGCGGATCAGGCAGCGTGTTGCCAGCTGTCCGATCGCATCGCCAGATCGAGCGCATATTCCGCGGCAGGCGCATCCTCACCCCGGCCGCAGCTGTGCCGCCGCGTCACGCGGCCAGTCGGGGCAAAGCCGAGCTTGGCCAGCACACGGCCCGAAGCGGGGTTGTCGAGGAAATGGCTCGCCATCACCAGCGAATGGCCCAAAGTCGCCGCGATCTCGAGCACGCCGCCCCCGGCCTCGCTGGCATAGCCCTGCCCCCAATGCTGGCGCGCGATCCAGTATCCGAGTTCGACATCGCCCTCATGCGGATCGATGCCGATGCAGCCGACCAGCGCGGCGTCGCGCGCGCGCGTGATGAGGAACCGCGGGAAGCGCGGATCGACCGGAAGATCGACAAACCGGCGCGCATCATCGGGCTGGTATGGCCAGGGCGCGCGAGCAAGATTGCGCACCACGCCTTCATCGGCGATCCCGGCATGGACCGCCTGCCAGTCCTCCGGCCAGGCCGGCCGCAGCAGCAACCGTTCGGTGCAATGGAACATGTTCCTTCTCCTCATCGCCCCGCAGCGCCTACTAGGCATGCTGCGTGACATTAGCATTGCGGCGAAAGCTGATTTCGCCAGGCTGTGAGGGAGAAACGACAAGAGGGAGACGGGTTGGTCCCATCTCCCTCTTTGGCTGCCGGTTTGACCCGGCTGGGACCGTCCCGCTTGGACGATCCCGTTATCGAACCGTCCGGTTATTCGGCTGCTTGCGCAATCATGTCTACCGACACGTATTTGCGGCCAAGCTTGCCCTTGTGGAATCGCACGACGCCGTTTTCGAGCGCGAACAGGGTGTGATCCTTGCCCATGCCGACATTGGTGCCCGGATAAACGCGAGTGCCGCGCTGACGCACGATGATGTTGCCGCCGACCACTTCCTGGCCGCCGAACTTCTTCACACCAAGGCGACGGCCGGCTGAGTCGCGACCGTTACGCGATGAACCGCCTGCTTTCTTATGTGCCATCGTCCGTAATCCTTACTTCTTGGCTTCGGTCTTCTTGGCGGCGGCCTTCTTGGCCGGAGCCTTCTTCGGTGCCGCTGCCTTGTCCGCAGCCTTGGCAGTCGCGCCGGTCTTCGCCGGAGCTTCAGCCTTTGCCTTCGTGCTCTTGGTCACTTCGGCGCCCTTGGCGGGTTCCGACGCTTCCTTCTTCGGGGCAGCCTTCTTGGCGGCGCCTTCGCCGACAGCCACGATGCGCAGCAGGGTCATCTGCTGGCGGTGGCCGTTCTTGCGGCGATAGTTGTGGCGACGACGCTTCTTGAAGACGACGACCTTCTCGCTCTTCGCCTGAGCGATGATTTCCGCCGAAACGGAAACCTTCGAGGCGTCGGCCAGCTTGTCGCCTTCACCCGCGAGCAGGACATCGCCCAGCGTCACGGTTTCGCCGGCTTCGCCAGCGAGCTTTTCGACTGCAATCTTGTCTCCGGCGGCAACCCGGTATTGCTTGCCGCCCGTGCGCACTACTGCGAACATGGTTGTTGTACTCTCATTCTAAAGCTGTGCCCCAACACTCAGCGAAAGGGCGCACCCGTCGCTCCACCAATTAGTGGAGCCGGAAAGATGGGTGCCGTTAGGGGAAAGGTGCTGCCAAGTCAACGCCGGATCGCGGCTTTTTGCATCAATGGGGCGAAGCGCGAAGTGCTGGCAACGCTACGCCGCCATGCTATGCGCAGGGGACCGATGAAACGCAAACCTTCCTTCGCCGTATTGCCGTTGCTCGCTGCCATCGGCTTGCTGGGCGCCTGCGCGGGCGGATCAGACCGCTATCCTTCGCTGTCCCTGCGCGATTTCGAGCGCGTACAAGGCAGCTATGCCGCACCCGATTCGGCCGCAGCGGTGCTGCGCCCTGCCCCGCTGGGCGTGACGCAGGTGGAGGAGATCGGCAAGGCGCTGGAAGAGGCAAGTGCGCGGCATACCCGCTTCCTGGCCCATGCGGAAACGGCGCGCCCGATCGTGGCCGATGCCGCCGGAACAGGCCCTGAAGACAAGCGCTGGGGGCTCGCACAAGTCGAGATAGCAGAGCTCGATTCGCGCCGCGCGGGCACAGCCGCACTGCTGGCCGATCTCGACCGGCTCTATGCGGATGCGACGCTTTCTTTCACTGAGCGCGAACAAGTTGCCCAGGCAAACGTGCAGCTTGAGGGAATCGTCGCTGCGGAAGACCGCGTGATCGGAGAACTGATCGACCTTCTGGCCAAGGCTCCGAACTGAACAAAAGGAAAGCGCGGGGTCGACCGATGGCCAACCCCGCGCTCTGCCGATTCCGGTCCGGGAAGGTAGGGAACTAGATAGTTGCGGCTATCGTCACCACCGCAAGTCCCCATAGGAAAACCAGAACGGGCAGAACCAGTACCTGAGCCGCCGCGTCACGCGGTTTGAGGCGGCCGGTGTGAGTCATGATCCCGCGATTGGCGAACTGGCCGGCGCCCATCGCGGGCTTCGCGCCGGTGCCCTGCATGGTCGCCCAGATTGCGGGCACGCCAAAGCCGGCGACAATGATGAAGGCGAAGATCACCATCGGGATGATCAGTGCGGGCGCGCCGAACGCTCCGGCCATCAATGCGATGAAGCCGAGGTAGCACGCCACCGTGGTGCCATAGAGCGCGGTGGGCAGTTCGAATGTGCGATCGACCGTAGTCGGCACATGGGGCGCATCAACGATGGTCGCCTTTTCGGCAATCAGTTCGGGGGCAATCAATTTCGACATGACGATGTCTCCTTCCGTTGAGACAGTTCATGCCGAATGGGCGATTCGCTTGCCTTGACCTAAGTCAAATCGCTTCGATTAGTCGTTCCAGCGAGCGAGATCCGCATGGTCCTCGGTGCGCGGCTCGATCCAGTGCCAGCCATCCGGGCGTTTCTCACGCTTCCAGAACCACGCGGCGCTCTTGAGGTGGTCCATGCAGAAATCGACCGCATCGATCGCATCCCTGCGATGTTTCGCCGCCGCCGAAACGCAGACGATCGGTTCGCCCGGATGGAGCTGGCCGATCCGGTGCACCATCAGCAGCCCCAGCAGGTCGAATCGGCCAAACGCCCGGTCGGCCAGCTCGTGCATCCCGGGCAGCGTCAGCGGCTCGTAATGGGTGAGTTCAAGCGCCTCGACGCCCGGATCGCTGCGGACTTCGCCCACGAAGGTGCATACGCCGCCCAGGCCGGGGTTTGCCTGCACAAAGGGCTCGATCAGCATGCCCGGGTTGAACGCGTGGCCCAGCAGGCGAATGTCGCGCATCGTCCGCTCCTAACCGCCGCTGACCGGCGGAAGCAGTGCAATTTCGTCGCCATCCTGTGCGTCGAGCGCGGTCTTGTCGGCCAAGACCTTTCCGCGGCAAGCGACATTGACGCGCGCCTCCTGCAATTGCCCCGCGACCTCTTCGCCGACAACGGCCAGCAACCCATCCCAGTCGAGCGGCCCGGGAACCTCGCGGGCGGCCTCGCCAGCCATATCGCGCAGGGGGCCAAGGAAGAGGATGGTCACCGCCATGTCAGCCCCCCGTCACCGACATATGGCGCGGCTGGGCCGGTTCGGCGCCGCGGTGTGAGATATCGAAATGGTGCCGCTCGGGCTTGATTCGCATCGCTTCGTCGAGCGCATGTTGCAGGCTCGCATCCGGCTCCTCAGAACGCAGCGCCGCCCGCAAGTCGACCCGCTCGGCCCCGCCGAGGCAGGGATAGAGCTGCCCCGTCGCCGTCACGCGCAACCGGTTGCAACCGTCGCAGAAATTGCTCGTGAGCGGCGTGATCATGCCGAGCCGCCCGCCCGTCTCTTCCACCCGGCAATAGCGTGCCGGCCCGCCCGTGCTGTCACTCAGCGGAGTGAGCGTCCAGCGCCGCGCCAGATCGTCGCGCACATGGGTGAGCGGCAGGAAATGATCGACCCGGTCATGCCCGACATCGCCCAGCGGCATCACTTCGATCAAGGTCAGGTCGAAGCCTTCGCCATGCGCCCAGGCGATCAGATCCGCGATCTCGCCCTGATTGATGCCCTTGAGTGCAACGGTGTTGATCTTGACCTTCAGGCCCGCCGCCTTGGCGGCCGCAATGCCGTCGAGCACCTGCGGCAACATATCGCGCCGCGAAAGCTCTTCAAAGCGGCGGCGGTTACGCGTGTCGAGCGAGACATTGACCCGCCGCACACCCGCCGCAGCCAGATCGTCGGCATGGTCGGCAAGCTGCGTGGCATTGGTGGTGAGTGTGAGTTCCTCCAGACCCTTTCCCAATTCGCGGCCCAGCGCCCGGAACAGGTCGACAATGTCCCTGCGTACCAGCGGCTCGCCACCGGTCACGCGAATCTTGGATACCCCTCGCGCGATGAAGCCCAGCGCCAACCGATGGAGCTCTTCCAGCGACAGCACCTCGCTGCGCGGCAGGAAGCGCATCCGCTCGGGCATGCAATAGGAACAGCGCAGGTCGCAGCGATCGGTCACCGATAGCCGGAGATAGCTCACACGGCGGCCGAAACCGTCCAGCATCGGGCCCATCTCGGCCCGCGGAAGCAAGACGTCCCTAATCCTGCTCATGCAACGGAAGATATTGCCCGGTTATCCCGGGCGCATCCCTCAGATATTCAAGCATGGCCGCAAGCGCCTCGGGGGGCGATCCGCCACCGATGACATTGACCCGCTGAGGCGCATGGGCCCGGGCAAGGTCGCGAGCCAAGGCACGGCGCCAGTCGTCATGATCGGTTGGTGCGTGAGGGAGCACGATCGCGAGCGCATCTGCCCCGGTAGAGAGCCTTTCCCGCGCGCGCTCCAGATGTGTGCAGTGAAATGCGGCGGATGCATCGATCGGCGCCTCGGGCAGGGCATCGATCCGCAGTTCCGCCTGCGCCATTCTACTTCCGCTCGCGGTGAAGCGTGATACCGATCTTCTCATTCGCTTCAGCAATTGCGAGTTTGACGATCTTCACCGTCACCGCCTCGACCCGCGCATCCTGCGCAAACAAGGTCGCGCAAATATGGTCCGCGACGGCTTCGATCAGCTTGAAATGAACCCCTTCGGGCAAGGCATCCGAAGCCGCGAACTTCAAATCCATGTAGTTCTTGCTGGCATCGAGCGGAGTCTCCGGCGCGTAACGATCAGCCACCTTCAGCCGCGCCTGGATGGTGATCCTGAGCGGCTGGGGCTTGCCCGTCTCTTCCGAATAGATGCCGGTGAGGACATCGTGTTCGAAATCGGCGACTTCGAGAATGAGCGAATCGGTCATGTCGCCCGCGCCTTAGCCTGAATTGCTCCAGCGTGCGAAAATCGCGGTCGGGAGCAAGCGGCCTCCCTCGCCGGTTTCCTGCACCGCCAGATCGCCATGTTCGACAACGCCAGGGAGGTGGCGGAACAATTCCTCCATCAGGCCGGCCAACGCGAGGCTGCTCATCCGCACGGCATAAACCGTGAGAAACAGGAAACGGCTGTCCTGATCCAGCAGCTTGCGGCAATCGGCCAGCAAGCCCGGCAAATTCTCCTCAAGCCGCCAGGTTTCGCCGTTTGGGCCGCGCCCGAACTTGGGCGGATCGAGGATGATCCCGTCATAGCGTTTCTCGCGCCGCACTTCGCGCGCGGCGAATTTGGCCGCATCGTCGACCAGCCAGCGGATCGGGCGATCCTCCATTCCGGAAATCGCGGCATTCTCGCGCGCCTGCGCCACGGACTTCTTCGAGGCATCGACATGCGTCACGCGGCCATGGCGGCTGAGCGCGAGCGAACCCACGCCGGTGTATCCGAACAAATTTAGCGTTTCGGCATCCTCCCGCCCTGCCAATTGCACACGCATCCATTCCCACACTGGCGCCATGTCCGGAAAGAACTGCAGGTGGCGGAAAGGCGTAGGCTGGGCGGTGAAACTGACTCCGTTCCAATTGACCTGCCAGCCCTCGCCCGGCAGCGACGGGTCAAGCTGCCAGCGCCCGCCGCCATCTTCGTCCGAACCGGGAATGAATTCACCCATCGCAGGCCAATCGGCCTCGCGCGGGGTCCACATCGCCTGCGGCTCAGGCCGGATGAAGCTGTAGGGGCCGAAGCTTTCGAGCTTTCGCCCGTGCCCGCTGTCGAGCAGGCGATAGCCGCCTTCCCAGCCCTCGCCCACCATCAGGATTGGATTGCGCTTGAGCTCAGCCATCAGGCCGCCGGGCTTGCATGCTGGCTGACGAAATCGCGCACGGCCTCATATTCGCCGGGCAGTTCCGTATAGGCTTCCTCGCGTGCGAACAGGTCGCCCACGCGAGAAGGGAGCGCGGGGCGGATGCCGGTGGCGCGCTCGACCGCTTCGGGGAACTTCGCAGGATGCGCGGTCGCCAGCGTCACCACAGGGATCGCACGGTCGATCTCGCTGGTCCGCGCGGCATGGAGCCCCACCGCCGTGTGCGGGTCGATCATCTCCCCTGCATGGTCATAGGCCCAGCGCAGCGCCTGCAGCACTTCTTCGCCATCGGCGCGCGCGCTTGTAAACAGGCCTGCCGCGCCTTCGCGCTGCGTATTGGTGAGCTGCATCGCCTTGCTCGCCTCGAACCCGCGCATCTGTTCGGCCAGAGCCTTCCCGTCGCGCCCACCGGCATCGAACAGCAGGCGCTCGAAGTTCGAGGAGATTTGGATGTCCATCGAAGGGGTGGCGGTGGGCGTCACAATGCCGGTGGAATAGTCGCCTTGCGACAGTGCGCGGTGAAGGATGTCGTTGACATTGGTCGCCACGATCAGCTGCGCCACGGGAAGCCCCATCTGCGCGGAGACATAGCCTGCAAAGACGTCTCCGAAATTGCCCGTAGGCACGCTGAAGGCCACCTGCCGGTGCGGCGCGCCGAGCTGCAGCGCGGCAGCAAAGTAATAGACGACCTGCGCCATCAGCCGCGCCCAGTTGATCGAGTTGACCGCGCCGATGTTGAACCGGCTGGTCATGCCCTGATCGCCGAACATGCGCTTCACCATCGCCTGCGCATCGTCGAAACTGCCTTCGATCGCGATGTTGTGAACGTTGGGAGCGCGCACCGTCGTCATCTGGCGGCGCTGGACCTCGCTCACCCGCCCCCTGGGGTGGAGCATGAAGATGTCGACCCCCTCGCGCCCCGCCACCGCATCGATCGCGGCCGAGCCGGTGTCTCCGCTGGTCGCGCCGATGATGGTGAGGTTCGATTTGCGGCGGCTGAGGAAGGTCTCGAACAACAGGCCGAGCAATTGCAGCGCCACGTCCTTGAAGGCGAGCGTGGGGCCATGGAACAGCTCGAGCAGCCACTGCTGCTCGTCGAGCTGGACCAGCGGAGTCACGGCATCGTGCGAGAAGCGGCCATAGGCCTGTTGGCACAGCGCGCGCAGTTCCTCTTCGGTAAGGCTGCCTTCCACAAAGGGCAGCATCACCCGCGTCGCGAGTTCAGCATAGGGCAGCCCCGCCATCGCCGCGATTTCGCCTTCCGAGAAGCGCGGCCAGTGACGCGGCAGGTACAGCCCCCCGTCGCTGGCAAGCCCTGCCAGCGTGGCTCCTTCGAAATCGAGCGCAGGCGCGCCACCCCGGGTCGAAATATAGTCCATCACTGGCGCGGTTAGACCGTGCCCGCGCGCAGGGCAAGCAAGCTGAACTTGGCCCGGCTCAAGCCTGCTGTTTGATCCGCTTGCGGATCGCGATCCAGTAAATCACCAGCGCGGTGAGCGCGAAGAAGAACCACTGCCCCGCATAGGCAAGGTGGTTGTTGGGCAAATCGCGCGGATCGGGCGCGGCGAGCGGTTGCAACCCCGCCTGCGGCGGCATCGCCACCAGGCGCGGCCCAGGGGCAATGATCCCTTCGACTTCGCCGCCCTGCCAATCGCCCTCGACCGGTTCACGCGTGAAGCCGAGCGCAATCTCGACCTCGGCGCCATTGGCCAAGCGACAGGTCGCAACCTGCGCCAGCCCTTTCTGGCCTTCGGACGAAGTCGCGGCCGTGGTTCGCCGCGAGAGCACTTCGACGCAGTCAACAAAGGCAAGGCGATAGAGGTTCTCGCTGGCTTCGGCTTCGTCGCGCGGCCAGTCGACCAGCGAGCCATCGGCCGAAACCGCTTCGTAATGCGCGATCAGCGCAGCCTTCTCGTCCGCGCGGCCCAATTGCCAGATGCCCAGCGCAACCATGGTCGCAACAGCAGCAAGGACGATGATCGTAGGTATGATCGGCAAGCGACGCAGCATCACAAATCACGGCCTTCCTTGTCTTGGCCTGCGCCTGCGCCACTTGAGGGCGTGACTGCCTCGCCAGCCTTGTTCCTGTATTCCGCTGCCAGCAGCGCGGCCTTCGAGACGCGCAAGCCGCCGAGCACTGCCGCGACCGTAAGGGGTATCCAGATCAGCGCATGCGCCCACAGCGGCGGGCTTGCCGCCACGTCGAGCCAGATCGCCAGCGCCACCATGATCGCTCCGATCACCAGCGTCAGGAAGCCTGCCGGCCCGTCACCCACGTTGAAGCGCGACAGATCGAGCCCGCACACGCGGCAATGATCGGCGAACTTCACCGTGCCGCTGAACAGCGAGCGGCTGCCGCAACGCGGGCACAAACCGAAAAGGGCAGCCTGGCGGATACCGGGCTGCCCCTTCGTTGCGTCTGGACCGTGGTCCGCCGACATCAGTGGACCGGAGCGCCCCAGCCACCCCACACGTAGACGACGACGAACAGGAACAGCCACACCACGTCGACGAAGTGCCAGTACCATGCTGCCGCTTCGAAGCCGAAGTGCTGGCGCGGCGTGAAGTGGCCGAGGTATGCACGGCGGAGGCAGACGATCAGGAAGATCGTGCCGACCAGCACGTGGAAGCCGTGGAAGCCGGTCGCCATGTAGAAGGCCGAGCTGTAATTGTTCTCGCCGAAGGCGAAGGGCGCGATGCCATATTCATAGGCCTGGATGCTGGTGAACAGCAGGCCCAGCGCGATGGTGGCCCACAGGCCCTTCTTCAGGCCTTCGCGATCGCCATGGATCAGCGCATGATGCGCCCAGGTAACGGTGGTGCCCGAGCACAGCAAAATCAGCGTGTTGAGCAGCGGAAGCTCGAAGGCATTGAGCACTTCGAGGCCCTTGGGCGGGAACTGCGCGATCAGTGCGGCGCCTTCCTGCCCGAAGAGATTGCTGGTTACGCCTTCGATCACTTCGATCTGCTTGGGAAACAAGGCAAAGTCGAAGAATGCCCAGAACCAGCCGACGAAGAACATCACTTCCGAAGCGATGAACAGGATCATGCCATAGCGCAGGTGAAGCTGCACCACCGGCGTGTGATCGCCCTGCTGCGCTTCCTTCACGACATTGCTGAACCAGCTGAAGAAGGTGGCGATGAGCCCGGCGATGCCGAGGCCCAGCACGATCGGCCAGCCCGACATTTCGTGCATGAACAGCACCATGCCGCTGGTGAAGGTCAACGCTGCGAAAGCGCCGATCAGCGGCCAGATATCGGGTTCGAGAATGTGATAATCGTGGGTCTTGGTACCGGCCATGACAATCGCGTCCTGTTGCTCTTTCTTGGGCCCTTACCGGCCCCCGCCAGCGGGGTCCAGAGGGTTGGTTTGACTTATCAGCTTGCGGGCTCGATCGCCCGGTGGAAAGTGTAGCTCAGGGTGATCTGTTCGACCCCCTTCATATTCTCGTCCTCCAGCGCGGCCGGGTCGACGAAATAGAGCACCGGCATGTGCACTTCCTCGCCCGGCTGAAGCGTCTGCTCGGTGAAGCAAAAGCACTGGATCTTGTTGAAATAGCGGCCCGCCTGTTCCGGCTCCACATTGAATGTGGCTGTGCCGGTGATCGGGACGTTCGAATTGTTCTTCGCAACATAGGTCGCCATGTCGCGCACGCCGATCTGTACCGTGTCAGTGCTCTGTGCCGGATGGAAGGTCCACGGCACGTCACGCGCGACCGAGGCATCGAAGCGTATCGAAATGGTCTTGCCGGCGGCCATGCCAAGCTGCTCGGCACGCTGGGCTTCGGCTTCGCTGGCGACCTGCGTGGTGCCGCCAAAGCCGGTCACGCGGCAGAACAGGTCGTAAAGCGGAACTGCGGCATAACCCAGGCCAAGCATCGCCAGCGCCCCCAGCATCGCATAGATGCCAGTGCGCACATTGCGTTGTTCAAGGGTGGCGGCGGTCACGGTCTCAGTCTCCCATCCGCACGATGGTGATGGCGTAGAACAGCACGACGAAGAACAGCAGTAGCCCGCCCAGAACCAGGTTGCGGCTCTTCTGGCGGCGGCGATATTCGGCTTCTTCTTCGGGCGTCATGCGAACCATCCTTGCTGGCGAGCCAGCGCATCGACCACCAAGGCCGCGAACAACGCGAAGAGGTAGAGGATGCTGTAAGCGAACAGGCGCTTTTCCGGCTTCATCGCGTCACCCTCGCCCGCTTCGCGGAAGGCGACGGGGACAGAGAGCGCGAGGAAGGCCAGCGACAGCGCCAGAGCGGTCACGCCGTACAGCGCGCCGGTGCCGCCGATGAACCAGGGCGCACCCGCGATGGGCACGAGCAGGATCGAATAGGCGAGGATCTGGCGGCGCGTTGCACGCTCGCCCGCCACCACCGGCATCATCGGGATGCCGACCTTGGCGTAATCGGACTTCACGAACAGCGCGAGCGCCCAGAAGTGCGGCGGCGTCCAGAAGAAGATGATCGCGAACAGCAGCAGCGGCATGGCAGTGATATCGCCCGTCACTGCGACCCAGCCAATCATCGGCGGGAAAGCACCCGCTCCGCCGCCGATCACGATGTTCTGCGGCGTGCGCGGCTTGAGCCACATAGTGTAGACCACCGCGTAATAGACAATCGCGACAGCGAGGATGCTCGCGGCGAGCCAGCCCACTGCCACACCCATCAACGCGACCGAAGCGACCGACAGCGCAATGCCAAAATCGCGCGCGTCGACGGGGTGCATGCGCCCTGCCGGCAGCGGCCGGTTGGCGGTGCGCTTCATCCCGGCGTCGATTTCGGCTTCCCACCACTGGTTGAGAACGGCCGATCCGCCCGCGCCGAGCGCGATGCACAGGATCGCCGTGAAACCGATCACCGGGTGGATGTGACCCGGCGCCGCCAGCAAACCGCACAGGCCGGTGAAGATCACCAGTCGCATCACGCCCGGCTTGGTCAGCGCGAAGAAATCGCGCCAATCGGCCGGCATGCGGGTTGCGGTGGTGGCATTCATCGCTTGCGTGTCTCGTTCAATCCGAGCGCTGGGCTCTTAAGTGGGAGGGCGCACCTTGCGGCACGCCCCCCGTTTCCTGTGCGTGCCCCCCGAAGGGGAGACCGCTCCGTCAGGCCTGGGCCGGACGGTGATCGTGGTAATCGTGATGGTCTTCGATCACCGGCAGCGTTTCGAACTGGTGGAACGGCGGCGGGCTCGAAAGCGTCCACTCAAGCGTCGTCGCGCCTTCGCCCCACGGATTGTCCGCGGCCTTCTTGCCGGCCAGGAAGGCGTAAGCAAGGTTGATGAAGAAGATCACCATCGAGCCGGCCATGATGTAATAGCCGAGCGAGCTGATGTGGTTCCAATAGGCGTAGGCTTCGGTGAAGTCCGGATAGCGGCGCGGCATGCCCTGCATCCCGAGGAAGTGCTGCGGGAAGAAGATCACGTTCACGCCGATGAAGAAGCCCCAGAAGTGCAGGTGCGCCAGCAGTTCCGAATGCATCCGGCCGCTCATCTTCGGGAACCAGTAATAGAACCCGGCGAAGAGCGAGAACACCGCACCCATCGACAGCACGTAGTGGAAGTGCGCCACCACGTAATAGGTGTCGTGGAGGTTGTCGTCGATGCCGCCATTGGCGAGCACGACGCCGGTCACGCCGCCAACGGTGAACAGGAAGATGAAGCCCAGCGCCCAGACCATGGGCGACTTGAACTCGAGGCTGCCGCCCCACATCGTCGCCACCCAGCTGAAGATCTTCACGCCGGTCGGGACCGCGATCACCATGGTTGCGGCGGTGAAGTACATCTTCGTGTTCACGTCGAGGCCGACGGTATACATGTGGTGGGCCCACACGATGAAGCCGACGACGCCGATCGCGACCATGGCGTAAGCCATGCCGAGATAGCCGAACACCGGCTTGCGGCTGAAGGTCGCCACGATCTGGCTGACCATGCCGAAGCCCGGCAGGATCATGATGTAGACCTCGGGGTGGCCGAAGAACCAGAAAAGGTGCTGGTACAGGATCGGGTCACCGCCACCGGCAGGATCGAAGAAGGTCGTGCCGAAGTTGCGGTCGGTCAGCAGCATTGTGATCGCAGCGGCGAGCACCGGCAGCGCCAGCAACAGCAGGAAGGCAGTGACCAGCACCGACCACACGAACAGCGGCATCTTGTGCAGGGTCATGCCCGGCGCGCGCATGTTGAAGATGGTGGTGATGAAATTGGTCGCGCCCAGGATTGAGCCTGCGCCCGCGAGGTGCAGCGAGAAGATCGCGAAGTCGACCGCAGGGCCTTGCGAGCCGGTGGTCGAGAGCGGTGCATAGACGGTCCAGCCCACGCCTGCGCCGAGGCCCGTGCCGCCGGGCACGAACATCGAGAAAAGCAAGCTGAAGAAGCCCGCTACAGTGAGCCAGAACGAGATGTTGTTCATGCGCGGGAAGGCCATGTCCGGCGCGCCGATCATCAGCGGTACGAACCAGTTGCCGAAGCCGCCGATCATCGCCGGCATGACCATGAAGAACACCATGATCAGGCCGTGCGCTGTGATGAACACATTCCACATGTGGTAGTTCGCGTCCATCGACGAACCGTCGCCGCCGAGGAGGTTGACCCACCAGCCAAGGTACTGGATCCCGTGCTCGGCCAGTTCGAGGCGCATGATGCCCGAAATGCCGCCACCGATGATCCCCGCGATGATCGCGAAGATCAGGTAGAGCGTGCCGATATCCTTGTGGTTGGTCGACATGAACCAGCGGGCGAAGAAGCCCGGCTTGTGATCGTGTGCGTGATCACCGTGGTGCCCATGAGCCGGGCTGTCGAAACCTTCTGCGGTAGTGGCCATCGTTCAGATACTCTCTGGCTTAATCAGTTCAATCAGGCAGCGGGCGCTTCGGCAGCGGCTTCTTCAGCCGGAGCTTCTGCAGCCGCTTCGTCACCGGCGACAGTGCCGCCCTGCTCGCGCACCCAGGCTTCCCACTGGTCGCGCGGCAGCGCTTCAACCGCAATCGGCATGAAGCCGTGGCGGGCGCCGCACAGTTCGGAGCACTGGCCGTAATAGACGCCCGGCTCCTTGATGATCAGCATCTTCTCGTTCAGGCGACCCGGCACAGCGTCAAGCTTGTACCAGAGGCTCGGCACGGCGAACGAATGGATCACGTCGGCTGCGGTGGTCTGGATGCGCAGCGGCGTGTTGGCCGGCACAACCATGCGGTTGTCGACTGCGAGCTGGTAGGGCTCGCCGCGCGCAACAGCATCTTCCGCCGTCAGCATGTTCGAGATCACTTCGAACCCGCCATTGTCGGGATAGGTATAGCCCCAGTACCACTGGTAGCCGGTGACCTTCACCGTCACGGCATCTTCCGGAGGCGATTCGTATTGCTGCGCCAGCAGCTTGATCGAAGGCACTGCGATCACCAGCAGGATGATCACCGGCACAACGGTCCAGATCACTTCGATCAGCGTGTTGTGCGTCGTCTTCGAAGGCGTGGGATTGGCCTTGCGATTGTAGCGCACGACCACCCACAGCAGCAGCGCGAGCACCAGCAGGCTGATGATCGTGATGATCGGCAGCAGGATCGCATCATGCATCCACAGGGCATAGTCGCCATTGGGCGAATACTGGTCCTGGAAGGACAGGTGGCCGTCAACCGGCATGCCCTTGCCCGGAGTCGGCGCCATCGGCGTGTAGCCAGGCGCAGCCTCGGTGGCGGTTGCTTCGGCCGCAGCCGCATCGTCCTGCGCCAGCGCAACGCGCGGCGCGAGCGCCAGCAGCACGACAATCGCAAGCATGGAAATCAAGAGATAGGCGCGGCGGCCCGTTTGACGCAAAATCATCTGTCTGACGCTTTCCGCTTCGTACGTGTCCTGTAACCCCCACGGTTTAAAGCGATAAACCGCGACAGCCAACCCAATCGCCCCGGCGTTCTGTGCCGGGATTGCACGGCCCTATAGGCGCGCTTGCCCACTGCCTCAAGCGCTTCTAGGGAGAAAATTATGCAAGGCCGGATGATCCCGGTGCAATCATCGAAAGATAGTGGATAACTCACGCATGACCGAAGACGAAGTGCTGTCCGAATTTCGCGCCTGCGGCGCATTGCTTGAGGGGCATTTCAAGCTCTCCTCGGGCCGGCACAGCGCGCATTACCTGCAATGCGCCCGCGTGCTGATGAACCCGGAACGCGCGGGTCGGCTGGCGCTGGCGCTGGCGCAAAAGCTGCCGCGCGAGATTCGCAGCAAGATCGATGTGGTGGTCTCTCCCGCCATGGGCGGCCTTATCATCGGCCACGAAATGGGCCGCGCGCTGGGCAAGGACGCGATGTTCCTCGAGCGGCCGGACGGCGTGTTCCACCTCCGTCGCGGATTCGCGCTGGCGCCCGGCGCCAAGGTGCTGATGGTGGAAGACGTGGTCACCACGGGCCTTTCCAGCCGCGAAGCGATCGATGCGGTCGGTGCGGAAGGCGGCGAAGTGATCGCCGAAGTCTCGCTGGTTGACCGTTCGGGCGGCGAAGCGGATCTGGGCGTGCCTTTCTTCCCGCTCGTGGCGCTCAACTTCCCGACTTATGCCGAAGACGAAGTGCCCGCCGAACTGGCCGCGGTCCCCGTCACCAAGCCGGGCAGCCGGAGCTGACGTGACCAGCGTCCTCAAGCCAGCGAAGCTGCGGCTCGGCGTGAACATCGATCACGTCGCAACGATCCGCAATGCGCGCGGGGGCGACCATCCCGATCCGGTGCGCGCGGCCGAAATCGTCGCCAGCGTTGGCGGCGACGGCATCACGGCGCATCTGCGCGAAGACCGGCGACACATCCGCGACGAGGATCTCGCCCGCATCCAGGCGGCGACCAACCTGCCGCTCAACCTTGAAATGGCAGCGACCGAGGAAATGCTGGCGATCGCCCTGCGCCACAAACCGCACGCCGCCTGCATCGTCCCCGAAAAGCGCGAGGAACGCACGACCGAAGGCGGGCTCGACGCAGCCGGGCTGCATAACCAGCTGGTGCCGATCGTCGACCGGCTCAAGGATGCGGGCATCCGCGTCAGCCTGTTCATCGAGGCAAGCGAGCGCCAGCTCGACGCCGCGCTGCGGCTCGGCGCGCCGGTGGTGGAATTCCACACCGGCGAATATGCCCATGCCCATCTCGACGGCGATAGCGAAAAGACCGCGCGCGAATTGAAGCGCATTGCCGACATGGCCGCACTTGCCGCCAAGAACGGGATCGAGCCGCATGCCGGCCACGGACTGACCTACGAGAATGTCCAGCCGATCGCAGCGATCCCGCAGCTCGCCGAACTCAACATCGGCCACTACCTTATCGGCGAAGCGGTGTTCGTCGGCCTTGAGAACGCTGTGCGCCGGATGCGCGAACTGATGGACGCAGCGCGATGAGCGGCACCGCCGCACCCAGCCGCGCACAGAATCTCTGGGCGCTGGCGGCTGTCATCCCTTTCCTGCTCAGCATCGCCCTGCTTGGCTATGCCTTCAGTAATCAGGTGCTGGTGATGTTCGCGGGCGGCTGGCTGGCACTCCAGATGTTCGGCTATTCCGCCACGCTCAAGATGGCGAAGGGCGACACGGCGCATTATCTGGTCAAGGCACAGGTACTGCTGAACTGGACGGTCCTGGCGCTGTTCGTGGCAATGCTGGCGGGGATTGCATGATTATCGGCCTCGGATCGGACCTCTGCAATATCGAGCGGATCGCCAATTCGCTCGAGCGTTTCGGCGACCGTTTCGAGCAGCGCGTTTTCACCGAGATCGAGATCGCAAAGGCGCGCCGCCGCCCCTTCACCATTGCCGGTACCTATGCCAAGCGCTTTGCCGCCAAAGAGGCTTTCAGCAAGGCGGTGGGCACCGGCTTCCGCCGCGGCGTGTTCATGAAGGACATCGGCGTGGTCAATGCCCCCTCGGGCGCGCCCACTCTGGCGCTGACCGGAGGCGCGGCAATTCGGCTTGCGGAATTGACGCCGCATGGCCATGAGGCGCTCATTCATCTTACCCTCACCGACGATCATCCATGGGCGCAGGCCTACGTCATCATCGAAGCACGCCCCCTATGACATCGCAGACCAACCCAGAAACAGCGAAACCAGCCACAGTGAACACGATCGACAAGGACAAGGCCGTGAAGGCCGACAAGGACCATAAGGAAAAGGTCAACTGGATCGCCGAGATCCGCGGCCTTGCGCTGATGCTGCTGGCCGTGCTGGCGTTCCACAGCCTGGTGGCCAAGCCGTTCTACATCCCCTCCACTTCGATGATGCCGACGCTCTATGTCGGCGACCGTTTGGTGGTGAGCAAATATCCCTATGGCTGGAGCTGGGCCTCAGCCAGCTTCCACCTGCTGCCGCGCGGCAGCTGGCGCATCTTTGGCAGCACCCCTGAGTATGGCGATATCGTGATCCCTGTGCACCCGGTGCGCGACGAGGACTATATCAAGCGCGTCGTCGCCTTGCCGGGAGACCGGATCGCGGTGCGCGACGGGCGCATCATCCTCAACGGCGTGCCGGTGAAGCGTGAAGTCGTTCCCCCGCTGCACATCCCGTTCGAACCCGAACTGCTGTGCGAAGGCGCGCCCTGCCTCAGCGCATTCACCAATTACCTGGTGCGCGACGCCAACGGTAAGCAATATTTCGAAGTCCCCGCCTATCGCGAAACGCTGCCCAATGGCGCGACCTATCTCGTGATCGACCATCTCGAAGACCAGCCGCTCGACAATTTCGACGAAATCACTGTGCCGCAGGACCATGTGTTCGTTATGGGCGACAATCGCGATCATTCGGCCGACAGCCGCGAACTCTACAGCCCGCGCGGGCTGATGGGCCCGGTGCCGCTCGAGAATATCGGCGGCCGTGCGGAATTCATCACTTTCTCGCTCGACGGGTCGACCACCTGGAACCCGATCAGCTGGTTCGAGAGCCTGCGCGGCGATCGCGCATGGACTACGCTGCGCCCAGCCAGGGCCGAGCAAGGCGCGACCAGCGAGTAGGCCAATCATGGCGAAGAAATTCCTCTACTTCGTCGCAGCGGTCATCGTGCTCGTGATCGCTGTGCTGGTGGTGCTGCGCATCTGGGCGCAGGAACTGACCGCGCTGGCGCTGGTCCCTTCGGCCGAATTTGCCGAGCAGGCTCCGCTGGCTGAAAACGCCTATGCCGATCCGGCAATGTGGTATTCGCATCCGGGCCTGGCGACTGACAAGGACCCGGCGCGGTGGCAGCCGGCCTATGCGGGCGAACGCACCAGCCTGCCCACCCCAGCGGATACCGCCCCGCCCCGTTTCGCGGTCTTCTTCATCCATCCGACGAGCTATCTCGATCGTTCGCACTGGAACGCCCCCTTGGGCAATAAGGACGCCGAAGATCTCGTGCGCGTTTACCTGCGCGGGATGGCGAGCCCGTTCAACCACGCCAGCGCGATCTGGGCGCCGCGCTATCGGCAGGCGACGATGGGGGCCTTCCTGACCGACAGGCCGGAAGGCCAGCAGGCACTCGACGCGGCCTATCGCGATGTCGAACAGGGTTTCGCGGCCTTCCTCGCCGCGACCGATGCCGAAACGCCGATCGTGCTGGCAGGGCACAGCCAGGGCGCGCTCCATCTTATGCGGCTGCTGCGCGATCAGGTTGCGGGCAAGCCGCTCGCGGCGCGGGTTGCAGCAGCCTATGCCGTGGGCTGGCCAGTTTCCGTAACGCATGATTTGCCCGCGATGGGCCTGCCCGCCTGCACTGCAAGCGGCCAACCGGGCTGCGTGATGAGCTGGTCGAGCTTTGCCGAGCCCGCCGATCCGGCCCCGGTGCTCGAATCCTATGCCAAGTCGACCGGTTTCGACGGAGTGAAGCGCGGCGACAGCCCGATTCTCTGCACCAACCCGCTCACCGGCGGCGCGGAAGCCACCGCTCCGGCAAGCCTCAACCTTGGCACGCTCAAGCCGGATGGTGAGCTGAGCAGGGGCGAGCTTGTGGTGGGCGCAGTGCCTGCCCGCTGCGACATGCGCGGGCTGCTACTGATCGGCGATCCACCCGAAATGGGCCGCTATGTCCTGCCGGGCAATAATTACCACGTCTATGACATCCCGCTGTTCTGGGCGAATTTGCAGGCCGATGTCCTGCAGCGAGTGAACGCGTGGACGGCAGCTCGCTGATCACCGACAGCGCGCTCGACATGCGCGAGGCGCTGCCCGGCGGCGGCGCGTTGCTGGGGCTCGACCTCGGCACCAAGACCATCGGGATCGCCACTTGCGATGCAGGCTGGCGTTTCGCCACCGCAGGCAAGACGCTGCCGCGCGGCAAATTCGGGCGCGACCGCGAAGCGCTGGCCGCGCTTATCAAGGAGCGTGGCATCGGCGGGATCGTGATCGGCCTGCCGCGCAATATGGACGGCAGCGAGGGCCCGCGCGCGCAGAGCGCCCGCGCCTATGCCCGCAACCTTTCGGAAGCCTTCGCCCTGCCGGTGCTACTGTGGGACGAGCGCTGGTCCACCCAAAGCGCCGAAGCGGCGATGATCGGGCAGGACATGAGCCGCGCCAAGCGGGCCAAGCGGATCGACAGCCACGCCGCCGCCGTGATCCTGCAAGGTGCGATCGACGCGCTGGCAGGCAACGCCTTCTAGCCGGACGCCAGCTCCGCGCGCCGCGCCCGCGCAGCTCCCGCCAGCATCCGGCTGCCTGAGAGCTCCGCCGCTCGCCACACCTCGTCGCGCTGAGAGGAATCTTCGAGCAGCAAGGCACGCGCTTCGAAGCTCGCCAGCCGCAAGCGGTCGCTCGGATGGCTGCGGCCGAATGCCTCCGCCAAATCCTGCGCTTCTTCCAAACCGGTCGCCACCGCCACGCGCAGGAACACCTCGGTCGAATTGGGGCTGAGCACGCGCGTTACCGCGCCCTGTTCGAGATCGAAGCCGTACTGGTCGAATCAGTGCTGCGCCGGGTCGACATGCATCACATTGAGCGAGACCGACAGGCTCTCGGGCGGGATCTGGCTGTGGATGTCCTCATGCGCGCGGTAAAGCATCAGCTTGCCGGGTTCGAGCGTCCCGCGCTCGACGAACCGCAGCGCCGCGCGCTCGCCCGCATATCCCGCCACGCTGGCATAATCGTATTCGTAATAATCGCTGCGATAGCCCGGCCCGAGGTAGCCGCTGGTCAGGAACGAGAAGTTGTGATCGTGCGGCACGCCATAGACGAAGGTCTGCGCCCCGCTCGCCCGGAAGCAGTGATCGCTTGGCGATGGCCAGATATTGGCGCGCAGGAACATGCCATTGCGCAAGGGGCTGAGCACGATCGCTTGCGGGCCATATCCGCTGTCGATCATCCCGCCCCGATGCTCGCCCTTGAGCTCTGCGATCAGCCTGTCGCCGATGAAGCTGCGGTTGTTGGTCAGCCTGCGGAGCCAAAGCGCGGCGGTGGCAAGGCTCTCTTCGTAAGCGGGATCGAAGCCGATCGAGGCGATCGCTTCCTCGCACTCGCCGAGTTCGCAGGCCACATCGCTTGCGCTTTCGATCAGGCGGGGCATGGCGCTTCTCTGTCCGCGAGTTGCGGATGGGCAGCGAGCAATTGCGCATGCAATCGCCGGGCGGGCTCGGCCAACGGATCGCCCGCTTCACTGGCGATCCTTTCGAGCCGCCGCATGCCTCTCCCGGAATCGAGCGCCAGCGTGTGGCGCAGGGCTTCCCAGCGCAAATGATCCGGGCCCGATTGGGCCATCTCCGCGATTGCGCCTGCCGCGTCGCGGCGCTCCATTGCGCCCAGCACAGCCATCGCCATCTCGCATTGGCTGGCGCGCTTGTCGCCGCTCGATTGCATCGGAAGCTCTCCCGAGGGGATCGCATATTCGCGCGTCAGGCCGGGCCGGTCTGGCACTCGCGTCAGTTGCAGGATGACCATTTGCCCCGCGACTTGCCCGATTTGCCGCGCAGCATGGCCGCCGATTATCGCCAGCCGCGAACCCGCGCGCAAAGCGCGTCTCTCGCTTTCGATGCGAACCCGCGCCCCGTGCCCGCCACGCACTTGGTGGATACTCGCGCCGCCCGATCCCGCCAGCACCAGTTCGTGCAGTTCGCGGTCGCTGAACACCGCGCTGCGAGGGGGAGTGAAGTCCGCCTTCTCTTCATAGACCGCCAGCGAGAGCGCGGCCCCGCCCTCGCTTGCCAATTGCATGGTGGCAAAACCCTGGCCGTAGTGATGTCGCAACGGCACTTGCGCCAGCGGTTCATGGCGCAAGGGGCCAAGGAAATCCCGGCACCACTGCGCAACCAAAGCCTCGGCATGTTCGAACGAACCCAGCAATTCGTTCAATCGCGCAAGCGAGTCGAGTTCAGCGCCCGCCGCATAACACTTCAAGTCCGCCAGCACTTGCGCCACTTGCGGCCTCGCCCGCCATCGCGCCTGCGCCGCGTCCATCGCGTCGCGCAGCCGAGCCTGCTTTGCCTTATCGCTACGCAGCGCCGCAATCTCGGGCCGGACGTGCATCAGCGAAGCAGCTTCAGACAGGCACACTTTCGTAGATGTAGACCATCACCGCCACGACCGTGTCGTCATAGCTCACTGCCGATTGGGCCACGCTGCCGAACACGCCGGTGGCGGTTTCGAGGCCGGGGATCGCGGCCAGGTCGATTTTCGGGAAGTCCATCGCTTTGCTCCGTTTGCTTGCGTCGGAGACCGTTGGCGCGAGTGCGCCGTATGCTGAAATTAAATCATTGTAATCCAGCAACCGGCACCGCACAGAAACGGGCAATGACTCCGCCCCTTCCTCCCTTCGACCCCGAAAAGGCCGCGCCCTTTTTCTTCCGGCACGGCCATCCGGGCTGGCTAGGCCTGCGCTATTGCGACCATGGCGACGACTGGGTGGAACTGGAGCTGCCCTGGCGCGAGGACTTGCTGGGCGAGGAAGATCGCCACGTGCTCGCCTCGGGCCCGATTATCAGCCTGCTCGACATGGCATCGGGCATGAGCATCTGGACCGCGCGCAAGGTGTTCACACCGGTCGCGACGCTCGACCTGCGGGTCGATTACCAGCGCCCCGCGCGCGAGCGCAGCGCCGTGAAGGGCCGCGTCGAATGCTATCGCGTGACCCGTTCGGCGGCCTTCGTTCGCGGCATCGCGCATGATGGCGACGCGAGCGACCCGGTCGCGACCATGGCGGGCGTATTCATGACAATCGCAAGGGATCCGCGCAGTGACCGACCGGCCTGAGAGCGAGCGGCCCCTCACCGCCTATGCCCGCTCGCTGGGCATCCATGTAGATGGCGAAGAGGACGGCACACCCGTGCTGGCGGTGGAGTTCAGCAGCGTGATCGAAGGGCGCCCCGGCGCTTTCCATGGCGGGGCGACCAGCGGACTGCTTGAAACCGCCGGCTATGCCGCGCTGCGGGCCCGGCTGGAGCAGGACGGGCGCGATCCGCAGCTCAAGCCGATCAACATCACCGTCCAGTTCCTGAGCGCGGGCAAGCAGAAGCGCACCTATGCAAAGGGCCGCATCACCCGGCTCGGGCGGCGCAACGCCAATGTCTCGGTCGAAGCATGGCAGGACGACCGCAACCGGCCAATCGCAACCGCGATCATGAACATCTTGATGGCGGACCGGAAAACCTAGCGCTGGGGCTGGTCGACGCGAAGCCCGTCTTCGCCCAGCCGGAATTCGACCGGTACGCCTTCGATCTCGGTCACGACCGTCACTCCGCCTTGCTCGATCGACAGCGTCGATCCGTTCGCGTCGAGCGGGATCTCGTCGATATTGTCGATGTCGAGCGGACGGATCGGGCCTTCAGGATCGGGCCGCTCGACCGGTTCGGCGGCAGCGGTTCCGGCGAGCGCTGAACGCATGAAATCGCGCCAGATGCGCGCCGGCAGGCCGCCACCGGAGATGCCGTTGAGCGGCGAATTGTCGTCCTTGCCGATCCACACGCCCACCACCAGATCGCCCGCATAGCCGACGAACAGCGCATCGCGGTGGTCCTGCGTCGTCCCGGTCTTGCCGAAATTGGGGCCGGTCAGCATCGCCGCCTTGCCGGTGCCGCGATTGATCGCTGAACGCAGAAGGCGCTCCATCCCTTCATGCGTCCGGTCGGAGAAATGCGACTGGCCGTCGAACAGCCAATCGAACCAGCCCTGCTCCTCGCGCGGGAAAGCATGCGGTTCGACCGGATAGGCATCTGCCGCAATCGCGGCGTATGCGCTGGTCAATTCGAGCAGGGTCATGGTCGAAGTGCCCAGCGCAAGGCTGGGATCGCCTGCCGGAAGGTCGGAAGTCACCCCCAGGTCGCGCGCGGTCGCGATGACCCGTCGGCTGCCGATTTGATTGAACAGGCGCACTGCGGCGACATTGCTCGAGGTCGCGAAAGCTTCCTCAAGCGTGAGCGAAGGCGAATAGCGTTCGCGCGCATTCTTCGGGCGATACGATCCGCTTTCGATGGCGGTATTGTCGATCCGGTCGCTCGGCTTCATGCCCGATTGCAGGGCAGCGAGATAGACGAACAGCTTGAACGTCGAACCCGGCTGGCGGCGAGCCTGCGTGGCGCGGTTGAAGGGCGAGTTGCGATAATCCTTGCCGCCCACCATCGCCACCACTTCACCACTGGGGCGCATCGCCACCAGCGCCACCTGCGCATCCCCCAGCGGCGCGCGCGACACCACGCGGCTCGCAATCCCCTGTAGCCGCGCATCAAGCGTGGTGGTCAGCGTCTGCTTGGCATAGCCGCTTTCGCTGTCCTGCCGGGCCAGCGGCAGCGCCCAGTCGGCGAAATAGGTGCCGGTCGGCAAGGTGTTGCGATTCCGCACGTCGAGCCGCGGCGGGCGCAGCGCAGCTGCGCGCTCCGGCGTGATGTATCCTTCCTCGGCCATCGCGCCCAGCACCAGCTTCATTCGCTCTGCGGCAAGGTCGTAATTGCGGGTGGGCGCGAGCCGCGACGGGGCCTTGAGCAGGCCTGCCAGCATCGCCGCCTGTTCGGGGCGCAGGTTCTCCGGCTGGCGGTAGAAATAATGCAGGCTGGCAGCGCGCAGCCCGTACTGGTTGTCGCCGAAATAGGCGTTGGAGAGATAGCGCGAGAGTATCTCATCCTTGGTCAGCCAGGACTCCAGCCAGAAGGCGATCAAGGCTTCGCGCGCCTTGCGGGTCAGCGTCTGTTCCGGAGTAAGGAAAGTGAACTTGGCCAGCTGCTGGGTGATGGTGCTGCCTCCACCCACTCCGGTCCATGCGGCACGGGCGATGCCACGTGGATCGATGCCCCAATGGCTGTAGAAACGCCGGTCCTCGATCGCGAGGAACGCCCCGACGACATGATCGGGCAGCTTGCTCACCTCGACCGGCGCGTCGACCGAGGCCCCGCTGCGCGCGATCGGCGTGCCATCCGATGCCAGCAAGGTGATTTGCGGCGGCGCAACCGGTTCGAGCGACTTGCTCAACGGGGCGGTAACCGCCAGCCATACGACAAGCGCAATGAACACCGCGAGCAGTCCCGCGACGATCCGCACCGCCCACCAGCGCTTGCGGCGCCCACGCCAATGGGCGGGCTGCCACCAGCCGACCTGCGGCCGATCTTCCTCGAAATTGCGAAGCGCATCATCCCGCTTGCGCCGCCACAGCCGCCAACGCCGCCTGGACTTGGGCTTGCGGCGCGGCTCATCATCCGGATCCCAGTCGAAGCGCTCGTCGAAATCGTCGAGCGCGCTGCCGTAAGGGTCCTGGAGCGCGTAGAAGCCCGCTTCGGGGCGGTCATCCTCGTAGCGTGAGCGAAGGGTCTTGGTTCGACGAGGGGATCGAAGCCAGGAAAACATCACACTGTGTTACCGAATTAATACAGCGAAGGCGAGCGGAAATTTCGCTCGCACCTCGCCGATCAGACCTTCTTCGCCGCGCTTTCGGGCAGGTCTTCGTTGAACACGCGCTGGTAATACTCGCTCACCAGCGTGCGCTCCGCCTCGTCGCACTTGTTGAGGAAGCTCAGGCGGAAAGCGAAGCCGATCGATTTGAAGATCTCGGCGTTCTGGGCCCAGGTCAACACCGTACGCGGGCTCATCACGGTCGAGATATCGCCGTTCATGAAGCCCTGGCGGGTGAGATCGGCCACCTTGACCATGTTGGCGATGGTCTTGTCGTCTGTGTCGGGGCTCTTGGTCTTGACGATCGCCTGCTCCGTCTCGGCGGGAAGGTAGTTGAGCGCGACCACGATGTTCCAACGGTCCATCTGCGCCTGGTTGATCGCCTGCGTGCCGTGATAGAGGCCGCTGGTGTCGCCAAGGCCCACCGTGTTGGTGGTGGCGAACAGGCGGAAGAACTTGTTGGGCGTGATCACCTTGTTCTGGTCGAGCAAGGTAAGCCGACCTTCGGTTTCGAGCACGCGCTGGATCACGAACATCACGTCCGGCCGGCCGGCGTCATATTCGTCGAAGGTCAACGCCACGGCGTGCTGCAGCGCCCATGGCAGGATGCCTTCCTTGAATTCGGTAACCTGCAAGCCGTCGCGCAGCACGATCGCGTCGCGGCCGACGAGGTCGATGCGGCTGATATGCGCATCGAGGTTGACGCGTACGCTGGGCCATTTGAGGCGCGCGGCGACCTGTTCGATATGGGTCGACTTGCCGGTGCCGTGATAGCCCTGCACCATCACGCGGCGGTTGTAGGCAAAGCCCGCCAGGATCGCGAGCGTGGTGTCCGGATCGAACACGTAGTTCTTGTCGAGATCGGGCACGCGCTCGTCGGCCAGGCTGAAGGCGGGGACCTGCCAGTCGATATCGATACCGAACGTGTCGCGCACGTCGATCGTGGTGTCAGGCTCGGGGAAGAGCGTCTTGCCCGAGCCGTCGTATTCGGTTTGCATCAAGCTTGCCATGGTGAGCGAACGCCTAGACCGGCACACGCAAGGCTGCAAGCACCCAGCCGCCAACATTTTCATTAGGGCTGTGCACGCTATATTGTCGCATCATGCCTTCGCCCGATCCAATCGAGAAACTTCGCCAGCGGTTGGTTGAGCGTGTGCGCGGCGTGTTCAACGACACCGCCAGTGGTCAGGAACCGGTGCCGATCTCGGACGAGGCGCTGTTCGAACGCGATTCGCCGATCCGCATGGTTCATGCCGATATCGTTGGGATGATGGTGGGCGGCATTCGCGCACTGCTGCTGCAAATGCTCCACCCCGAGGCGCTGCAGGGCGTTCTCGACCATTCGAATTTCCGCGAGGACATGCACGGGCGCCTGCGCCGCACCGCGCGCTTCATCGCGGTGACGACTTTCGGCCACAGAGACGATGCGCAAAAGGCGATCGAACGGGTCAACCGCATCCATGCGAAGGTCACCGGCGCTCTGCCAGACGGTTCGCTCTATTCCGCCACCAATCCGCGCACGCTGGCTTGGGTGCATGTCACCGAAGCGAGCAGCTTCCTCGCTGGATACAAGCGTCATGTGCACCCCTACATGCCCGGCCACCAGCAAGACGAATACTACCGCCAGTTCGCGCTGGTCGCGCGTGCGCTCGGCGCCGATCCGGTGCCTGAGAGCCGCAACGATGCCGAAGAGCTGTTCCGCGAGATGCGCGCCGACCTGCGCACCTCCGCCGAGGCGCGCGAAGTGGCGCAACTGGTGCTGACTCAGCGCTCGCCGGGCACTCCGCCGGGACTGCAGGCATTGCTGGGTGCCGATGCGGTCGAAATGTTGCCCGCCTTTGCCCGCCCGATGCTGGGGCTCAACCGCCCGGGAATAGGCGCCCTGCCTGCCCGTGCGGCGACATGGGGCATGGGCAAAACGCTGCGCTGGGCGTTCCGGCAGAAGTGAGTAGCGTTTCCAGTGCTCAGGCGAACACCCTGCTTTTCCGAAGCAATTGATAGGCTTCGACCACGCTGTTGAGGCGGCTTTCGAACTTGCGGTCACCGCCATTGCGATCGGGGTGATAGCGCCGCACCAGTTCCGAATAGCGCTGGCGCAGCCGCTTGCGGTCGGTGTCGAGCCCCAGCCCCATGGTGTCGAGCGCGCGCGCCTCTTCCCGGCTGAAGCGCCCGTCCATGGCCATTTGCGCTTCGCGCTGGGTGCGGCTTTTGATCCCATTGGCCCGCGCGCTGATCGCATCGAGCGGATCATCGTAATCGGCCCAGCGCGGCATGCCGTCGACGCCTGCAGTCGGGCGGAAACTCGGGCTTTCGGTGCGCCATCCGCTGGCAGGCGATTGCGCATCGAGGATTTCCTCCGCGCTCATGCCTTCGAACCAGTCGTAGTCCGAATTGAATTCGCGCACATGCTCCAGGCAAAACCAGCGATATTCGCCGGGTCCGTCGAAACCGCTGGGGCGATAGCCGGGCGCGCGGAACTCGCCCGCTTCCCTGCAGGCCGGATGTTCGCACACCCGCCCGCTGTCTTCATACCGCCCATGGAACCTTGATTGCGTCACTCGCATTAGGATGGGCATGGACAGATCGAAAAGGAACCCCCAAATTCACCCGATGAGCATACCGGTAGCACAGGAAATCGAAAACTTGCTGCGCGCGGCCTTTGCGCCCACGCAGCTCGACGTAATCAACGATAGCGCGAAGCATCATGGCCATTCGGGCGATGACGGCAGCGGCGAATCCCATTTCACTGTGATGATCGAAAGCGCGGCCTTCGCGGGCGTGTCGCGGCTGCAGCGCCAGCGCATGGTCAATGCCGCGCTGGGCGACATCCCGGGCCATCGTGTGCATGCCATGGCGATAAGGGCTTCTGCTCCTGGAGAGTGACATGATCGAGCAAATCATCACGCCAACCACGCATGACCTCGGGCAATTCGAGGTCTGGCGCGTTTTGCCGAAGCGTGAGCGGACGATGGTTGGCCCCTTCATTTTCGTCGACGAATTCGGCCCCGGCCAGCTCGATATCGGCAAGGGCATGGACGTGCGCCCGCACCCGCATATCAATTTGGCGACTGTCACCTGGCTGTTTGAAGGCGCGATCGACCACCGCGACAGCCTGGGCAGCTTCTCCACCATCCGCCCCGGCCAGGTGAATCTGATGACTGCAGGCAGCGGCATCGTCCATTCGGAACGCAGCCCTGCCGAGGAACGCGCGGGCGGGCCGAAACTCTACGGCATGCAGACCTGGCTGGCGCTGCCCGACGGGCGCGAGGAGATCGACCCGGCGTTCGAGGCAGTCAAAGACCTGCCCATCGTCGAAGACCAATGCGCCAAGGCTGTGGTCATCATGGGCGAGCTTTGGGGCAAGCGTGCGCCAACCACCACCTATGCCGACACGATCTATGCCGAGATCGTGCTCGCGCCGTCAGGTTCGCTGCCGATCGAGATCAGCGCCGACGAACGCGCAGTGATGCTGGTGGGCGGCGAAGCCTCGGTCGACGGGCAGGCGCTCGGGCTTTACGAATTGTCCGTGCTTGCCCCCGGCCGCAACATGACCCTTTCGAGCGAACGCGGCGGGCGGATCATGCTGCTTGGCGGAGAGGCTTTCACCACTCCGCGCCATGCATGGTGGAACTTCGTGAGCTCCAGCCGCGACCGCATCCGGCAGGCCCGCGAGGACTGGGATGTCGGGCGATTCCCAAAAGTGCCGGGTGACGAGGACGAGTGGATCCCGATACCTGCGCAACCACTGACGCGCAGCGACTGAAAATCCGCCATAAGGGAGAGCGAGCAGCATGGATTTCAACGGCAAGGTAGTGTGGATCACGGGCGCATCCTCAGGGGTCGGCGCGGCACTGGCGCGCGAATGGGCGAGCCGCGGCGCGCGTCTGGCGCTGTCGGGACGCGACGAGGCGCGCCTTGCGGAAGTGGCCAGGGATTGCGGCGAAACGCTGCTGCTCCCCTTTGACGTACGCGACGATGCGGCGCTGGCCGAGGCGACCGCGAAGGCCCTGGCATGGAAAGGCCATGTCGATGTCGCAGTCGCTAATGCGGGCGTGTCGCAACGCAGCCCGGCGCTCAAGACCGACATGAGCGTCTATCGCGAGATCATCGACATAGACCTGACAGCGCAGATCGCCTTCACGCAGGGGTTGATCGCCCACATGGCCGAGCGCGGATCGGGCGCGTTGCTGTTCATTTCCTCGATCGCGGGCAAGGTCGGCGTTCCGATGCGCACCGCCTATTGCGCGGCCAAGTTCGGGCTGGCGGGATATGCCGATGCCTTGCGTGCTGAACTGAGCCAGAAGGGCGTGAGCGTTCATGTGATTTTCCCCGGCTCGATCGCTACCGATGTCAGCCGCAACGCGCTGACTGCCGACGGCACCAAGCGCGGGCGAAGCGACAAGGCCATTGAGGAAGGCATCGCCCCCGCAGACGCCGCGAAGACTATGGTGGATGCGGTGGCAGGCGGCGAGCGCGAAATCATCGTCGCCGAAGGCATGGAAAAGGCGATGGGCGAGATGCGCCGCACTCCCGACCAGCTGTTCGACCAGATCGCCGCCATGGTCGCAGCGGGCTATATCGAGAGAATGGAAGCCGAGGGGTGAAATTGCGCCAAAAGCGGGTCACGCTCGCCGATGGTATCGAGCTTGATGTGGTCGACGAAGGCCCCCGCAATGCACCGGCGCTGATCTTCCTTCACGGCTTCCCTGAAAGCCATCGCACATGGCGCCACCAGATCGCCCATTTCTCCGGCATCTATCGCTGCATCGTGCCCGACCAGCGCGGCTATCGCGGATCGTCCAAGCCGCAAGGCGTCGAATCCTACACGCCGGACAAGCTGATCGGCGACATCTTCCTTCTGGCCGATGCACTGGGCGTCGAGAAGTTCACCATCGTGGGGCACGATTGGGGCGGAGCGCTGGCCTGGGCAATTGCCATGCGCGGGCAAGGCACGCGGGTCGAACGCGCCATCCTCGCCAATGCGGCTCATCCAGTGATTTACGCCAAGCTCCTGTGGACCGACGAAAAGCAGCGAACGGCGGGGCAGTATATGCGGATCTATCGCGACACTTCGCGCGATGACGAGATCCGCGAGCATGGCCTCATGGCACTGATTGGAGGGACCTCAAACGCAACCGGTGCCTTGCCGCAGGATGATCCGGAAGAGCGCGCCGCCACGCTCGCCGACTGGAGCGACGGAGAGGCCGCGATCGGCATGCTCAATTGGTATCGGGCAACCCCTCTGGCAGTGCCCCCGGCCAAGGCTCCGCTGGAAATTCCGCCTGACGCCAAGCTGCCAAGGGTGCCGAGGCTAACGATTCCCACGCTGGTGATCTGGGCGATGGACGACCACGCACTCACACCCGGGAATATCGAAGGGCTGGACGAGCATGTCGAAAACCTGACTCTGATCAGGGTCGAAGGTTGCGGCCACTTCATCCCATGGCAGGCCCCCGACAAGGTCAATGCCGCGATGGAAGAGTTCCTCGCGCGGACTGCCTGAGGCCTAACCGGCCTTCCATTCGATGTCGGCCCCATGCGCATGCGCGCGGGCGAGCAGCACTTCCTCCTCGCCGCCGGGCCAAAAGCGCACGCGCAATTCGTGGCGGTGGACCGTGCGGTTCGCCTCGAGCGCCACCCAGGCCAGCGGCACATCGGGCGTGGCGCGCGCGCCAGCGGCCTCCATCGCGGCAATTACCCGCGCCTGCTGGTCCTCGGGCACATATTGCCACACGATCGAATGCATCAGCACGCGCGTGGTGCCGGGGGCCTGCGGCTTCGCCAGCTCGGCCTCGACGAAATCCGCCGCGTTCATCTTCACGAGGTCGGGCGCGCGCTGCTTCGCCGCCGCAATCGCCGCTTCCATCCTCTCGAAGCGGATTGTGTGCTCGGGCCAGATATAGGCCTTGAGCCGCAGCGCCTGCGCCGGATCGGTCAGATCGACCGGCGCGACGTCGCAGCCCTTGAGCGAGACGAAGGCAAACGCGTGATCCGGCGGCGGCGGCCCCTTCCATTCGGGAGCAAAGCGCATCGCAGCCTCGTCCGGCCCGACGAGGACTCCGCCCAGATCGTAACGATAGCGGTCGATCATCAAATTGATTCCCGCGCTCGAACCGATCTCCAGGCACTCGAAGCGCGCCGGAAGGCCCCGATCCTCCAGCCACAGCAACGCTGCGATGAAATTGCTCGATCGCCCTGCTTCGTTCGTCTGCGGCGGGCCGTCGAGCCATCGCATCAGCTGCGCCTCGTAACCGCTTATCACTTCGGCGATGATCGCTGCATCGTCGGCAGGCACTCCGCGATAGATCGGGGCAAGCTCCGGCACCTCGCCCGCCAGTTGCAGCGCGTGGATTCCGCCTGCAAGGCGCAGCGGCAGCGCATCGGCCAGCGGCGCGCCCTGCCAGCGCCGCACGCGTTCGAGCAGTGCGCCCTGCTGGTCGCTCTCGACCTCAGCCATGATCGCCGCGCAAACCCGCGCGGTGATCGGCGCGCCATTGGCTTCGCAATAGGCGACCTGGTTGGCGAAGGCGGTGCGCACCGCATCTTCCCCGGTCACGCCCATATCGACGAGCTCATACTTTGGCTTCTTGCCCGCATCGTCCATTTGCATTGCCCTTTCCGCGGCTAATCCTTAAGTGCCGCGGCGCAATGACAGACACCGTGGCCTCTCAGCTGACCTTCGCCATTCCGAAGGGGCGCATTCTCGACGAAGCGCTGCCTGTGATGGCGCGTGCCGGAGTGGTGCCGGAAGACGCGTTCCACGACAAGGGCAACCGCGCGCTGAGCTTTGCCACCAGCCGCCCCGACATGCGGCTGATCCGCGTGCGCGCCTTCGACGTCGCAACCTTTGTCGCACACGGCGCGGCGCAGGTCGGCATCGTCGGGTCCGACGTGATCGAGGAATTCGACTACGCCGATCTCTATGCCCCGGTCGATCTCGATATCGGCCACTGCCGCCTGTCGGTGGCGGTGCCGGTCGGCAGCGAGGGCCCTGCCCGCAGCGCCAGCCACCTTCGCGTGGCGACCAAATATCCGAACCTGACCCGCCGCCACTTCGAAGCCAAGGGCGTGCAGGCCGAATGCGTCAAGCTCAACGGCGCGATGGAGCTTGCCCCGTCGCTGGGCCTGGCGCGGCAGATCGTCGACCTCGTTTCGACCGGGCGCACCCTCAAGGACAATGGGCTGGTCGAGACCGACCGCATCCTCGACATTTCGGCGCGGCTGATCGTGAACCGCGCTGCGCTCAAGACCGATCCGCGCGTCGCCGAACTGGTCGCAGCCTTCCGCCGCGTGACCGAGGAAGGGGCAAGCGCCTGATGTTGCGGCTCGCCACCTCCGACGCCGATTTTGCCGCGCGCTTCGACGCGCTGGTCGATGCGCGCCGCGAAAGCGACAGCGACGTTTCGGGACAAGTCGCAGCGATCCTCGCCGATGTGAAGGCGCGCGGCGATGCCGCCCTGGCCGAATATTCGCAGCGTTTCGACAGCTATACGCTGGCCGAGGAAGCCGACTGGAACATTTCGGCGGAAGCCTGCCGCGCCGCCTATGACGCGCTCGACACCGATCTGCGCGACGCGCTCGAACTCGCGGCCGAACGCATCCGCGCCTATCACCGCGACCAGTTGCCCGCGAACCGTGACTTCACCGATGCCGCAGGCGTGCGCCAGGGCGCGATCTGGCGGCCGGTCGATGCTGCCGGGCTTTATGTGCCGGGCGGCAGGGCTGCCTATCCCTCCTCGCTGCTGATGAATGCGATCCCGGCCAAGGTGGCGGGCGTCGAGCGGCTGGTGGTCGTGACCCCCACTCCGCACGGCAAGACCAACCCGCTCGTGCTTGCCGCGGCGCATATCGCGGGCGTCGACGAGATCTGGCGTGTCGGCGGCGCGCAGGCCATTGCGGCACTCGCCTATGGTACTGACCGCATCCGACCGGTCGATGTGATTACCGGCCCGGGCAATGCCTGGGTCGCGGAAGCCAAGCGCCAGCTCTACGGCGTGGTCGGCATCGACATGGTCGCCGGGCCCAGCGAAATCCTGGTGATCGCCGATGGCGACAACCGCGCCGACTGGATCGCCGCCGACCTGCTGAGCCAGGCCGAGCATGACCCCACGTCGCAATCGATCCTGATCACCGACGATTCCGGTTTTGCCGACAAGGTCGCAGTGCAGGTCGAAGCGCAGCTGGCCGAGCTTGCAACCACTGAAACCGCCACTGCCAGTTGGCAGGACAATGGCGCGATCATCGTGGTCGAGACGCTGGCCGAAGCCGCGCCGCTGGCGAACCGGCTGGCGGCGGAGCACGTCGAACTGGCGGTGGCCGAGCCCGAACCGCTGCTCGGCGCGATCCGCCATGCCGGCAGCGTGTTCCTGGGCCGGATGACCCCCGAGGCGATCGGGGACTATGTCGCTGGCCCCAACCATGTCTTGCCGACAGGCCGGCGCGCGCGTTTCGCCAGCGGGCTTTCGGTGCTCGATTTCATGAAGCGCACCAGCTTCATCGCGCTCGACGAGGCTTCGCTCGGACGGGTCGGCCCGGCCGCGGTCGCGCTCGCCCATGCCGAAGGCCTGCCCGCGCACGCGAAATCCGTTGAATTGAGGCTCAAATGAATATCCCCCGCTCGCAAGCACGCTCCGCCGCGCGGCTTGCCGCCGTCCAGGCGCTTTACCAGCAGCAGATGGAAGGCACCGCGCTGGCGCGGCTGCTCAACGAGTTCCACCAGCACCGGTTGGGAATGGAAATCGACGACGATCAATATGCCGAAGCCGAAGTCGATTTCTTCGACGACCTTGTGGCGGGCGTTGATGCGCGCCGCGAAGAGATCGACGGGCTGCTCGCCGGCAAGTTGGCCGAAGGCTGGACGCTTGCGCGGCTCGACAAGACCATGCTGCAGATCCTGCGCAGCGGGGCCTATGAACTGGTCGCCCGCGCCGATGTCCCCACCGCGACCGCGATCGACGAATATGTCGATGTGGCGAAGGCCTTCTTCGACGACCGCGAAGCCAAGTTCGTCAACGGCATTCTCGACGCGCTGGCAAAGGAAGTCAGGAACTGATTTTCTCTCAGTTCCGTCACCCTGAACTTGTTTCAGGGTCCATCTCTCCAATTGCGAAGATCGGTTTGGATGGCACAATGGATGCTGAAACGAGTTCAGCATGACGAGTGAAGCCAAATTTATCGAGGCGCTCAGGAAGCTTTTGCTCCACCCCGCGGCACGTGGGCTGGAAGATGATTGCGCAGTGCTTCCCATAGGCGGCGAAACGCTGGTCATCACGCATGACATGATGGCGGAGGGGACGCATTTCCCGGATGGGGCAGACATGGCCGATGTGGCGTGGAAGCTGGTCGCCGTGAACCTGTCCGATCTCGCTGCAAAGGGCGCTGAGCCCATCGGCGTGCTGCTCGGCCATATGCTGGGCGAAGGCGATGAGCGCTTCCTCGAAGGGTTGGGAGAAGTCCTGCGCGCCTATAACGTGCCGCTGCTCGGCGGTGACACGATCCGGGGCGCGGGCCGCAGCGAAGGCGCGCGCGCCTTCGGCCTTACCGCGATTGGCCGTGCAACACATGTCCCTGTGCCGGACCGGCGCGGAGCGGAGCCAGGCGATGCGGTCTATGTCACGGGAACGCTCGGCCGCGCCATGCTCGGCTTCGAGCAAGGCCGTGGCGCTGGCGCATATGGCGAAGCCTATTCCCGCCCGCGCCCATTGCTCGCCGAAGGCCGCGCCCTCGCCCCGCATGTCAGCGCGATGATGGATGTCTCAGACGGGCTGCTGGTCGACGCCTGGCGGCTGGGCGAAGCCAGCGCCGTGACGCTGGCGCTGGATAGTGCACACTTTCCGGTGGCCGACCCTGCACGGCGCGAGGATTGCGTGCGCTGGGGCGACGACTACGAACTGCTCTTCACTGCACCTGCCGACACCGCATTGCCGGTGGAGGCGACCCGGATCGGCACAGTCGCTACCGGAGGTACGAGCGCGCTGTTGGTCGATGGCAAGCCAATGACTCTGCAGGACGGGCTCGGCTACCGGCACTGAGTTCCCTCTGCAAATTGGTGACAGCGACGGCCTAGGCCGATTCGCCCCTTGTCACATGCAACACAGGCCCTATAGCCTCCGCCACAAACAGGTCCTGCGTCCGCAGGGCTGCAATTCCACGCATAAAAGAGGGGACTTTTGGTGGACCTGATTCTCATTTCAATTGGGTTGGGACTATTGGCCATCGTGTACGGCTTCGTCACCAGCCGCCAGGTTCTCGGCGCAGACGCCGGGAACGCAAAGATGCAGGAAATCGCTGCGGCGATCCAGGAAGGCGCCCAAGCCTACCTGAAGCGCCAGTACACCACCATCGCCATCGTCGGCGTGGCGGTTGCTGTGCTGGTCGCCTATTTCCTCGGCACCGTTTCGGCCACCGGCTTCGTGATCGGCGCGATCCTGTCGGGCGTCGCGGGCTTCATCGGGATGAACATCTCGGTGCGCTCGAACGTCCGCACCGCGCAGGCTGCGAGCGAAGGGCTGCAACAGGGCCTGACGCTCGCTTTCCGCGCCGGCGCAATCACCGGCCTGCTCGTGGCCGGCCTCGCGCTGCTCGCGATCGCAGTTTTCTACTGGTACCTCACCGGCCCCGGCGGCTACACCGTCGGCGGTGAAGACCGCACCGTGGTCGACGGCCTCGTTGCCCTCGCCTTCGGCGCATCGCTGATCTCGATCTTCGCACGCCTTGGCGGCGGCATCTTCACCAAGGCTGCCGACGTCGGCGCCGACCTCGTCGGCAAGGTCGAGGCGGGCATCCCCGAAGACGATCCGCGCAACCCGGCAGTGATCGCCGACAACGTGGGCGACAATGTGGGCGACTGCGCCGGCATGGCTGCCGACCTGTTCGAAACCTATGTCGTTACCGTCGGCGCCACCATGGTGCTGACCGCGCTGCTGCTGAAGGGCGCAGGCGACCTGCTGCCGAACCTGATGGCGCTTCCGCTGCTGATCGGCGGCGTCTGCATCGTCACTTCGATCATCGGCACCTATTTCGTCCGCCTCGGCGGCGGCACCAATGTGATGGGCGCGATGTACAAGGGCTTCCTTGTCAGCGCAGTTCTGGCGATCCCGGCGATCTGGTTCTCGACCGACATCGCACTGGGCGGCCTCGCCACCAGCATTACCGTGGGCGAAACCGGCACCACCTTCACCGGCATGGACCTGTTCTGGTGTGCGCTGCTGGGCCTGGTCATCACCGGCCTGATCATCTGGATCACCGAGTATTACACCGGCACGGGCTTCCGTCCGGTCCGCTCGATCGCCAAGGCTTCGGAAACGGGCCACGGCACCAATGTGATCCAGGGCCTCGCCATTTCGCTTGAAGCGACCGCGCTGCCCACTCTGGTCATCGTGGCGGGCATCGTAATCGCTTACCAGCTCGCTGGCCTGATCGGCATCGCCTATGCTGCGACCGCCATGTTGGCGCTGGCTGGCATGGTCGTGGCACTCGACGCCTATGGTCCTGTCACCGACAATGCCGGCGGCATCGCCGAAATGGCCGGTCTGGACGACAGCGTCCGCGAAAAGACCGACCTGCTCGACGCCGTGGGCAACACCACCAAGGCCGTGACCAAGGGTTACGCGATCGGTTCGGCCGGCCTCGCCGCGCTGGTGCTGTTCGCTGCTTACACCACCGACCTTCGCGAGTTCTTCCCGGACCTGACGGTCGATTTCAGCCTTGAAAATCCCTACGTCATCGTCGGCCTGCTGCTCGGCGCTCTGCTCCCGTACCTTTTCGGTGCGATGGGCATGACCGCCGTGGGCCGCGCCGCTGGCGACGTGGTGATCGACGTGCGCGACCAGTTCAAGAACAACCCCGGCATCATGACCTATGAGTCGAAGCCGGACTATGCTCGCACCGTCGACCTGGTGACCAAGGCCGCGATCAAGGAAATGATCATCCCGTCGCTGCTTCCGGTGCTTGCGCCGATCGTGGTGTACTTCGTGATCGCCGCGATCGCGGGTGAAGCCAACGGCTTCGCGGCGCTCGGCGCTCTGCTGCTCGGCGTGATCGTCGGCGGCCTGTTCGTCGCGCTGTCGATGACGGCCGGCGGCGGTGCCTGGGACAACGCCAAGAAGTACATCGAAGACGGCAATCACGGCGGCAAGGGCTCGGAAGCCCATAAGGCCGCGGTGACCGGCGACACCGTGGGTGACCCCTACAAGGACACCGCGGGCCCGGCCGTGAACCCGATGATCAAGATCACCAACATCGTCGCGCTGCTGCTGCTCGCGGCGCTGGCTGGCGGTCACGCGATGTAATCGCATACCCACATTGACGGGACTGGAGAGCCCCGCTCGGCACTGCGCCGGGCGGGGTTTTCTTTGCCCTCAAGTAGCGAAGCGATAGGGCAGACAAAGACTCCCTCAAGTAGCGAAGCGGTAGGGAAGTAATTGCATCCCTCTCAAATTTGCCGCGTTGACCTTCGCTCACGCGCGCCGCAATGGAAGCGCCATGGCAGACGCACCTTCCGATCCCCCCACCCCCGAACGGCTGGTTGCCGGGCTGGTCCGGCTCCTCACCGTAGAGCCCGGCGCTCCGATGCATTTCACTGGCAAGCCGCAGAAGGGCGGCGTTGGCCGCGTGTTCGGCGGGCAGGTGATCGCGCAGGCGCTGCAGGCGGCGCAAGCGACCGTCGGGGACGGGAAGGAAGCGCATTCGCTCCACGCCTATTTCCTGCGCGGAGGCAAGGAAGGCCCGCCGATCAGCTACGAAGTCGCCGCCGATTTCGACGGGCGCAGCTTTGCCAACCGCCGTGTCGTCGCCAGCCAGATGGAGGAAGACGGCACCAGCCGCCCGATCCTGAACCTCACGGCCAGCTTCCAACTGCCCGAGCCGGGACTTGAGCATGATGATTACACCATGCCTGACGTGCCCGGGCCGGAAGATTTGCGCAGCGACATGGAACTGCGCCACGAATATGCCGAGAAGGCTGGGATCAGCGGCACGGCACGCGCGATGATGCTGCGCCCGCGCCCGATCGAAATGCGCACCACGGACAAGCTGCACTGGATGAATTCGGAGCCGCGCCAGCCTTGTGCACATAGCTGGTTCAGAGCCGCTGCACCGCTGCCCGACGATCCGGCGTTGCACCGCGCCATCATCGCCTATGCGAGCGATTTCACGCTGCTGGGCACCAGCGCGCTGCCGCATGGCCTCAGCTGGATGCGCGGCGAACTGGTCGGCGCCAGCCTCGACCATGCGATCTGGTTCCACCGCCCTGCCCGCGCTGACGAATGGCTGCTCTACGCCACGGATGCTCCGTGGAGCGGCGGCGGGCGCGGCTTCAACCGCGGGCGGATCTTCAACCGCGCTGGCGAACTGGTCGCCAGCGTGGCTCAGGAAGGCATGATGCGGCGGCGCGCGCCCAAGGCCTGAATCAATGCGCGAGCAGGATCGGTAGCTTCGGATCCGTCAGCGCATTGCGCGTAACCCCGCCGACCAGGAATTCCGCCAGCCGCGAGTGGCCATAGGCGCCCATCACCATATAGCTGCAGTGGCGGATCGAAGCGGCGTCGACCAGCGTCTCGGCGACAGACTCGTCGCCTTGCGGGATTTCGACGAGTTCCGCCTGGATGCCGTGGCGGCTCAGGTATTCGGCGCCCTCTACCGGCGGAAGGTCATGCCGTTCGCGCGGCTTCTTTTCCGCCACCGATGCGAGATAGACCTTGCTCGCCTTGGCCAGCAGCGGCAGCGCCGCGCGCAGTGCGACGCAGGCTTCGGTCGAGCCGTTCCAGGCCACGAAGGCTGGCCCGCTCCAGTCGACGCGCTTCTGGTCCTTCGGCACCACCAGCACGGGTGTGCGCGAATGCAGCAGTAAATCACCCACCATGCGCGAGGGGCGCGGGCCTTCATCGCCAATATCGTTGGGGCCGAGCACGACGACATCGTTGATCGCCGACTTCTCCATCAGGCGGCTTTCAGCCATGCCGAACTGCAAGATATACTCCCACGGAACATCTTCGTTCGAGAGGTCAGCTTCGACTTCCTTGCGCAAAGCCTCGGCATTCTCGCGGATCACCGGCATCGCGGCCGCCATGGCCGAACCATAGAAATCGCCCGGCGCGAAAATCTCGTAAGTCACCGCCTGCAGGCAGGTGATGTGCCCGCCGAATGCGCGCGCAAGGTCGAGCGCAGCCTGTGTGCGGGCCTCAAGCCCCGAGTCATCGTTGATATGGAGCAGGATCGATTTCATGGCGCGTCTCTCCTTTCGCTTCGGCGAACCACTTCCCTATAACATGTAACCTACGCGTTCCACGCATTGTTACATTGATCACGATCAATTTCGACCCGCGTCGCAGGTTAATCCCGCTGATTCAGGAATTCTACGCCACTTCTGCCGTCCCGTTCCACTAAATATTTGATTGCCTGAGGTTTTGACGCCGCGGGAAAGGAATGCATTGAGCTGTGGCCGTATCGCGCTACTCTCTGCGCTGGAGAGGTAAGCCATGCAGATCACCCGCCTGCCGCCTGTGCGGCAAACGCTCGAGCCTTCGAACCACCCTTACCTTTCCGGTCCGTGGACCCCTTGCCTTGAAGAGGTCGATGTCGACGAGCTGGAAGTGATCGAGGGTGAAATCCCCGCGGATATTGACGGCATTTACCTGCGCAACACGGAGAACCCGGTGCACCAGCCGCTGGGCCGCTATCACCCCTTCGATGGCGATGCGATGGTGCACCAGGTCAGCATTTCGGGTAGCAAGGCAAGCTATCGCAACCGCTTCGTGCGCACGCATTGCTTCGCGGAAGAGCAGATCGCGGGCCAATCACTCTGGGGCGGGTTGATGGACCCTCCGGGCACATCGAAGCGTCCCGGCTTCGGCGCGCATGGCGGGCTGAAGGACACTGGCAGCACCGACATCGTGGTGCATGCAGGCGTCGCCTATGCCACCTTCTACCAATGCGGCGAAGCGTGGATGCTCGATCCTGAGACGCTGGAGAATCTCGGCAAGGCGCCGTGGGGCCCATTGGACGGGGTTTCCGCGCATCCGAAGGTGGACGAGCAGACCGGCGAACTGATGTTCTTCAACTATTCGGTCCACGCCCCCTACATGCATTATGGCGTGGTCGATCGCGCGGGAAAGCTGGTGCATTACGTCCCCATTCCCTTGCCCGGCCCTCGCCTGCCGCATGACATGGCAGTCACCCGGAACTGGTCGATCCTCAACGACATGCCGCTGTTCTGGGACGCCGAGGCGCTGAAGCGCGACATCCATGCGGCGCGATTGCACGAAGGGCTGCCTTCGCGCTTCGCATTGATCCCGCGCCATGGCCAGCCGGAGGAGATCCGCTGGTTCGAGGCCGAGCCGACCTATGTGCTGCACTGGACGAATGCATATGAGGTCTCTGGGTCAGAAGGCGACGAGGTGGTGCTGGAGGGCTATCACCAGTCATGCCCCATGCCGCAGCCACTGCAGGAGCATGGCCGCTATGCGCATATGATGGCCTATGTCGACGAGCACAGCTTCCAGTGCCGCCTGCACCGCTGGCGCTTCAATTTGAAGACGGGCGAAACGCGCGAAGAGCGCCTGTCCGACCGGATCGTCGAATTCGGGATGATCAACCCGGAATATCTGATGAAGAAATCGCGCTACGTCTGGTCGACCACGACCAGGCCGGGCTGGTTCCTGTTCAACGGATACTGCCGGCATGACACCGAAACCGGCGAAGAGCAGGTCTACACGCTGCCTGACGGAGTCTATGCCAGCGAGAGTCCGGTTGTACCGAGAGAGGGAGCGACTTCAGAGGACGACGCTTACCTCGTGACCTTCCTGATCGACGAGAACAGCAGCACCAGCGAACTCGCGATCCTCGATGCCAGCGACGTGACCAGGGGGCCGATCGCCCGCCTCGCCCTTCCGCACAAGATCAGCAGCGGGGTCCATTCGACCTGGGTTGAGCGGGGGATGCTAGCGCGAGGCAGCTGACCGTCCGCAAATGGCGGGAATTGCGTGCCGCTGCCTGTTCACTCGCAAGCCCGCGTTCGCTGCTCCCGAGCTGCGTCAGGAGCGTCTTGCCATCCTCTGCCCACCAACTGCCAGTGATTGCCATCGCAGGTCTTATCCCTTGCGGAGTCGGGATTCGTAGCGAAGGTTATTGCTCTTCCCGAGCAATCGCCAGCGGCATCGACTAGCGCCGGTCGATATCCTCCGCCGCCTATTGCCCTAATTTCGACCAATATATGGTTGGCTGGCGTCCAATGCCGGGTGCGACGCAGGACCGAAGCTTAACTTCTCGACACCCGCGCGCAGTACAATAGCCGGTGCATCGGCACGGCAGGAGCAAATCCCCGCCGCGCCGCGCTATTGCCAGTTCGCGCTTATTCCGCGCCCGCTGCGTCGAGCGAGTAATAGCCCATCTGCGGCTCTGCCACGAGCAGGCTCTCGATGTGCGCCCAGTCGCCCGACTGGTTGATCCGGTCAAAATGTTCGAAGTGAAGTTCCTTGGTGGTCCAGACTTCCTCGAGCACGAAGATATTGGGCTCGTCGATATTGCGATAGACCTTGGCCGAAACGAAACCCGCTTCGCTCTTCATCGCGTCGGAAACGCCGTCAAGAATGCTCTTGAGCTCAGCGAGTCCTTTATCGCTCGCTTCGAAGCGAATGATCAGGGTGACGCCGTTCTGCGAAGTGGCCGGTGCCAGAGCGGTTTCAGTAGTGGGTGAGTTGCAGGCCGCAAGCCCTGCCGCAAGCAGGGCAAGCACTGCAAAAGTCTTGCCTAATCTCATTTTGCTTTCCTTGTGAAAGCCCCCGCGGCGCGCCTAGCGGCTTGATGCGCAAAGGGCAACTGCCCGGACTATCCGACGGATGGCGGGCTAGATGCCCTCACCCGCCCGCGTGGTAGAAATCGTAAATCTTGCGGGCAACCGCGTCGGAAACGCCTGGTGCGCGTTGCAGGTCTTCCAGCGCGGCGGCGCGGACCTTGCTCGCCGTGCCGAAATGCAGCAGCAGCGCACGTTTGCGAGCCGGGCCGATGCCGGGGATCTCGTCGAGCGGTGAGGCGGAAATCGCGCGGCTTCGCTTCGCCCGGTGCGCGCCGATGACATAGCGGTGCACCTCGTCGCGCAGGTTCTGAAGGTAGAACAGAAGCGGCGAATTGACCGGCAGCGTCTTCTCGCGCCCGTCGGGGAAGTGGAACACTTCCCTCCCCTCGCGCCCGTGGTGCGGCCCCTTGGCGATGGCGATCAGCGGCACGTCCTCGATCCCCAGTTCCTCCAGCGTGTCGCGCACCGAAGACATCTGGCCCTTGCCACCATCGATCAGGACGAGGTCGGGCCATGTTCCGCCTTCCCGCTCCGGGTCTTCCTCCATCGCGCGACTGAAGCGTCGCCGCATCACTTCGCGCATCATGCCGAAATCGTCATTGGTCTGGGCTTCGCGGATGTTGAACTTGCGGTACTGGTTCTTGAGGAAGCCGTCCGGCCCCGCGACAACCATGGCGCCAACCGCCTTGGCGCCCTGGATATGGCTGTTGTCGTATACTTCGATCCGCTGGGGCGCCCCGTCGAGCTCGAAGAATTCGGCCAGGTCGCGCAACACCTTGGCCTTGGTGCCGCTTTCCGCCAGCCGCCGGTCGAGCGCCTCGCCCGCATTGCGTTCCGCCTGCTGCATCAGTTTGCGCCGCTCGCCGCGCTGCGGGACCGAAATCGCAACTTTGCGCCCGGCAAGCTCGCTGAGTGCCTGCTCGATCAGCTCGGCTTCGGGAAGTTCGCGGTCGACCAGCACTGTCGGCGGCGGCGGCACCTCCTCATAGAATTGCAGGATCACATCGGCGAGCACCTGCTCTTCCTCGACATCCTTCGTGTGGGTCGGGAAGAAGGCGCGATGGCCCCAGTTCTGGCCCCCACGGATGAAGAAGGCCTGGATGCCGACATGGCCGCCCTTGGCCGCAAGCGCGAAAACATCCGCATCGCCGAGCCCCTGTGCGTGGATCGCCTGCGAACCCTGGATGAAGGTCGCCGCGCGCAGCCGGTCGCGCAGGATCGCGGCCGTCTCGAAGTCCAGCGCTTCGGCAGCCTCCGCCATCTGGCGCTCAAGATCGGCCTGCACAGCCGAAGACTTGCCCGAAAGGAAGTCCTTCGCCTGGTCGACCAGCGCGGCATAGTCCGCCTCGCCGATCCGGCCGACGCAGGGCGCGCTGCAACGCTTGATCTGGTACAGCAGGCAGGGCCGGTCGCGGCGGCTGAAGAAGCTGTCGGTGCAGCTCCTCAGCAGGAACAGTTTCTGCAACGCGTTGATCGTGGTGTTGACGCTACCCGCACTGGCGAAGGGGCCGTAGTAATTGCCCTTCGCCTTGCGCGCGCCGCGATGCTTCATGATGCGCGGGAAGTCGTGCTCTGCGCGCAGCAGGATGAAGGGGAAGCTCTTGTCGTCACGCAAATGGACGTTGAACGGCGGGCGGAAGCGCTTGACCAGTTGCGCTTCGAGCAGCAGCGCCTCCGCCTCCGAATTGGTGGTGACGATTTCCATGCCGCGGGTCTGGCTGACCATGCGCAGCAGGCGGTTGGTCAGCCCCTGCACCTGCGTGTAATTGGCGACGCGGTTCTTCAGCGCCCGCGCCTTGCCGACATAGAGCACGTCGCCGCGCGCATCGAGCATGCGATAGACGCCGGGAACCGGCTTGAGCGTCTTCACCGTCTCGCGGATTGCGGCGATCCCGGCTTCCAGATCGGGCTGCGCGCTGGCGACGGTATAGGTCGCCTGCTCCTCATGGAAGCGTTCGGCACCTCTGGGGTTGTGCGGTGATCCGGCCTTGCTGCGAGACATGGTGGCAGAGATAGGCGGAGGCACGAACAATCTCAATTGCTTGCGCTTGTTCCGCTTTACGGGCAGCGTAGCGGCTCATTTGGGGGAATTGATGGACAAGACGATAGCACCGCCGCGCACGGTCGGTTTCTGGGGCAGTTCGCTGTTCCAGATCAACGGGATGATCGGATCGGGGATATTCGCCCTGCCAGCAGTCCTCGTCGCTTACGTCGGCAGTTTCGCGCCGTGGATGATGCTGCTGGGCGGAATAATGTTCCTGCCGCTGGCGCTGACCTTCGCCTGGCTCGCCAAGCGCTTCGACGGCAGCGGCGGCCCGGTGCTTTACGGTAAGGCAGCATTCGGCAACTTCGCCGGGTTCCAGGCCGGCTGGGGACGATATGCCTCAGGCATCATCGCACTGGCGGCGAACACACACGTAATGGTGGCCTATTTCGCGGCGCTCTCTCCCGCGCTCGAAACGCCGCTGGTGACAACCGTAGTGGTGGTTCTCACCATACTGATCTTCACCGCGATCAACCTGCTGAGCATGCGCAGTTCGGTCAATGCGCTTGGTGGCCTGACCGCGCTCAAATTGCTGCCACTTGCCCTCATCATCGGCGCGGCGATTTTCGGCGGATTTACCTCTCCCGCCATTGTCCTGCCGCAGTTCAGCCAAATCGAATCGGTCGTGCTGCTGCTGTTCTACGCGTTCATCGGCTTTGAAGGGGTGACGGTGCCCGCAGGCGAAGGCCGCAACCCCAAGCGCGACATTCCGCGCGTACTTGTGACGGTGCTGGCAGGCGTGACCCTGCTCTATGCACTGGTGATCTGGGCCTATCTCACCATCGGCCCCGAAGAAGGCGCGAACGAAAATGCGCTGGCAGGGGCTGCTGAGCTGGCACTAGGCCAATGGGGCGCACTGGTGATCGTTGTCGGAGCCGGGTTCTCGATCGCGGCGAACAATTTTGCCAGCCTGATCGTCGTGCCGCGCGTGGCATATGGCATGGCAGAACAAGGCATGCTCCCCAGCTGGTTCCGACAGGTTAGCCCGCGCTTCCTTACACCTGCGAACTCGATAGTGTTCTACGGCGTGGCCGCGGCGCTGTTTTCGGTTTGGGCAGGCTTTGCCGCACTCGCTGCAGCAAGCACTCTCACGCGGTTGCTCACCTATGCAATCACCGCGGCTGCGGTGCCTATGATCGAGCACAGTGAAGGCAGGGCCAATCCGCTGCACGCGGTAGTTGCCTTGCTTGCTTTCGTGGCTTCGGCCTGGATCGCCAGTCATGCCGATCAGCAGGCATGGTCGATGTTCGGCGTATTGCTGGTGACCGGAACTGGCCTCTATTTCATCGCCAGCCGCGGATCGAAGGATGCGGCGCAGGCTGCATGACTCATGGCTGACACCTACGATGCGATTGTGCTGGGCGCGGGCGCGGCCGGGCTGATGTGCGCCGCGCGCGCGGGGCAGCGCGGCAGGCGCGTTCTGGTGCTCGAAAAGGGGGAGAAGCCGGGCAAGAAGATCCTCATCTCAGGCGGCGGGCGCTGCAATTTCACCAATATCGGCGCGAGCCCGGCGAACTACCTCAGCGCCAATCCGCATTTCGCGAAGAGCGCGCTCGCGCGATACACGCCGCGTGATTTCATCGAGCTCGTCGATAGTTACGGCATCGCCTGGCACGAAAAGACGCTGGGACAGCTGTTCTGCGACGGTTCGGCGCAGCAGATCGTCGATATGCTGCTGGCCGAATGCGCGAAAGGTGGCGTCGAAGTGCGCTGCAATGCCGAGGTGACAGCTGTCGAGCACGATGCAGGGCGATTTGCCGTCATGGCCAACGGACAGATCGCGACCGCCGCAAGCCTTGTGATCGCCACCGGGGGCCCTTCGATCCCCAAGATGGGCGCGACCGGATATGCCTATGACCTCGCCCGACAGTTCAGGCTGAAAGTGGTCGAACCTCGCCCTGCCCTCGTCCCGCTGACGCTGGGCGGAGAAGAAGTGCTGTTCCGCGAAATCTCCGGCGTATCGGCGCCGGTCGTGGCGACCGCCAACAAAACAAGCTTTGCCGAAGCCGCACTCTTCACCCATCGTGGCTTGTCCGGCCCGGCGATCCTGCAGGTCAGCTCCTATTGGCGCCCGGGTGACGAGGTGAGCATCGATTTCGTGCCGGGTCGCCCGGCCGACTGGCTGGTGGAGCGCAAGCGCGAAACCCCGCGCGCAACGCTCAAATCGCTGCTGCGGGAAGCGCTACCTGACCGGTTGGCGGATATTCTTGCGGAGAAAATCGGCATCCACACAGAGCTGGGCAACACGCCTGACAAGGCCTTGCTGGCGGCCGCAGTGCGACTTGCCCGATGGAGTTTCCACCCCAATGGCAGCGAAGGCTTTGCCAAGGCGGAAGTAACCGTCGGCGGCATTTCGACCGCGGAATTATCTTCCAAGACAATGGAATCGAAACGGATTCCCGGGCTCTATGCGATCGGCGAGGCGGTCGACGTGACTGGCTGGCTGGGTGGCTACAATTTCCAGTGGGCCTGGGCCAGCGGGGTAGCCGCGGGCGAAGCACTCTAGGCTCAGGACTCATTGCGGCAGCCAGAAGATGACGGTTGCGGCGATGCAGATGGCGGACATGAACGTGTGGGC